>JANOOK010000107.1:0-40196 GCA_031421275.1 Sphingomonadaceae bacterium
GGGTGTCGTCGACGAGGAACAGGAAGACATCGCGGTCGCTGGCGTACAGCGTCGTCGTATCCTTGGTCACCTCGACGAATGGGTTGTGGGTCATCGTCGACCAGTCGAGCGTGCCCGGTACCTTCCAGCGGGTGTCGCCGACGCCGTCGCCAGCGATGCGCATCACCGCCTCGACCAGTTCGTGATCCCAGATGCGTCCATAGTCGGGCCCGGTCACGGCGCGGAGCTCGATCCGGCCATCATCGGCTTCGAGCGTCTTGACCAGTTCGGCGCGATGCGAGGCGAGCCCGTGCTGGAGGTTGATCGCGGCGAGCGGCGCGGGCAGCTGGCGGAGGTAGCCGGCGGGTGCGGCGACGAGACCGCACAGCTGGCCGAACGACCAGTGGGTCGGCGCAACCGGTGTGTTACGGCCGGGTACGAGGAGCGTCAGCCGCTCGGCGTTGTCGCGGCTGGCTTCGACGCGGATGGCGCGGGTCTCGACGGTGTGGGCGGCAGCGCGCTCGGCCCGGGTATGCACGCTGTCGTAGAGGGCGCTCAACGACAGGTAGCGCTCGTCGTCGGGGCGGCTGAACCATTCCGACGAGACGCGGCCGATCCGCTGGCCGCGGCTGATGTCGACCTTGTAGGCGCTGGTGACCGACGGCGCGGAGCCGGCTGGATCGGCGCGACGGGAAGGCAGGGTCTGAAGCATGGCAGGTCTCCGGACGGGCCGGCCGGGAGTCTTTCTCTCGACCCTCAACCCGTCACGGCGAACGCCGCGGCCCTCTCACTCTAATCTCGATCTCGGTCTGGTATTTGGCCGGCTGGGCGAGCACTTTTTTACCGTGCAGGACAGAACCACTGGGCCGCCGTGTGGCCGTGTGGGACATGTGCTGATGCCTACGCCGTCCCTAGCAAATCTTCTTTCCGTCCAATCGCGGTACGAATCCCATCTGTCAGGCAGCGAGACTGATCTGACTAGCCCCGCGAATTGTCGATCGCATTCAGCGACACAGCCTTGCAAACATCACCGTTTGAATTACCGTTTTAATTGAGTTGTTAAAACGGTAGCTCTGTCCAACATGCTGATTTTATGGTGCCGGCTGCAGGAATCGAACCCGCGACCCCCTGATTACAAATCAGGTGCTCTACCATCTGAGCTAAGCCGGCCTGCGAGTTGCTATGCGGCGGCGGGCGGCGCGGTTCAAGCCTCGTGATGAGAGGGCCGCTGCTCAGCCCGCGCCCGGCAGGCTCGCCTCGATGACCAGCGCGTGGATGCGGTCGGGAGCGACAAGGTCGCCGAGCGCGGCATAGACCGCGCGCTGGCGGTCGAGCCGCGACTGGCCGGCGAACGCCGCGGACGCGATGCGCACGGTGAAGTGGCTCTCGCCCGCGCCGCTGTGGCCGGCGTGGCCGCTGTGGTCGTCGCTGTCGTCGACGACTTCGAGCGATACCGGGGACAGTGCGGCGTTGAGCCGGGTGGTGATTTCGTGTGCGATCGGTCCCATCTTGCTCTCCCAGACGCTTGGCGGCCGACCTATATCGAATTATTGCCGCTGCCAATCACGGCCGCTACGGCAGCCGCCCTCATGGAGTCGAACGCGTTTTGAGCGACGGTAGCCCCATCCGCCGGTCGCGGTTTCACGGCCGCGTGCATTTGCCCGAGCCGACGCCGTGCAGCCATCCCGGCTGTCCGCTGCCGGGCGAGTTCCGCGCGCCGAAGTCGAACCGTATCGCCGGCGCGGTCGGCGGTTGGCAGTGGCTGTGCCTCGACCATGTCCGCGAGTTCAACGACAGCTACAATTTCTTCGACGGCATGAGCCCCGATGCGATCGCGCAGGCGCAGTCGCCGCTGGCCGGCTGGGAGCGCGCCGCGCACGACCCCGGCTTGCGCTTTGCCGATCCGCTCGGCGTCGTCGGCGGGCGCTACGGGGCCGAGATGTTCAACGGGCGGCGGGCAAAGTCGGGCGTCGTGGTGGGTGATGCCGAACTGCGCGCGCTGAAGACGCTTGGGCTCGAAGTGGAAGCGACGCTGCCCGAGATTCGCCGGGCCTATAAAACGCTGGTCAGGCGTTATCATCCCGACAGCAACGGCGGGGATCGGTCGCACGAGGCGAAGTTGCAGGAAGTCGTGCAAGCCTATACGCAGCTGAAATCCGCCCCTGCCTTTGCGCGCCCCGCCTGAAGGAGCCGAGTCCCCGTGCCCATGACGCTGCTTGCGACCGAACCCGACCACCACGACGCGACCGTGCTCGACGCGCCCGACACGACGATCGACGCGCGCGAAATCTTCGGCGTCGATATCGACCTGAAGGTCCCCGCCTTCAGCCAGGCCGACGAGCGTGTCCCCGATCTCGACACCGATTACGTCTTCGATCCCGACACGACGCTGGCGATCCTCGCGGGCTTCGCGTTCAATCGCCGGGTGATGATCCAGGGCTATCACGGCACCGGCAAGTCGACGCATATCGAGCAGGTCGCGGCGCGATTGAACTGGCCGTGCGTGCGGATCAACCTCGACAGCCACATCAGCCGCATCGACCTGATCGGCAAGGACGCGATCGTGCTGCGCGACGGCAAGCAGGTCACCGAGTTCCGCGAGGGCCTGCTGCCATGGGCGCTGCAGACCCCGACGGCACTGGTGTTCGACGAATATGACGCGGGACGCCCCGACGTGATGTTCGTCATCCAGCGGGTTCTCGAAGTCGAGGGCAAGCTGACTTTGCTCGACCAGAACCGCGTTATCCGGCCGTCGAAGTGGTTCCGGCTGTTCGCCACCGCGAACACCGTGGGGCTCGGCGATACCACCGGGCTGTACCACGGCACGCAGCAGATCAACCAGGGCCAGATGGACCGCTGGTCGATCGTCACGACGCTCAACTATCTGCCGGCCGCGACCGAGGCGAAGATCGTCATCGGTAAGGTCCCGGGCTTCGATGCCAAGACGGTGGCGAACATGGTCAAGGTCGCCGACATGACCCGCGCCGGCTTCATGGCGGGCGACATCTCGACCGTGATGAGCCCGCGCACCGTGCTGACCTGGGCGCAGAACGCGACGATCTTCAGCAATTTGGGCTTCGCGTTCCGGCTGTCGTTCCTGAACAAATGCGACGAGGCCGAGCGCTCGATCGTGGCGGAATATTACCAGCGGGTGTTCGGCGAGGAGCTGCCCGAGTCGATTGCGGTCAAGACCCGGCGATGAGCGGGTATCAAATCGCACAGGTCAATGTTGGACGCATGCGCGGCGGCAGAGGCGACCCGCAGGTTGCCGGCTTTTACGCCGAACTCGATCGGATCAACGCACTCGCCGACGCCTCGCCGGGCTTCGTCTGGAGGCTCGTAGGTGAGGGCCGGGATGCAACCGACCTCCGCCCAACGCCCGACCCGTACTTCCTGATCAATATGTCGGTCTGGACTGATGCCGACGCGCTGTTCAACTATGTCTACCGGACCGCGCACGTCGGCGTCATGGCCGGGCGGCGCGAGTGGTTCGATCGCACGGACGGCGCGCATCAGGCGCTGTGGTGGATCGAGGCCGACGAGCTGCCCACGGTGAGCGATGCGCTGTCCAAGCTGTGGCTGCTCGATAACTTTGGCCCGAGCGAGCAGGCGTTTACATTCAAGGCGCGTTTCCCGCAGCCAGGATCGCTCGGCCCACCAGTCGATATGCGGCCTGAACCTTGGTGCATCGGACGGGCCTAAGTCATGCCCCAACCCGATAATCCGCTCGAAGACTTCCGCCACGCGCTCGCCGCGACGCTTCGGGCGCTCGGCCATGAGCCGGCGTTCGATCTCGCTTACACCGCCGACAAGCCGTCGTGCTTCGGCGACCAGGCGCGCGTGCCGCAGCCCGGCCGCGCGCTCGCCCCGGAACAAGTGGCGGAGGTGCGCGGCTGGGCCGACAGCTTCGCGCTCAGGAAACGCCATCACGATGCCAAGCTGCACGCGGCGGGGCTGCCCGATGCCGGGCATCCCGAGAGCGGCGTCGCGCGCGATATCTTCAACGCCGTCGAGCAGGCGCGGATCGAAGCGGTCGGCGGGGCCGATATGGCGGGCGTCGCGCTCAACCTAGCGCGGATGACCGAGCAGCGGATCAAGACCGACCCGATCATCCGCGCGCGCACCGCCAACGAAGTGCCGATGGCGACGGCATTGGGCCTGCTGGCGCGCGAGCGGCTGACCGGGCTCGCCTCGCCCAAGCTCGCCGAGACCGCGCTGGCGCTGGTCCGCGCCGACATCGAGGCGAAGGCGGGCGTGCACCTCGACACGCTGGCGGCGAACGTCGGCGATCAGGAGGCGTTCGCGCTGGTCATGCGCCGCGTGCTCAACGACCTCGGGCTCGGGACCGATCCCGATGCCGAGCCCGAAGCCGACGACGAGCCCGGCGACGACGGTGACGACGACGACAGCAGCGGCGACGAGGGCGAGAGCCAAGAGGACGAAGGCGAGGGCGGCAGCGACGCCTCGGTCGAGACCCGCGCCGAGGAAAGCTCCGAGCCTGCCGACGACAGCGAAACCCGCGACGTCGACATGGACACCGACGCGGTCTCCGAAGCCGAGATGGGCGAGGAGGGCAAGGAGGGCATGACGCCGTGGCGGCCGAACGCGCCGCTGTCGGAGCTGCCGCCCGACTTCGATTATCACGCCTATGTCCGCACCTATGACGAGACGGTGTCGGCGGAGGAGCTGTGCGATGCCGAGGAACTGACGCGGCTGCGTGGCTATCTCGACCAGCAGCTCCTGCACCTGCAGGGTGTGGTTACCAAGCTCGCCAACCGCCTGCAGCGGCGCCTGCTGGCGCAGCAGAACCGCGCGTGGGATTTCGATCAGGAGGAGGGGCTGCTCGACCCGGCGCGGCTGGTGCGGGTGGTGACCTCGCCGGCGCACGCGCTGAGCTACAAGGTCGAGCGCGACACCAAGTTCCGCGACACCGTGGTGACGCTGCTGATCGACAACAGCGGCTCGATGCGCGGGCGGCCAATCTCGATCGCGGCGATCTGCGCCGATATTCTCGCCCGCACGCTCGAGCGCTGCGCCGTCAAGACCGAGATCCTCGGCTTCACGACGCGCGCGTGGAAGGGCGGGCAGAGCCGCGAGAAGTGGCTCGCCGACGGCCGTCCGGCCAAGCCCGGGCGTTTGAACGACCTGCGCCACATCATCTACAAGCCCGCCGACGCGCCGTGGCGGCGCGCGCGCAAGAACCTCGGGCTGATGATGCGCGAGGGGCTCTTGAAGGAGAACATCGACGGCGAGGCGCTGCTGTGGGCGCACCAGCGGCTGCTCGGGCGCTCGGAGGACCGGCGCATCCTGATGGTGATCTCGGACGGCGCACCGGTCGACGACTCGACGCTATCGGTCAATACCGGCAACTATCTCGAACGGCATTTGCGGCAGGCAATCAAGTGGATCGAGACGCAATCGCCGGTCGAATTGATCGCGGTCGGCATCGGCCACGACGTGACGCGCTATTATCAGCGCGCCGTGACGATCATGGATGCCGAACAGCTCGGCGGCACGATCATCGACCAGCTGGCGCAGCTGTTCGAGGAGGATGCGGTGCGGAGCCGATACGGGCGGCGCTAGACGCTATTCCTGTGCCAGCCCTCTCCCGCCAGGACCGGAGAGAGCTGGCACAGCCCGCAATCTAGACGGCGCTCGCGGCCTAGCAGTGGCTCTTCGTACCGCGGCCGATGACGTTGCCGGCGAGCGCGCCGACACCGGCACCGAGCAGCGAGCCGCCGACGCCGCCGCCGAGCAGCGCCGTACCCGCGCCGCCGCCGACCGCCCCGATGACGGTGCCGCGCTTGCCGGCGCGGCTCTTTTCGGCCCGGCACTGGTCGTAGCTGCTGTAACCACGGTTGTAGTTATTATAGTGACGGCCGCGATGATGAACACCGTTGG
The DNA here is from genome assembly GCA_031421275.1 of Sphingomonadaceae bacterium. GTDB lineage: Bacteria > Pseudomonadota > Alphaproteobacteria > Sphingomonadales > Sphingomonadaceae > Polymorphobacter_B. The sequence goes on from JANOOK010000107.1 coordinate 5,881, forward strand.
CGTCGTGATAGGCCGCGGCGGGCATCGCGGTCGCGGCGATGACGGCAGCGAGCAGGGGAGCAACCAGACGCATCGGAATTCCTTCGATTAACTGTGGAGCCGGAACGATCCTGGCTGGACGCGGTTCCTTTGCGCCTCGCCAAGTCGACGCCGGTTTATCGCTGCCAGACTGAATGGCGTATTGCCGCCGCCACGCCGGCAACGGCGCGAAGGCGGCGGACTGGCGACCGTTCATTCCCTCGCGGTCGGACCGGAAGTCCGCAGTGGCATCCTCTCTGGCAAGGTTACCCCCGCCGGCTAGCCTTGACAGAATATCCCGTATCGGTTAATAGAACTGGATGGCCACAGACGCTCACGCTTCTTCCGATTTGCGCCGTACCGCCGGAGACATCGTACGCTGTTCGACGGCGCAGGTCACCGGCAATTTGACGTCATCGCAACGCGGGCATGGCTGCCAAACTGATGGAAATAGCGGCTGTAAGTTTCACGTAAGCTACGGAGAAGATTGAGGATACTATGTTGCAGCGAGTCGCCTTCGATTCGCCTTTCAGCGGCTTGGCCCGGAACCTTCACAGGTGTCGAGCGGCGGGCGGATTTATTCAGGGGTAATTCACGGGCGCAAGCGTAATCGGTCGTAGGATCAGGACGGAGTTGCTCGATGCGAAAGATCATGTTGGCCCTGGCACTCGCGGCGACTGCAGCGACGCCGCTCCTCGCCGATGGTTACCGCGGCGATTATCGCGGTCATGATGGCTATGGCTATCGCGACGGCGGCCGGGACCGCGACGACCGTGGTGGTTACGCATACCGCGGCGGTTACGGCTATCGAGGCGGCTACGCGCATTATCGCGGCGAGGGCGACCGCGGCTATGGCTATGGCTATGGCTACCGTGACGGCGGCTATCGCGGCTATTATGGACGGCCGATATATTACGGCGATAGCGCTTATTACGGCTACCCCGCCTATGCGATGCCGTATTATTATTCACCGCCGCCGGTGGTTTATTACGAGCCGCGTCCTGCCTATCACGCGCCGAGACCAGCCTATTACGGCTACGACCGCTATCCGGAGCGCTACGCCTACCGCTGCAGCACCGGCGCGGGCACCATTCTCGGCGCGATCGCGGGTGGCCTGCTCGGCAGCGCCGCTGGCGGCTATTACGACAACGGAGCATCGACACTGGTCGGTGCGGGCGTCGGTGCCGTCGCAGGTACCGCGATCGAGCGTAATAGCCGTTGCGGCTAAGCGGCCGGCCGAACCGATCGGTCGGCAAAGCTCAACCGGCGCGGATCACCTGCAGGAAGTCGGCCCCGTAAGCCTCGAGCTTGCGGCTGCCGACGCCGCTGACCCGGCCGAGCGCGTCGAGGCTGGCGGGCCGCTCGGCCGCCATCGCGCGCAGCGTCGCGTCGTGGAAGATCACATACGGCGGCATCCCGGCGGCGCTGGCCAGCTGTCGGCGTAGCGCCCGCAGTCGGTCGAACAGCGGCTCGTCGGCGGTCGGCGTTGTCACCTGCGTCCGCCCGGTCCGGCGGCGCTCGGACGCGGGCTCGTCGCGGATCTCGACCGCGGCGGTGCCCTTCAGGTAGTCCCGCGCGCGCGGCCCGAACTCGAGGCCCTGATGCTCGCCGCGGACCAGCGCATCGGCGGTGAGCAGCTGCCTCGCCACCGCTTCCCAGTGCACCTTGTCGAGGTCCTTGCCGATGCCGAACACCGACAGCTTGTCATGGCCGAACTTCGCGGCGCGCTCGTTGCTGCGGCCGTGCAGCACGTCGATCAGGTGGCCGACGCCGAAGCGCTCGCCGGTGCGCTTGACCGCCGACAGCAGCATCTGCGCCGCCACCGTCGCATCGCGCAGCTTGGGCGGCGCGAGGCAGTTGTCGCAATTGCCGCACGGCGCGGGCGCGGGCTCGCCGAAATAGGTGAGCAACGGACCCCGCCGGCACCGGCTGGTCTCGGCGAACGCCAGCAGCGCGTTCAACCGGACATGCTCGGCCGCCTTGCGCTCGGGCGCAGCGTCGCCCATGTCGATGAAGCCGCGCTGGCGGGCGATGTCGTCGGCCCCGTAGAGCATGTGCGCCACCGCCGGATCACCGTCGCGCCCGGCGCGCCCCGTCTCCTGGTAATAGGCCTCGATCGACTTCGGCAGGCCAAGGTGCGCGACGAAGCGCACATCGGGCTTGTCGATGCCCATGCCGAACGCGATCGTCGCGACCATCACCATGTCGTCGGCGGTGACGAAGCGTTCCTGATTGTTGGCGCGGATGCCGCCGTCCATGCCGCCGTGATAGGCGAGCGCGTTGATTCCCTGCCCGGCCAGCCAGTCGGCGGTCAGCTCGGTGGCGCTGCGCGTCGGCGCATAGATGATGCCGCACTGGCGCGGATGCTGATCGAGGAACGCCCGCAGCTGGCGGCGCGGCTCGGACTTGGCGGCGATCTCGTAGCGGATGTTGGGCCGGTCGAACCCGGCCAGCACCATGCGGTCGGGGGCGATCCCGAGCTGTGCGAGAATATCGGCGCGCGTCGCCACATCGGCGGTAGCGGTCAGCGCGATGCGCGGCACGCCCGGCAGCAGGTCGCACAGACTGCGCAGCTGGCGGTACTCGGGGCGGAAGTCGTGGCCCCACTGGCTGACGCAATGCGCCTCGTCGATGGCGATCAGCGCGACCTCGACGCGGCTGATCAGCTGGCGGAAGCCGCCCTGCGCGGCGCGCTCGGGCGACACATAGAGCAGGTCGAGCTCGCCGTTGCGCAGCGCCTCGATCGTATGGCTGCTGTCGCCCGACTGACTGTTCAAGGTCGCCGCCCGGACGCCGTTCGCGGTCAGCGCGCGGACCTGATCGTGCATCAGCGCGATCAGCGGCGAGACGACGATCGCGCAGCCCGGCCGATAGATCGCCGGCACCTGGAAGCAGATCGACTTGCCGGACCCGGTCGGCATGATCGCCAGCACGTCACGGCCGTCGCAGAGGTCGCGGACGATGCCCTCCTGGTGGGCGCGGAACGACGGATAACCGAAGGTTTCGAACAGGATCGCGTCGGGACTGGGCATCACCCAAGCCTTAGCGCGCCATCGTTCGACCGGCTAGCGTGGTTCGCGCCACAGGCTCCAGAAATGCGGCCCGCCGGGGACGTCGAACTCGCTCGTGACCGCGAAGCCGAGCGCGCCGTAGAGCGGCACGTTGCCGGCGGTCGCGGTCTCCAGTGCGGCCGGCAGCTGCTCGCGGTCGCAATGATCAAGTCGGGCGCGCGTCGCAGCGCCGCCGTAGCCTTGTCCCTGTTGCGCCGGATTGCAGCCGAGGAACTCGAGATACCAGTGCGGTTCTGACGGGTGATGCGCCTCGAGCAGCGCCTGCAGCCGCAGCGCGCGGGGTAGCGCACTGCCGAATGCGACCAGCATCGGCAGCGTCAGCCGCAGCATTGTCAGTCGCGTCGTCTGCCATTTTCCGGGAGCGCGCCAGACGGCGGCGGCGGCGTGATCACCGGCAACGTCGGTCAGCGCCGGATCGGCTTCGCTGCGCAGCATCAGGTCGAAGAACCGCTGCAGTATGGCGGGGACGCGTCCCCGCGTCGGGAAAGATATAGCCAAGCGCCGGGTCGTCCGCGAAGGCCCGGGCGAGCGTCGTTGCGATAGCGGTTCGGTCCGCAGCGGTCGCCGGTCGAACAGCTATCGGCGGACGTCTCAGGCCGTGGCCGCCTCGGCTGGTGCCGCTTCCACCGCGAGCTTCTTCCTGATCTCGCGCTTCAGCTTGACCGCGCGGTCGCTGAGTTTCTCGGCCTTGGTCTTGATCAGCCAGTTGTCGAGCCCGCCGACATGCTCGACCGAGCGCAGGCCGTTCATCGACACCCGCAGCCGCACCGAGCGCCCGAGCACATCGGACATCAGCGTGACGTTCTGCAAATTCGGCAGGAACACGCGCTTGGTCTTGTTGTTCGCGTGCGAGACATTGTGCCCGACCTGGCGACCCTTAGCGGTCAGTTCGCAAATACGCGACATCGTGAAATCCTTGCAGCTCGGCCGGGCGCTGGTCTTACAGCTCGGAACATTTCCGGGAAGGCCACGCAGCTAACTGCCGTTGCCGCCAAAGTCAACCGTGGGGGATCGCGCTCGACCAAGGGCGGCGCCGGCCAAAACGCCTGCTCGCCTCTTTCGTTGGGCGACCGACCATCGTACATGCCGCATTCAGCCGGCGCGTCGCTGGCCCGAGGATCTGGCAGCATGCCCTACTTCGCGATCCACTGCATCGACAAGCCCGACAGCACGGCGCTGCGCGTTGCAACGCGTCCCAATCACCTCGCCCACCTTGACGATGTCGCCGCTCGGCTGCTCGTTGCCGGACCGCTGCTTGGTCTTGATGGCGCACCGATCGGCTCGTTGCTCATCCTTGACTGCGCGGACCGCAAAGCCGCGATCCAATTCGCTGCCGCCGACCCCTATGCCCTTGCCGGGCTATTCGCGAGCGTCGCCGTCACCGCATGGCGCAAGGTCTACCCGGCATAGAACAGACGGCGTCAACATCTGGGCAGGACGCGCTGCTGCCGATGGGGGAGCCCTATTTCGCTGGAAAACGGCGCTCTGCTGAATAGATAGCCTCGGCATTATTTACAGGTCGTTTTGACCTGTCTTCTCTGCTAATCTTGGCCGAACTGCTGGGAGCCGTTATGCACCGTCTCGACCTCGCTCTCGCAGCTGTCCTGATCGCCTCGTCGGGCGCAGCCGTCGCGCATAGCGCCGATGCCGTCGCCGACAAGCATCGCCCGGCCGAGGATACCGCGCGCGATGCGGTGCGGCACCCCGCCGAAATGCTCGATTTCGCGCATATCGGGCACGGCAGCAAAGTCGTCGATTTCATCCCCGGGCACGGCTATTTCACGCGGCTGTTCGCGGTCGCGGTCAAGCCCGGCGGCAGTGTCGTCGCGGATGTACCGGCGGCGGCGGCGGGGCATGATCCGGCCGGCGCGGCGATGGTGACGGCGCTCGGCAGCGACGCGGCTTACGGCGATATCACCGTCGTCAGCGCGATCACCGATCCCGCCATCGCCAACGCCGACGTGTTCTGGACCGCACAGAACTACCACGATTTGCACAATGCTCCGGCGGGCACCGTCGACGGCCTCAACAAGGCGGTGTTCGCCGCCCTCAAGCCCGGCGGCTATTACGTCATCGTCGACCACGTCGCGCTGTCCGGATCGGGTGTTACGGCGACCAACACGCTGCACCGCATCGATCCCGCCGTGGTCAAGGCCGAAGTCACCGCGGCTGGATTTACCTTTGATGGGGAAAGCAAGGTGCTCGCCAACCCCGCCGACCCACACACCGCGATTGTTTTCGATCCGGCGATCCGCGGCAAGACCGATCAGTTCGCCTACCGGTTCAGGAAGCCGGGCTGAATCAGCGCTCGCCGCTGAGCTGCTCGAGCGCGGTCCGCAACCCGGCGATCTCGTAGCCGCCGCTGGCCGCTGCACTGATTATCGCGGTTGGATCGCCGCCGCGTTGCGCCGCTGCCAATGCCCACAGGTGGGTCGACCGGGTTCCCGACCGGCAGAACGCCAGCACCGGGCCGTCGTTGTCGGTCAGCACCACCGCCATCGCGGCGACCTGCGCCGGGCCGAGACCGGCGGCACCAACCGGGATCGCCGTGTAGCGCAGCCCGGCGGCGGCGGCGGCGGCGGCAATATCGGTTCCGACGGGTTGACCGGGGGCTTCGTGATCGGGCCGGTTGTTGACCACGGCGACATAGCCCGCAGCTGCCGCGGCCGCCATATCGGCGGGGGTAAGCTGGCCGGCGACGGCGACGGCATCGGTGAGACGGATGAACATAGGTGCGATATTAGCTGGTCGCGCTGCCCTTTGAAACCGCCGCGCTGCCGGGGCATCGTCGGGCAGCGGGATGAACTCGGTCTCCCCGGGAACCGGCGGGAAGCGACCGGCGCGCCAGTCGGCTTTGGCGGTCTCGATCCGGTCGGGCGAGGTGCTGACGAAGTTCCAGAAGATATGCACCGGATCGATCGGCGCGCCGCCGAGCAGCATCGCGCGCGCTGGACCCGGCGTCGTGAACGCGATGGGCTCGCCGGGCGCGAACACCAGCATTTGGCCGGCCTCGTGACGCGTGCCGTTGAGCTCGATTGCGCCCGAGACGATATAGACGCCGCGCTCCTGATGTTCCGTCGGCAGTTCGACGCGCGCACCGACCTCGGCCTCGATGTCGACGTAGAACATCGGCGACAGCGCGTTGACCGGCGAGGTCGCGTGGAAGGCGCTGCCCGCGATCAACGTGCGGCGCGCGCCGTCGAAAGTGATCGACGGCAGGCTGTCGCCGGGATGGTGCGCGAAACTCGGCTCGACCTCGGCGTGAGCGGCGGGCAGCGCCACCCACGACTGGATGCCGTGCATGCGGTGACCGCTGGCGCGCAGGCCCGGCGGGGTGCGCTCGCTATGGACGATACCGCGTCCCGCGGTCATCCAGTTGACCGCGCCGGGCGCGATGTCGACCACGGTGCCGAGGCTGTCGCGGTGCCCGAGCCCGCCCTCGAACAGATAAGTGACCGTCGCCAGCCCGACATGCGTATGCGGCCGCACGTCGATGCCGTTGCCGGCGGGAAACTCGGCGGGACCGAGATGGTCGAAGAACACAAACGGCCCGACATGGCGCCGCAATGCCTGCGGCAGCACCCGCGCTACGCTGAACCCGCCAAGATCGCGGACGTTGCCGGTCAGGGTCTGGAGGATGGTCATGCAGGCATCTCGCGCGTGTTGGCTGCCAGAAATGCGACCAGCGCCGCTTCGCTGATCGAGCCGTCGGCCACGCCGAGCACGGTGCGAGTCGCGTCGGCTTCGCGAGCATCGAGATATAAGCCGTTGAGCCGCAGCGTGACAAACATCACCAGCAATGCCGCGCGAAGATTGCGAGTTGCGATCCCGGGACGCGGGCTTTGGCACAGCATATACCCGATCGCCGCCGCCGCATGCGCGGCCGAAGCCTCCGCGTTGGCCGCAACCACATGTTCGGCCCGCAGTAACGCACCCCAGACCGTCGTCAGATCGCGTACGCCGTACACCACTCCGTCACGCTCGAAGAGTTCGCGCAAAATGGCTTCGATCGCGCGCTGCGTCGGCAGGATCACGTCCGGCATGACAGCTGTCGGGATTATTCGGCTAGAGCGGCCAAAGTCGTGGCGTATCGGTCGAAACACTCGCGTCCCGCCGCTAGCGCCGCATTGTAAGTGTCGTCCGCCTTGAGCAGGCACAGGGTATCGCCGTCGAAGCCAAGCTGGACCATATCCCCCTTGCGGACACCCAGCCGGGCAAGCGCTTCCTTGGGCAAGATGATACCTGCCGAGTTGCCGACGGCCATGATCTTGATCTTCAGCATCGATTGCGCTCCGGAGTTCCTACGCGCGTTATAACTTAACGGCTGCTCTGGTCAACCCTACTCCGCCGCCTCGTCCAACCCCTCCGGCGGCAGGTTGTGTCCGAGCAAGCGCAGCAGCTCCGCCGCGCTCGCGACGATGTTCGTTCCCGGGCCGAAGATCGCCGCGGTTCCGGCAGCGCGGAGGAAATCATAGTCCTGCGCCGGAATGACACCACCCGCGATAACCCGGATGTCGCTGCGCCCGGCCCCTTTCAGCGCGGCGATCAGTTCGGGGATCAGCGACTTGTGGCCCGCGGCGAGGCTCGAAGCGCCGACGATGTCGACATCGAGCGAGCCCGCGAGCGTGGCGGTTTCGGACGGCGTCTGAAACAGCGGCCCGACGGTGACCTCGAAACCGAGATCGGCAAACGCACTGCCCACCACCTTCGCCCCGCGGTCGTGGCCATCCTGCCCCATCTTGGCGATCAGCACGCGCGGGCGGCGGCCCTTGCGTTGCTCAAACGCGGCGATGCCGGCCTGGACGCGCGCAAAGCCCGGGTCGCCGCCGTACGCCTCGCCGTAGACGCCGCTGACCATCTTGACGACCGCGAAGTGCCGCCCGAACACGTCTTCCATCGCCGACGAAATCTCACCGAGCGTGCACCGTGCCCGCGCCGCCTCGACCGCCAGCGCCAGCAAATTGGCGCTCCCCGCCGCGCCGTCGCGCAACCCTCGCAGCGCCGCCTCGACCGCCGCGTCGTCCCGGTTCGCGCGCAGCGTCGCCAGCCGGGCGATCTGGCTGTCGCGGACCGCTTCGGCATCGACGTCCATGATGTCGATCGCGTCGTCGCTGGCGGGCGCGTATTTGTTGACGCCGACGACGACGGTTTCGCCGCGGTCGACCGCCGACTGCTTGGCGGCGGCGGCCTCCTCGATGGCCAGCTTGGGCATGCCGCTCTCGACCGCCTTGGTCATGCCGCCGAGCGTCTCGACCTCCGCGATCAGCGCCCATGCCTTGTCGGCGAGCTCCTGTGTCAGCGCCTCGACATAATAGCTGCCGCCCAGCGGGTCGACGACGCGCGCGATGCCGGTTTCCTCGGCAAGGACCAGCTGCGTGTTACGCGCGATCCGCGCCGAAAATTCGGTCGGCAGCGCGATCGCCTCGTCGAGCGCGTTGGTGTGCAGCGACTGCGTGCCGCCGAGCACCGCCGCCAGCGCCTCGACGGTGGTGCGGACGACGTTGTTGTACGGGTCGCGCTCGGTGAGGCTGACGCCGCTGGTCTGGCAATGCGTCCGCAGCATCAGCGACTTCGGGTCCTTCGCGCCGAACCCGGCCATGATCCGCGCCCATAGCAGCCTGGCCGCGCGCAGCTTGGCGACCTCCATGAAGAAGTTCATGCCGATCGCGAAGAAGAAGCTTAGGCGCGGCGCGAAGGCATCGATGTCGAGGCCCTTCGCCTGCGCGGCGCGGACGTATTCCATGCCGTCGGCGAGCGTGAACGCCAGCTCCTGCAGCTGCGTCGCACCTGCCTCGTGCATGTGATAGCCGCTGATCGAGATCGAGTTGTACCGCGGCATATGGCGCCCAGTGTATTCGATGATGTCGGCGACGATCCGCATCGACGGCGCCGGCGGGTAGATGTAGGTGTTGCGGACCATGAACTCCTTCAGGATGTCGTTCTGGATCGTCCCCTCGAGCTGGTCCGGGCTGACGCCCTGCTCCTCGGCGGCGACGATATAGAACGCCAGGCACGGGATCACCGCGCCGTTCATCGTCATGCTGACCGACATCCGGTCGAGCGGGATGCCGTCGAACAGCAGCTTCATGTCCTCGACCGAGTCGATCGCGACGCCGGCCTTGCCGACATCGCCAGCAACGCGGGGATGATCGCTGTCGTAGCCGCGGTGGGTGGCGAGATCGAAAGCCACCGACAGGCCCTTCTGCCCCGCCGCGAGATTGCGCCGGTAGAAGGCGTTCGACGCTTCGGCCGTCGAGAACCCTGCATATTGCCGGATCGTCCACGGCCGCCCGGCGTACATCGTCGCCTTCACGCCGCGGGTGAACGGCGCGAAGCCGGGCAGGCCGGGGTCGGCGGTCACATCCGCGGCGGTATACAGCGGCTTGACGGTGATGCCCTCGGGCGTCTGCCAGTCCAGATCGCGGGCTTTCGTCTCCTTCGCGGCGAGCGCGGCCCAGTCGGCCAGGGTCTTGTCGGTCATCGTCGCACCTGCTCCTAGCCGGGTCAGCCGGACGCCGCCAAGCCCGGCAGTTCGACCGACTGTAGCGAACCGCGCTGGTCGGGTGAAGCTATAGCTTCCAACCGCTGTGGATGGCGACGAGCCCGCCGAGGATGGGCCGGCTCGTCACACGGCCAAAGCCCGCGGCTTCGACCATGCGGCTGAACTCGACCATCGGCGGAAAACGGCGGATGCTCTCGACGAGGTAACGGTAGGCTTCCTCGTCGCTCGCCACGAGCTTGCCGATCCGCGGCACGATCCGGTGCGAATAGCTGTCGTAAAGCCGTCCGAAGCCCGGCCATTCGGTCGTCGAAAATTCGAGGCAGAACCAGCGCCCGCCGAACTTCAGCACGCGGTGCGCCTCGCGCAGTGCCGCGGGGATGTCGGTGACGTTGCGGATGCCGAAGGCGATCGTATAGGCATCGAAGCTGGCAGCGGCGAAATCGAGGTGCTCGGCGTTCATCTCGCGCCACGTCAGGCCGTCGATGCCGCGCTTGGCGGCGCGCGCCTGACCGACTTCGAGCATCGCGGCGTTGATGTCGGCGACGGTGACGCTGGCCCCCGCCTTTGCCAGCCGGAAGGCGATGTCGCCGGTGCCGCCCGCCATATCGAGGATGGCTTCACCGGCGCGGGGCCGGACCATGCGGACGAAGCTGTCTTTCCAGCCACGGTGGAGCCCGCCCGACATCAGGTCGTTCATCAGGTCGTAGCGCTGCGCCACTCGCTCGAAGACACTGCCGACGCGCCGCGTCTTCTCGGCGGGATCGACCTGCTGATAGCCGTAGCTGACCGTGTCGTTCATGCCGCCGTCCTAGCCGAGCGGGACGTGGGCCGCAAACGCTGCGCGTGTCGCGGCTTCCGGATCGCCGCCGGCTTGGCTACGAGAGCCTATGCCCGAGCTCCCCGAAGTCGAGACCACCGTCCGGGGCCTGCGCGCCATACTGATCGGCGAGCGGCTCGCCGCGGTCGATCTGCGCCGCGGTGACTTGCGCCGCGCCTTCCCCGAAGGCCTTGTCCAGCGTCTCGTCGGCGCGCGCATCACCGGTATCGAGCGCCGCGCCAAATACGGCCTGATCGCGACCGACCGCGACGACACTCTGGTGTTCCATCTCGGCATGTCGGGCCGTATGCGACTCGATCCCGTCGCGATCGGCAAGCATGACCATGTCGTCTTCACCACCGACAGCGCACGCGTCGTGGCGTTGAACGACGCCCGCCGCTTCGGCTCGCTCGACCTCGTGTCGACCGCGGCGCTTGCCGACTATACACCGTTCATTGCGCTCGGCCCCGAGCCGCTCGGCAACCAGCTGACGCCCGCCTACCTGCGCGCCGCGTTCGCCGGCCGGCTGGCACCCGCGAAGGCGCTGCTGCTCGATCAGCGGGTCATTGCCGGCCTCGGCAACATCTACGTCTGCGAGGCGCTGTTCCTCGCCCGCATCCATCCGGCGCGGGCTGGCGGCAGCGTCCGCCGCGCCAAGCTCGATGCGTTGATCCCGGCAATCCGTAGTGTGCTGACGGCAGCGATCGAGGCGGGCGGTTCGAGCCTGCGCGACTATGCGCAGGTCGACGGCGAGCTCGGCTATTTCCAGAAGCAGTTCGCAGTCTACGGCCGCGAAGCGCTGCCGTGCCCACGCTGCAGCCGGGCGATCAAGCGGATGGTCCAGAGCGGCCGATCGTCGTTCTTCTGCAGCTGGTGTCAGCGTTAGGGCGGATCGCTGCCGCCGACGCTTGACCGCGTGGGCATGGCACGATAACACACCGGCTTCCCGGCGCGGGTCGTTCTGCGCTGCGCCACGGCGTGTCGCTGTAGCTGACGATTTCGAGGACCAGAATGGCGAATACCCCGCAGGCTAAAAAGCGCATCCGTCGCAACGACAGCCGCGCTGCGATCAACAAGACGCGGGTGAGTCGGATTCGCACGTTCATCAAGAAGGTCGAAAGTGCGATCGTCGCTGGCGGCAGCAGCGATGCCGTTACGGCGTTGACGAATGCGCAGCCGGAATTGATGCGCGGTGTCGCCAAGGGCGTCATCCACAAGAACACCGCAGCCCGGAAGATGTCGCGGCTGACCAAGCGGGTTCGGGCGCTCAGCGCTGAGGGCTGACTTCATTTCGTCATTTTAGTGTAACGTCCGCATCGGTACGACTGGCTGCTACCGGCGAGGCCGTTGTCGGCCCTTCACCATTTCAAAATGTTACGGGTCGCGACTCGAACCCGAGCCGACTCGCCGACGCCGAACCGTCATAAGTCGGTCACATGAAATCAGTGCTTTGTCCCCGTCGGACCGCAATTTGGCCGAGTTGCGTGTCAACGGATTTATTTCACATTTCGTAATTTACAGGGTCTTGATCGCGTTGCTGCGCGGTGGTTAGTGCTGGTGTCAGCGCTGCACTGGGGGGGCGAAGCGCTATCGGATTGGTATTCGAGTCGAATCGAAATGCGAGCGCATTTCGAGGGCGTCGAGTTGTGCCTGCCGATCAGGAAGCGGTGGCTGATTAACGGGTTAATTCGGCATCGGCGCGGCAGTCGGGCGGATGCTGAGCTTACAGGTGCGGCGTCGAGGCTACAGGTGCAGTATCGAGGCTATTGCCGGGTGCAGTGGTCATCGGAGATCGAGGGCAAGAACGGCGATAATGGCGAGCAATCCGTCCTATATTGGCAGCGCTCCTGCGTTTTCAGACGTATGCGAGCGGCGTAGCACGTGGTCGGGCAGCGTCGGCGCGGCCGAATCGGGCGCGTTGGCTCGCGACGGCTCGCCTGACGATGCCATGCCGTCCCCGGTCGCGACCGATGCCGGCGCGCTCGACGCGATGTGGGCGGCGATCCGCGCCGCCTTGCTGGCCGAGTGCGGCGCGCGCACTTTCGACAATTGGCTTAAACCGGTGACGCTGCTCGGTGTCGACGGCGATATCGTCCGGCTGGCGTTGCCGACGCGATTCCTCGCCGACTGGATCCAGACCAACTTCCTTGAGCGCCTGCGCAGCCTGTGGTCGGCCTACCGCCCCGACTTGCGCCATGTCACGCTGACCGTTGTGCCCGCGATGAAAGCCGCCGATCAAGCCGCGCGCGTGACGGTGAGCATTGCTCCGGCGACGGCCAACGCGGGTCCGGAGTGCATCGGGCTGCCGCTCGAGCCGCGTTACAGCTTCGATAACTTCGTCGTCGGCAAATCGAACGAGCTCGCCTACAATGCCGCGCGGACGCTGACCGAGGGTGGCCCGATCAGCTTCAATCCGCTTTTCCTGCACGGCACCACCGGGCTCGGCAAGACGCACCTGATGCACGCGGTCGGCGGCGAGCTGCGGGCCCGCGTGCCCGGGGCCAAGGTCGCCTATCTGTCGGCCGAGAAGTTCATGGTCGAGTTTCTCGCGGCATTGCGCTCCAAGGACACGATCAGCTTCAAGCAGCGGTTGCGCTCGGTCGACCTGCTGATGATCGACGACGTCCAGTTCATCGCCGGCAAGGAATCGACGCAAGAAGAGTTCTTCCACACGATGAACGAGCTGATCAGCGCGGGCAAACGCCTGGTGATCACCTCGGACCGCAGCCCGCAAAACCTCGAAGGCATCCAGGACCGCATCCTGTCGCGGATGGCGTGGGGGCTGGTCGCCGACATCAACGCCGCCGATTACGAGCTGCGTCTCAACATCCTGCACGCCAAGGTCGCCGCGCTCGCCCAGTCGCTCGGCCCGGGCGTCGGGGTGCCCGCCGACGTCATCGAGTTCCTCGCGCGCAAGATCACCTCGAACGTCCGCGAGCTCGAGGGTGCCTTGAACCGGGTCGTCGCCTACGCCCGGCTGGTCGGCAAGCCGGTGACGCTCGAGTTCACCCGCGAGACGCTCGCCGATCTACTCCGCAGCCACGAAAAGAAAGTCACGATCGACGAGATCCAGCGGCGGGTCGCCGAATATTACGCGCTCAAGCTCGGCGATCTGCTGTCGGCGCGGCGCGCCCGCGAGGTGGCGCGGCCACGCCAGGTCGCGATGTGGCTGGCAAAGCGCCTGACACCGCGGTCGTTGCCCGAAATCGGGCGGCGCTTCGGCGGGCGCGATCACACCACCGTCATGCACGCGGTCAAGCGGATCGACGAGCTCCGGCTGACCGACCGCGAGCTCGACGCCGATGTCGCGCAACTGACGCGGATGCTCGACGGCTAAGGCTGGTCAAACGCCGCCGTTAGCCGCTAAACGCCCGAGCGGTGAACGCCCTCATCAACCGACTTTCACCCGCCGCGCGCGGGCCGGCGTGGATGATCCTGTCGTGCACCGCGTTCGCGACGATGTGGGCGCTGATCCGCCTCGCCAGCGGCGAGCTGCATCCGTTCGAGATCGTCTTCTTCCGCAATATCATCGGCCTCGCGGTATTATCGCCGATGCTGCTCCGCCACCGTGGCCTGCTCAAGTCGGCGCGGATGCCGATCCACCTGCGCCGCGCGACGTCGGGCTTCGTCGCGACGCTCGGCACCTTTTACGCCATCGCCAATGCGCCGCTGGCGACGGTGCTGGCGATCAATTATACCGCGCCGCTGTTCGCCACCTTGGGTGCGGTGCTCGTGCTCGACGAGCGCATCCACGCCCGGCGGATCACCGCGTTGCTGGTCGGCTTCGCGGGCATGCTGATCGTGTTGCGGCCGGGCGCGGCACCGCTGACGCCCGGGCTGATCGCCGCCATGCTGTCGGCAGTGGCGACCGGCCTGTCGATCGTCGCAATCCGCAGTCTCGTCGGCTCGGACGACCCGCGCGCGGTGGCGGCGTGGAGCTTCATCCTGACGACGCCACCGTCGCTGGTGGTGGCGCTGTTCGTCTGGCGCTGGCCGTCACTCCACGTTTGGCCGCTACTGGTGGCGATCGGGTTCGCCGCCGCGATCGGGCAGTCGGCCTTGAGCCATGCGTTTGCGGCGAGCGAGGCATCGGCGGTGCTGCCGTACGATTTCGTCCGCTTCGGGCTGATCACCGCGTTCGGCATCGGGCTGTTCGGCGAGCGCTACGACCTCGGCACCTTGATCGGGGGCGGCGTCATCCTCGGCACGACGATCTATCTCGCCTACCGCGAGGCGGTCGTCGGCCGCCACGCGACGCCGCGCCTTGCCGAGTCGCCGGCACCGCCATAGGGTCGCGTCAAACCTTGGGAGAGCGGACATGGAATTGAACGGCTGTGCGGCGGTGGTCACCGGCGCGGCTTCGGGACTCGGCGAGGCGACGGCACGCGCACTCGCGGCGGCAGGCGTCAAGGTCGCCGTGTTCGACCGCGATGCGGCCAAGGGGGCCGAGGTCGCAGCCAGTATCGGCGGCGTGTTCTGCCAAGTCGACGTCACCAGCGACGCCTCGGTCGACGCAGGCTTTACGCAGGCCCGCGCCGTGCACGGGCAGGAGCGCATCCTGATCAACTGCGCCGGCATCGGCAATGCGGTCAAGACCGCCAGCCGCGCGCGCGAGACCGGCGAGATCAAGCACTTTCCCTTGGACGCGTTCAACCTGATCATCCAGGTCAATCTCGTCGGCAGTTTCCGCTGCATCGCCAAGTCGGCTGCCGGGATGCTGACCCTCGACCCCTTGGCCGACGGCGAGCGCGGCGTCATCGTCAACACCGCGAGCGTCGCCGCGGAGGACGGGCAGGTCGGCCAGGCGGCATATAGTGCCTCGAAAGGCGGCATCGTCGGGATGACGCTGCCGATCGCGCGCGACCTGATGGGCGAGGGCATCCGGGTCAACACCATCCTGCCCGGCATCTTCAACACGCCGCTGATGCAGGGTGCCCCCGACAAGGTCAAGGACGCGCTCGCCGCCAGCGTGCCGTTCCCGAAGCGGCTCGGCATTCCGGCGGAATACGCCAGCCTGGCCTTGGAGATGTGCCGCAACGGCTACTTCAACGGCGAGGACGTCCGGCTCGACGGGGCCATTCGCATGGCCCCGCGTTGAGCCGCGATCCTTAGAAGTTGACCTTGACCCCGACCCGGAACGAGCGGCCGATGATGCCGGCGTCACCGACGACGGGGTTGTACAGATACGCCCCATAGGTGGTCGCATCGATTGGCGGCTTGCGGTCGGCGACGTTGAGCAGGTCGGCATAAAGCGTGAACTGCTTGCTGACCGCGACCGCGGCATGCATATCGACGACGACGAACGACTTGACGTCGCACGGCTGGTAGGCGTCGCCATTCTCGTTGGTCGGGACGAGGCTGCAGTCGCCGGCCTTGCCGCCCTGATCCTCGGCAGAGTAGTTGTAACCGCTGGTATAATAGGCCGTCCCGGTCAGCGAGAACTTGTCGCCGAAATCGACCGTGCTCTGGATATTGGCCTTCCAGCGCGGTGTGCCGGTTCCCGCGGTCAGGTTGAAGTTGCCGAGCGTGCCGGCGTAATGCTCGACATGACCGTCGGGAAAGCTGGTGTTCAACTTGAAGATGTAGGTCGCCTCGCCCGAGGTGGTCAGGCGAATGTTAGGCGTAATGTCCACCTTGACGCGCGCGCCGACGTCGATGCCCGAGGTTTCGATCCGGTTGGCGTTGATGTAACTGCCCTGGGCGAAGGCGATACGGCGCAAACCGTTCGGATGATCGTTATCGATCTCGTCGGGGATGATCGTTACGCCTTTGAAGTTCAGCCCGCTTGTCGCGTAATAATTATTGATGGCGTCGGTAAAGCTGACCGTCGTAATCACGTTGGTCTTGACGATATTATAATAATCGGCTGTGAAGCTGATGTTTCGAACCGGCTCGACGATCGCTCCGACGGAGAAGTTACGCGACTTCTCTGGGGCCAGTTTGGGATTGCCGACAGTCGTCTCGCCGATGCTATACGCCGAAAGATAGGTATTGGGTCCGGTTCCCTGCGCATTCAGATGTTGGTTGATCAGGTTCTGCGGCAGGTTGCCGATGGACTGTGTGACATAGCCCGTCGTCGGCAATGCACCCGACTCGGCAAAGCTTGGGATCCGGAACCCCCGCGAGAAGGTTCCGCGAAGCGCAAGCTGGCGGAACGGCGTAAACTTCACGCCGACTTTTGGCGAAAAGTTGCTCTGGCCGCTCGAATAATGATCGTAACGCCCCGATCCGTTAACCTCGAGAATTTTCAGCACCGGCGCGTTCAACTCGAAGTAGCCCGATTCGACATAACGACTGCCGCTCGCGCCGAAGGCGTTGAGAACGAAATAGCGCTGCGTTGCACCGTTGCTGTCGGGGTTGCCGCTTGGATCGTTTAACGATTCATAGCGGATCGCCCCACCGATGGCGGCCTGAACGCGCCCGCCGGGCAGTTCGAACAGTTCCTTGGTCAAGCTTGCCTGACCCTGATACAGATGCGACGTGTCGCGAAGATACTGCGCCGGTGTCAGATAATCGATCGTCGCCTGACTGTTCGACAGGGGATTGACGAAGTTGTACGAGCCGTCGCCGATGACGTCGAGCAAATGCTGGGTGAAGACGTAGCCCTTGGCGACAGTGTCGAGACGGGTCACCATCGCGACGCCGTCGACGGTATAGTTCCACTGGTCGCCAAAGCTGCCGTGGAGACCGGCGGCGAGCCGGAAGACCTGGCTGCGCGTCGAGTTGAACTGGGTGACATTGGGCAAGCGTCCGGCAATGCGCGCGACCTCGCCGAGCGACGCGAACGGGTTCTGCGGATTCAGCGTGCCATTCGCGGCATTACAGGTGACGGTACCACGCGGACAATTGTACACCGGGAGCGCCAGGATCGTGTTGCCATAGATCGTTGCCTGGTTGGTGCTGTAGCCCGGAAAATTGATACCCGCCGGGGCCAGCGCCCGGATGATACCGGCACCACCGGTATAGGCGGTGTAGCTGTTCTCATAGTTGAACTCGGTATAGGCCTCGGCATCGCCGAAGACGCGAGCGGTCAGCTTTGCCGAAGCGCCGAAGCGGCGCAGTTGCGGTTCGATGACACTGTAATCGCGGACGAGGTCCTGCTGGCAGACGGTGCGCGGCGCGGTCGGACTGCCGGCGTAATCGGCATCATTCAGCGTATACGGCGTCAGGCTGCCGCAGCCGACTGCGGGGTTGAGAAACTGATAGCGCCCGAGCGCCTTGCTGTTGTCGGCGGTCGCCGGACGCACGATGAACACCGTCGGTGCGGTCGAGAAGGTCGTGAAGTTACCGTCCTTCGCGCCGTTCAGGATATTGTTGGGGCCGCACGCGCCTTTGTAGCAGATGCCGGTCTGGTCGGCGGTATTGTACGGGTAGCCGCGGTCGCGCTGGTACAGTGTCGCGCTGTCGACATAATGCCCGCTGACGTAGAAGTTGAAGCCCTTGTCGGCGAGGTCGCCGACGCCATAGGTGGCGCTGACGCGGTGGTTGGCGGCATCGCCGCGCCCGCTGATTCCGGCCTCGGCAGTGGCGTGGAGACCGACAACCTGGTGTTTGGTGATGATGTTGACAACGCCGGCGACCGCGTCGGCCCCGTATGTCGACGAGGCACCGTCCTTCAGCACTTCGACGCGTTCGACGATCTCGTCGGGGATGGTGTTCAGGTCGACGAAGTTGCGCGTGCCGTCGTCGGCGAGTGGGTAATAAGACGCGCGCAGGCCGTCGAATAGTACCAGCGTCGAGTTGGTCGTCAGGCCGCGAAGCGAGATCGACGAGGCACCCGCGGCGAACGCGCCGTTGGCGGTGAAGCTGTTGGTCAGCGCCGGACCGTTGTTCGAGCTGATCGACTGGATTGCCGCCTGCACGGTCTGCAGCCCGCGTTTCTCGATGTCGTCGATGCTGAGCACGGTGACCGGCGACGGAGTCTCGGTATCGGTGCGGCGGAACAGCGAGCCGGTGACGGTGATCATCTCGTCTTCGGGTGCGGCTGCAGCGGGTGCAGGCGCGGCGACGGCGACCACCGACTGGGCATAAGCCGGCAGCGGCACGACACCGAGCAGGATCGTCGAAGCAAGCAGGCGACGCTGCAAGAATGTCATCAACAAAATCCTCAAGATTGCCGGAGAGAGCTTGTCGTTGAAAATGCCAGACCTTTTCTGGCGCTGTAAAGGCTGCTCGCTGGACTTCACGGCGCTGAAACGATTTTACGACCCTCATGTGGCCCGAATGTCACTGCACCACCGCACCGGCGGGATACGCTGCCGCCGGATACGGTCTCAAAAATCCAGCTTGTCGTAGTGCGGCGGCGGCGGCAGGCCGTCCATGCGTTCGGCGAGCAACGGGCGGAAACTGGGGCGCGATTTGATCGCCATATACCATTGCCGCGTCGCATCGTGCCCGAGCCAGTCGATGCCGCCGAGATAGTCGGCAATCGAGATCTGCGCTGCCGCGGCGATGTCGGCCATGCCGAAGGCGACGCCCGATACCCAGCGGCGGTGGTCGAGCAGGTCGTCGAGATAGTCGAGGTGACCTTCGACGGCGCGGGCGGCAGCGCGCAGCGTGGCGGCGTCGGGTGGCTGACGGCTGACGACGCGCTTGAACATGCGTTCGGCGAGCAGCGGCACGACCGCTTCGGAGTAGAATTTCTGATCGAACCACGCGGCCATGCGCCGGGTCTCGGCGCGCTCGCGTGCGCCGCTGCCCATCAGCGGCGTCCGCTCGATGGTTTCCTCGAGGTATTCAACGATCGCGGCGGAGTCCGCCAGCACGAGATTGCCATCGGCGAACACCGGGGTCTGGCCGGCGGCGTTCAGTTTGGCGAAGCTGTCGCGGCGCTCCCACGGTTGCTCGCGCACGAGTTCGACCGCGATGCCCTTTTCGGCGCAGACGATGCGGACTTTGCGGCTGAACGGGCACAGCGGATATTGATAAAGTTGCCACATCGCGCGCACCTTAACGGCGTCGTCGACGCGGGCAAGCGCTGCCGTAACGGCTAACCGGCGAGGTCGCGCGCGAGCCTGCGAGGGAGACGGGCCGGCAGTGGCGTAATATGGCCAAGCCGGCCGCTGGGGCCGCGCTTCGATCAAGCCCGGAGGAACTGCCATGAACCGTTCGAAAGTTGCCGCCGTCGCGAGCCTTGCCGCGCTGCTGCTGAGCAGCGCGACCGCCGCCAGCGCCGGGCCTCGATGGGATGCCAGGCATCCGCGACGCGACCAGGTCAACGACCGTCTCGAATATCAGAACCGCCGTATCACCAATCAGCTCAAGGCGGGTGACCTGACCCACCGCCAGGCCGCGAACCTGCGCGCCAACGACCGCGGCATCCGCGCCGAAGAGCGTCAGATGGCCCGGCTCGACGGCGGCCACCTGACCAAGGCCGACCAGCGCGTGCTGAATGCCCAGGAGAATGTGAACAGTCGCCGGATCGGCAACTGAGCTAACGTGCCGTCATTCCCGCGAAAGCGGGAATGACAATAAGGTCGCCGCTCGGGCAATTTCGCTCGCATCGCGCACCGGCTTCGATATACGCGGCGGCCATGACCAGCATCCGCCTCGGACTCATTGGCCTCGGCAAGATTGCGCGCGATTCGCATTTGCCCGCCATTGCCAAGACGCCCGCGTTCAAATTGGCAGCGATCGCCACGCCGAGCGGCAGCGGCGACTCCGTTGCCGATGTCGCGAGCTACACCGATTATAAGGAGATGTTGGCGGCAAACGTCGTCGATGCGGTGGCGGTGTGTACGCCGACGCAGTTCCACTATGCGATTACGCGCGATTGCCTGCGCGCCGGAGTCGACGTGCTGCTCGAAAAGCCGCCGACGCCGTCGCTGACCGCGTTCGAAGAACTGATCGTCCAGGCGGCGGCCATGAGGCGGGTGCTATTCGCGTCGTGGCATTCGCGCTTTGCGGCCGGGGTCGAGACGGCGCGCGCGGCACTGGCGGGCAAGACCGTGACCGCGCTCGACATTACCTGGCATGAGGACGTTCGGCACTGGCATCCGGGGCAGGACTGGATCTGGACGGCAGGCGGCTTCGGCGTGCTCGATCCGGGCATCAACGCGCTGTCGATCGCGACGCGGATATTGCCGATGCCGCTGATCCTCGACCACGCCGAACTCGACATTCCGGCGGGTTTCCAGTCACCGATCACGGCGTGGCTGAGATGGTCAGAACTCGGCGGCGGGGCCGATTTCGACTGGCGCGGGCTGACGCCGCAATCGTGGACGATCGGCGTGACCTGCAGCGATGCCCCGCCGCTGGTGCTGACCGACGGCGGCGCGACGCTCAGCGTCGACGGAGCGAACGTGCCGGTCGCGCCGCAGGTCGAATATGAGGGGGCGTACGCGCATTTTGCGAGCCTGCTCGCCAGCCGCACCAGCGACGCCGACGCGGCGCCACTGCGGCTCGCGGCGGATGCGTTTCTGATCGGCTCGCGGCAGACGGTGGACGCGTTCACCGGCTAAGATTGCTTCGCAGGCGCAGCATCGCTAAGCGTCGCGCGCTATGCAGTATGTGAGCACTCGCGGCACCGCGCCCGCGCTCGATTTCGAAGCCGTGACGTTGACCGGGCTGGCGAGCGACGGCGGGCTGTATGTGCCCGAGCATTGGCCGCGACTGAGCCCGGATGACATCGCCGCGCTCGCCGGGCTGAGCTACGTCGAGACCGCGGTGCGCGTGTGCCTGCCGTTCCTCGGCGAGGCGCTGTCCGAGGTTGAACTGCGGGCGTTGCTAACGCACGCCTATGCCGGGTTCAGCCATGCCGCCGTCGCGCCGCTGGTCCAGCTCGACCGGCAGCATTGGCTGCTCGAGCTGTTCCACGGGCCGACCTGCGCGTTCAAGGACATCGCGATGCAGGCGCTCGGCCTGCTGTTCGAGCGCTTTCTCAACGGACGGTCCGAGCATCTGACGATCATCGGCGCGACCAGCGGCGACACCGGCTCGGCCGCGATCGATGCGCTGGCGGGGCGCGCGCATCTCGACGTGTTCATGCTGCATCCGGCGGGCCGCGTCTCGGAGGTCCAGCGCCGCCAGATGACGACGGTGCAGGCCCCGAACGTCCACAACATCGCCGTCGAGGGGACGTTCGACGACGCGCAGGCCTTGGTCAAGGCGATGTTCAACGATGCCGCCTTCGCCGGACGCTACCGGCTGGCGGCGGTCAATTCGATCAACTGGGCGCGGCTGCTGCTGCAGATCGTCTATTATTTCTACGCTGCTGTCCGCCTCGGCGCGCCCGAGCGACGGGTCAGCTTTTCGGTCCCCACGGGCAACTTCGGCGATGTCTTCGCGGGCTATGCGGCGGCGCAGATGGGGTTGCCCGTCGGCAAGCTGATCGTCGCGACCAACGTCAACGACATCCTCGCGCGGGCACTCCAGCACGGCGATTATTCGGTCGGCACGGTGACCGAAACCGCCGCGCCGTCGATGGATATCCAGGTGTCGTCGAACTTCGAGCGGCTGCTGTTCGACCTGCACGCGCGAAGCGGCGCGGATACGGCTTCGGCGATGCACGACTTCGAGCTGACGCGCCGGATGACGCTGACCTCGGCGCAGCAGGTGTCGGCGGCGGCGCTGCTCACTAGCCGCCGCATTGATCCCGACGAGATGGCGCAGGCGTTGCGCTGGGCCTATGCCGAATGTGGGCAGCTGATCGACCCGCACACCGCGATCGGGCTGGCGGCGGCGCGCGACCTTGCCGACACCATCGACGGCCCAGTCGTGACGCTGGCGACCGCGCATCCGGCGAAGTTCCGCAGCGCCGTCGAGCGCGCCAGCGGCGTGCGCTCGGTATTGCCGCAGCGGCTGGCGGGGCTGTTCGACCGCTCGGAGCGCTTCGACACGCTGCCTGCCGAGCTTGCCCCGATCGAGGCTTACGTCGCCGCGCGGGCGAGGCCGCGATGACGCCTGCCCTGACGCCGCAGCTGACGACGCTGGCGAATGGCTTGCGCGTCGCGACGCTGGCGATGCCGCAGGTCGAGACCGTCGCACTCGGGCTGCACGTCGATACCGGCGCGCGCTTCGAGACCGCGGCGACCAACGGCGTCGCGCACCTGCTCGAACATATGGTGTTCAAGGGCACGCAGACCCGCAGTGCGCGCGCCATCGCCGAGCAGATCGAGGACGTCGGCGGCTCATTGAACGCCTATACCGCGCGCGACATGACGGTGTTCCACGCCCGGCTGCTCGCCGACGACGCCGCGCTCGGCGTCGCGCTGATCGCCGACCTCATACAGAATTCGCGCTTCGATGCGGACGAGGTCGACCGCGAGCGGCAGGTCGTGCTGCAGGAACTCGGCGAGGCGCGCGACACCCCCGACGATATCGTCTTCGACCATCTGCAGGAGGCGGCGTTCCCCGGCCAGCCGCTCGGCCGCTCGATCCTCGGCAGCGAGGACAGCCTCGCGGGCATTGGCGCGGCCGAGCTGCGCGGCTGGCTCGACATCCAATATCTGGGCGGCAGCTGCATCCTCGTCGCCGCGGGCAAGGTCGACCACGACGCGCTGGTACGGCTGGCCGAAGCCGAGCTGGGCGGGTTGCCACCGGGCACGCGCCCGGCGCTCGATCCGGCGCGCTACGAGCCGACCGAGCATCACGACCGCCGCAAGTTCGAGCAGGCGCATCTGACGCTCGGCGCGGCAGCACCCGGCTATCACGACAGCGACTTCGATGCCGCGATGCTGTTCACTACCGCAGCAGGCGGCGGCATGTCCTCGCGGCTGTTCCAGGAGCTGCGCGAGGAGCGCGGGCTGGCGTACAGCATCTATGCAAGCACGACGCCATACGCCGACATCGGGCTGTTCTCGGTCTATATGGCGACCGCCAAGCGCGATGCCGCACGGGCGGTGGCGCTGGCGGAGACCGTGCTGGCGCAGTGCGCGGCGAACCTTGAGAAGGCCGAACTGGCGCGCGCCAAGGCGCAGCTGCGCGCCGGGCTGCTGATGGCGCTCGAAGCCCCCGGCGGCTGGGCCGAGTATCTGGCGCGGCAGTTGCTGGTGCACGGGCGCATCGACACGCCTGCGGCGATCGTCGCGCGTGTCGAGGCGTGCAGCGTCGATCAGGTGCGCGCGGCAGGGGCGAAGATGCTGCGCGGACCGCTGGCGCGCGCCGACGTCGGGGCGGCGGCGCTGAAGCGTGCGGCGTGATAAGGTCGAGGGCCAACCTTCTTCCAGAGTTGTCATCCCGGCGCAGGCCGGGATGACGATATCTAAATACAGTTCGACCGCTCTCTTACCAGCGGCAGTTCTTTAGCTAGTAATGACGACCCCCTCCCCCCTCGCGACCCTCGTTACGGAGCCGTGGCCCGGCTACGGCCTGCTCGACAGCGGCCATGGCCGTAAGCTCGAACGCTACGGCCCGTACCGCTTCATCCGCCCCGAGCCGCAAGCATTGTGGTCGCCCGCCGCCGCCGAATGGCAGGCCGACGGCGAATTCACCGGCGGTGCGGACGAGGACGGCGGCGGGCGCTGGCGGCTCGACCCTCGCGTCCCCGCCAGCTGGGAGCTAAGCCGCGGCGCGCTCAAGTTTCGCGCCAGCAACACGCCGTTTCGCCACCTCGGTTTCTTCCCCGACATGGCGGTGCACTGGGATTGGATGCAGTCGCAACTCGCCGCGCAGCAAATCGCGAACGCGACCGGTCCGGCCCCGAGCGTCCTCAACCTGTTCGGCTACACCGGCGTCGGCAGCCTCGCCTGCGCCGCGGCCGGAGCCAGCGTCACGCACGTCGATGCGTCGAAGAAAGCCGTCGCGGCAGCGCAGGACAATCAGCGGCTGAGCGGGCAGGGCGCCGCGCCGATCCGCTGGCTGGTCGACGACGCGCTCAAGTTCATGCGGCGCGAGGTGCGGCGCGGCAAGCGCTACGACGGCATCATCCTCGATCCGCCGAAATACGGCCGCGGTCCCGAAGGGGAAATCTGGGAGCTGTATGCCGGGTTGCCCGAGCTGATCGCGCTTTCCCGTCAGCTGCTGACCCCCGATAGCGCGTTCCTCGTGCTCACTGTCTACGCCGTCCGCATGTCGGCGCTGGCGATCGCCGGGCTGCTCGAGGAGGCGCTCGCCGGGCTTGGCGGCGAGGTCGTCGCAGGCGAGATGGCGGTGCGCGAGGAAGCGCGCGGCCGCTTGCTGCCGACGGCGATCTTCGCGCGCTGGCAGCGCGACACCGGCACGCGCGCTGCCGCTGGTCCCGCCGTGCCGGCGACGCGTTGAGCGGCGGGTCAACATTGTTACGGGGCACTCCATAAATGGGCAAAATCACTTCAATCGACGAAAAATCCAGTGGCGCGTCATCGATCGGCATCGCTGACCGTAGTCAACAGCTGACGGCGACGCGGCATCTCAAGATGGCGCGGTCGCAGCACGCCTATGTGCGCGGCAGCACGGTCAAATTCTACGAATGGCTCGACGCCAGCGCGGGGAAGATCCCGCAGGGGCCGTCGATCTGGATCTGCGGCGACTGCCATCTCGGCAACCTCGGGCCGCTCGCCGACGCGCACGGGCATGTCGCGATCCAGATACGCGACCTCGACCAGACGGTGATCGGCAATCCGGCGCACGACATCATCCGGCTGGCACTGTCGCTCGCCTCGGCGGCGCGGGGCTTCGACCTGCCCGGCGCAATCACGGCGCGGATCGTGGAGGCGGTGATCGCGGGCTATGTCGAGGCGCTGGCCGGTGAAGTGACACCCGATGTCGAAGCGCCCGATGCGGTCAAGGCGTTGCTCAAGCTGTCGATCCGCCGCAAGTGGCGGCATCTGGCGAAGGAGCGCATCGGCGACGTGACACCGACGATTCCGCTCGGCAGTAAATATTGGGCGCTGAGTACCGATGAGCGGGCGGCGCTGGCGACGCTGCTGACCGATCCCGCTGTCGTGCTGCGACTACATGCGTGGCAGTCCAAGATCAGCCGCGGCGAGATCGCGCTACTCGATGCCGCTTACTGGATGAAGGGCTGCAGCTCGCTCGGCCAGTTGCGTTATGCCGCGATCGCCAGCGTCGGCAAGCCCGGACTTAAACATCCTGCCAAGCTCTGCCTGCTCGATATCAAGGAGTCGGTTCGCGCCGCCGCCCCGCGCGATGCCGCCGCGGACATGCCGCGTGATAATGCCGAGCGCGTCGTCACCGGCGCGACGGCGCTGTCGCCCAACCTCGGCGAGCGCATGATCGCGGCGCGGCTGCTCGGCAAGCCGGTGGTCGTGCGCGAGTTGATGCCGCAAGACCTCAAGCTCGAGATCGCGCGGCTGACGCCGGCCGACGCGAGCGCCGTCGCGCATTACCTCGGGGGCGTCGTCGGCACCGCGCATGGCCGTCAGCTCGATATCAACCAGCGCAAGACGTGGGCACGCGAGCTGACGGAGAACCGCTCGAAGACGCTTGATGCGCCGTCGTGGCTATGGTCGAACGTCGTCGAACTGGTCGCGCTGCACGAGGCGGCGTACCTCGAACACTGCCGCCGCCATCTTGCCGAGGCGGCGTGAGCCATCGCCGGTCGCTGCCGAATTTATCTTGTAACAATATGTCGCTTGACCAGCCCGGCTCGATCGAGAACTATCCCTATAAGGACCTTTTGGGGAGGGCTTAGGTGGCTACGATTTCCGAGCCGGCAGTTGCCGGACATCACACGGCAACCCGTGGCGAGCGGCTGATCATCGGTGCCTCGTCGCTCGGCACCGTGTTCGAATGGTACGACTTCTATCTTTACGGGCTGCTGGCCAGCTATATCGCCACCAAGTTCTTTTCGGGGGTCAACGAGACCACCGGCTATATTCTGGCGCTGGCCGCTTTCGCCGCGGGTTTTGCCGTGCGGCCGTTCGGGGCGCTGGTGTTCGGGCGCATCGGCGATATGGTCGGCCGCAAGAACACTTTTCTCGTCACCATCGTCATCATGGGGCTGTCGACATTCTGCGTCGGCTTGCTGCCGACCTATAAGCAGATCGGCGTGGCTGCCCCGATCATCCTCGTCGCACTGAGGATCCTGCAGGGCTTGGCGCTCGGCGGCGAATATGGCGGCGCAGCGACGTACGTTGCCGAACATGCGCCGAACAACCGCCGCGGGCTGTACACCAGCTTCATCCAGACGACCGCCACCCTGGGCCTGTTCGCGGCGCTGCTGATCGTCATCGGGCTGCGCACCAGCCTCGGCGAGACGACGTTCGCCGACTGGGGCTGGCGGTTGCCGTTTCTCGTTTCGATTTTGCTGCTCGCCGTGTCGGTGTGGATCCGGCTGCAGCTCAGCGAGAGCCCGATCTTCCAGAAGATGAAGGACGAGGGCACGACCTCGAAAGCGCCGTTGACGGAAGCCTTCGCCAAGTGGGGCAACGCCAAATGGGTGATCATCGCGCTGCTCGGCGCGGTCGCCGGCGAGGGCGTGGTCTGGTACACGGGACAGTTCTATGCGCTGTTCTTCCTTGAGAAAACGATCAAGGTCGACGGCGCGACGACCAACATCTTGATCGCCATTGCACTGCTGATCGCGACCCCGGCGTTCGTGTTCTTCGGTTGGCTGTCGGACAAGATCGGCCGCAAGCCGATCATCCTGACCGGCTGCGCGATCGCCGCGCTCAGCTATTTCCCGCTGTTCACGGCGCTGACCGAGGCCGCCAACCCGGCGCTCGCCGCGGCCCAGGCGAGTGCACCGGTCACAGTGGTTGCCAATAAGGACAGCTGCTCGTTCCAGTTCGATCCGGTCGGCAAGAACAAGTTCGATACCAACGGCTGCGACGTCGCCAAGTCGTATCTAGCCAAGGGCGGTGTCAGCTACAACAACGTCGACGCACCGGCGGGTACGTTGGCCGCGGTCCAGCTCGGCGGCCAGACGTTGACCGCGCCCGACGTCGGCAGCCTGAAAGGCCCCGCACGCGCCGCGGCGGTCAAGGCGTACCAGGGCCAGCTCAAGGCCGGGCTGGCGAAGGCCGGTTATCCCGAAAAAGCCGATCCGGCGCGGATCGACAAGTCGCGGGTGATCATGCTGCTGACCTTCCTCGCGTTGCTGGTGACGATGGTCTACGGGCCGATCGCAGCGCTGCTGGTCGAGCTGTTCCCGAGCCGCATCCGCTACACCTCGATGTCGCTGCCCTATCATATCGGCAACGGCTGGTTCGGCGGCTTCCTGCCGACGACGGCGTTCGCGATGGTCGCGGCAACCGGCAATGTCTACTACGGGCTGTGGTACCCGATCGTTGTCGCCGCAGCGACAGTGGTCATCGGGCTGTTCTTCCTGCCCGAGACGTTCAAGCGCTCGCTGGAGGATTGAGCCAAACGGTTCGTCGCTCGAAAGCAACGGACTGCCTTGCGTTGGGGCTGGAGCGGGCTCACGAGGTAGCGATGCGAGGCGGGCGGCTTTCGACGATGGCACGGGCCGGGGCGCTTAGCCTCGGCCTGTTGCTGTTGGCAGGATATGCCGGCGGCGACCCGCGGCCGGGGGTCGAGCTGTTCTCGCCGCTCGGCTCGGTCGAGCGGGTCGAGCAGATCAAGCTGCGCTTCAGTACCCCGATGGTGGCGTTCGGCGACCCGCGGCTGACGGCACCGCTGACCGGAAGTTGTTCGGGCGGCGCAACCGGCCGCTGGGTCGATGCACGGACCTTCGCGATCGACCTGCCCGTGCCGCTGCAAGGCGGCCAACGCTGCCGCTATGCGTTGGTACCCGGGCTGAAGGACGCCGGCGGCAGCCCGGTCGCGGCGCGGCGCTTCGATTTCGATACCGGCGGGCCGAATGTCCGCGCCGAGGTTCCCGAAACCGACGGCGGCATGATCGAGGAAGACCAGATCTTCCTGCTTGCGCTCAACACCGCGCCGACCCCGGCCAGCGTCGAGGCCGCTGCATCGTGCCGGATCGAAGGCGTCGGCGAGGTCGTGCCGCTCGACCTGCTGCCCGCGACGACCCGCGATACGCTGGTGACCGGGGGCGCGCGCGACTGGCGGTTGCGCCAGTTCCTGACCACCGCGGGCTGGCGCAAGGACGACGACAACGCGGAAAAGCAGCCGCGCGCCGAGATCATCGCGGTGCGGTGCCGCCGGGCGCTGCCGTCGGGCGGCCGCGTCGCGATCGTCTGGGGAGCCGGAATCAGCACCGCCGGCGGGCTCGCGACGACGACCGCCAACCGGCTCGAGTTTAAGGTTCGCCAAGCCTTCCGCGCGCGCTTCGAATGCAGCCGCGAAAATCCTGCCGCGGCGTGTTCACCGATCAGCCCGCTGCGGGTCGCCTTCACCGGCCAGGTGCCGGTGGCACTGGCGAAGCAGATCCGGCTGGTCGCCGCCGACGGTACCGCGCTGTCACCCAAGCCGACCAAGCGCCGCATCTCACAGTCCGACGAGGACGATGGCGGGACGACGGGCAGCCATGTCCAGACCGTCGATCACGTCGAGTTCGCCGGGCCATTCGTTGAGCGGACGTCGTTCAAGCTGACCCTGCCCGCCAATCTCGTCGACGATGCCGGACGGCCGCTGGTGAACGCGGCGCGGTTCCCGCTCGATATCGCCACCGCCGATGCGCCGCCGCTGGTCAAGTTCGCGGGCACGTTCGGTATCCTCGAGGCGAACGAGGGCGGCGTGTTGCCGGTGACCTTGCGCGCCGTCGAGGCGAGCGTCGCGGGCCAGTCGCTCGCGCCGATCGGCGGGCGCGACATCGACGTGGCGACCGACGGCGAGGTCGCCGCGTGGCTGCGCCGCCTCGCCAAGGCCGAGGAGCGCACCGAGGACGAGCTGCCGACCGGCACCGACAAGCGGCGGCGCTACGTCGAAACCACGCGCCAGTCGCCGCTGATCGCCCCCGGCACCCCGGCGCGGGCGCTGACCATCGCCAAGCCGAACGGCGCGCGCGCTTTCGAAGTCGTCGGCATCCCGCTCAGCGCCAAGGGCTTTCACGTCGTCGAACTCGCCTCGCCGCGGCTCGGCGCGTCGCTGCTCGGGCCGGGCAAGGTGCGCTATGTCGCGACCGGTGCGCTGGTCACCGATATGGCGGTGCACTTCCAGTGGGGGCACGGCCGCAGCCTCGCCTGGGTCACCCGGCTGAGCGACGCGCAACCGGTCGCGGGTGCGAAGATCGCGGTGCTCGACAGTTGCGACAGTGCCGAGCTGTGGCGCGGGGTCACCGACGCCAGCGGGCGCGCGCTCGTGCCCGGCGGCCTGCCCGAACCCGAGGGCTATGGCAGCTGCGAACCCTACAGCCGCAATCATCCGCTGATGGTCAGCGCGCGTGCCGATGGCGACTATTCATTCACGCTGACCGACTGGAACAAGGGCATCCAGCCGGGCGATTTCCAGCTGCCGACCGGCTACGGCTACGACCATGCCGCCTACGTCACGGTGTTCGACCGGACGCTGCTGCGCGCCGGCGAGACGGTGTCGATGAAGCACATTGTCCGCGCCCGCACCGACGCCGGCTTCGGCTGGGTCCAGGATTTGCCCGCCGACCCCAGCGTCGTCATCCGCCATGTCGGCAGCGACCAGACCTATGAGCTGCCGCTCGCCTTCCGCAGCAACGGCAGCGCCGAGACGCGCTGGACGGTTCCCAAGGCCGCGGCGCTCGGCGAGTACACCGTCGAGATCGGCAGCAAAGGCAGCACCGACCGCAGGACCTCGGGGACGTTCACCGTCGAGGAGTTCCGGCTGCCGACGATCCGCGCGCGCGTGTCGGGCCCCAACGAGCGCCAGATCGCGCCGGTGGCGGTGCCGCTTGACCTGACGCTGGCCTATCTGTCGGGCGGCGCGGTCGGCAAGGCCCCGGTCAAGCTGCGCACCCAGGTCGAGCCCCGCACGGTCAGCGTCCCCGATTACGACGGCTGGAGCTTCGACGGCGAGCCGCTGGTGGCGGGCATCGTACCGCTCGACGGCGGTGACGAGCCCGCCACGCAAGGGCCCTTGCGCGCCCGCGTCGAACCGGTGGCGCTCGGCCCGAACGGCACCGCGCGCGTCGTCGTCGACAAGCTGATCCCGGTCACCCGCCCGTCGACGCTGGTTGCCGAGATGGATTACGACGATGCCAACGGCGAGGTCGCGACCGTGTCTAGCCGCATCGCGCTCGATCCCGCGGGGTTGCGCGTCGGCATCAAGCGCGACGGCTGGATGGCGAAATCCGACGATCTGCGGCTGAAGCTGGTCGCGCTCGATCTCGACAATCGCCCCATCAAGGGCCAGCGCGTCGCGGTCAAGCTGTTCAGCCGCGAAACCTATTCGTACCGCAAACGGCTGATCGGCGGCTTCTACAGCTATGATAACAGCCGCGAAACCAAGCTGCTCGACGCCAGCTGCGACGGCACCACCGACGACAAGGGGCTGCTGTCGTGCCAGCTCGATGCCGGCGTGTCGGGCGAGGTTATCGCCCAGGCCACCGCCCGCGATGCCAGCGGCCGGGTCGCGCAGGCGACCAGCAGCGTCTGGCTGGCCGGCTCCGACGACTGGTGGTTCGGCGGCGACAACGGCGACCGCATGGACGTCGTCGCCGAGGCTCCCGAATATGCTGCGGGTGGCACCGCGAAGTTCCAGGTGCGGATGCCGTTCCGTTCGGCCACCGCACTGGTCAGCGTGCTGCGCGACGGCGTCATCGACAGCTTCGTCACCGAGCTGTCGGGTAAGGACCCGGTGGTCTCGGTCCGGCTGGCGCGCGGTTATGCGCCCGATATCTACGTCTCGGTGCTCGCGGTGCGCGGGCGCGTCGCCGGCTGGCGCATCTGGCTGGCCGACTTCGCGCGGCGCTGGCACCTGCCGTGGATCAGCCGCGAGGCGAGCGCGCCGACCTCGCTGATCGACCTCGCCAAGCCGTCGTACCGCTTCGGCATGGCGAAAATCCGCGTCGGCTGGGACGACCACCGGCTCGGGGTGAAAGTCGCCACTGATGCGCCGAGCTATGCGGTGCGCAAGGTCGCGCACACGAGCATCGCGGTGACGCCGCCGCGCGGGCGGACGCTGCCCGCGGCAAGCGAAGTCGCGTTCGCCGCGGTCGACGAGGCGCTGCTGCAGCTCAAGGACAATCGCAGCTGGGAGCTGCTCGAGACGATGATGGCCGACCGGCCGCTGATGGTGCAGACTTCGACGGCGCAGAGCCAGATCGTCGGCAAGCGGCATTACGGGCGCAAGGCGCTGGCGGCGGGCGGCGGCGGCGGGGCGGAAGCCGGCGGCACCGTGCGGCGCGACTTCCAGCCGTTGCTGCTATGGCGTGGCAGCGTGCCGCTCGATGCGAGCGGCCACGCCAACCTCGATGTGCCGCTCAATGATTCGCTGTCGAGCTTCCGCTTCGTCGCGGTGGCGACCGGCGGGGCCGATCTGTTCGGGACCGGCAAGACCGTGGTGCGGACGACGCAGGATTTGCAGATCCTCGCAGGTATCCCGCCGTTGGTCCGCGAAGGCGACCGTTATGTCGCCACCGTATTGCTGCGGAATACTACCGCGAAACCGATGCAGGTTACCGCGACCGGTCACGCCGGCCCGGCGGCGCTCGCGCCGCGGTTGGTCGAGATTCCCGCGGCAGGTGCGGTGACCGTCGGCTGGAGCCTGATCGCGCCGCCGGCCACCGCGGCGTCCGGCACGATCGAGTGGGCGATCGACGCGAATGCCGCAAGCGGCGCAAAGGATGCGGTGCGCGTGCCGCAGCTGGTCGTGCCCGCGGTCCCGGTCGAGACGCTACAGGCGACGCTCGTCCAGCTCACCCCATCGACCGACTTCCCGGTGGCGATCCCGGCCGACGCGCTGCCCGGCCGCGGCGGGCTCGACGTCGCGCTCAGCCGCTCGCTCGGCGGCGCGCTGCCGGGGGTCAGGGCGTATATGGCGGCGTACCCCTACGACTGTATCGAGCAGCAGCTGTCGCGCGCCGTCGCGCTCGGCGACCACGCGCGCTGGGAGGCGAGCGCGGCGCTGCTGCCAGCGTATCTCGATCGCGACGGCCTGGTCCGCTATTTCCCCGCCGACTGGATCCTCGGCGACGATGCGCTCACCGCATATATCCTGCGGCTGTCGGCCGACAGCCGCTGGGCGCTGCCCGCCGACGCGCGCGCCAAGATGATCGCCGGGCTAACCAATTTCGTCGGCGGCCGTACCGAGCGCAGTCACGCGCGCGTGCTGGTCGTCGACAAGGGCAGCGGCGACGCGACATTGGCAAGCTTCGGCAGTGACGGTGCGTCGCGGCGGCTGGGCGCGATCGTGGCGCTGGCGGCGAACGGCGCGGCAACCCCGGCGATGCTCGAGCCGCTAAGCATCACTCCCGACAACTGGCCGACGATCGGCGTCATCGATTGGGCGTACATCCTGCGCAAACTTCCCGGCGTGCCGGGCGGGGCGGCAAGCCTGGAGCGCGCGCAGCATATCGCCCGCGCCCGGCTCGACCTGCAGGGTACCCGGCTGACGATCGCGCGCGCCGACGACCCGTGGCAGACGCTCGCCTCGCCCGACACCACCGCAGCGCGGCTGCTGACGACGTTCGCCGACATGGCCCCGTGGCGCAGCGACATCGCCGGGTTGGCGCGCGGGCTGATGCTCAAGCAGCAGCACGGACACTGGGACACGACGGTCGCCAACGCCGTCGGCACGCTGGCGATGGCGGACTTCTCGCGCCGTTTCGAGAGCGCGCCGGTGACGGGCACGACGACAGCGAGCGTTGGGACCGCAACGCAGGCCTTCGCCTGGGGCAGCGCGGGCTCACCGCCACCGGCGCTGCTGGCGTGGCCCGCCGCACGCTCCGATCTCCGCCTGAGCCACACCGGCAGCGGCGCACCATGGGCAATCGTCACAGCGCGCGCCGCGGTGCCGCTTAAGGCCCCGTTCGCCAGCGGCTTCGCGCTCCGCCGCAGCGTCAGCGCGGTGACGCAGGCGGTGCCCGGCAAATGGAGCCGCGGCGACGTCATGCGCGTACGGATCGAGTTCACCGCGCGCGCCCCCGTCGAGTGGGTGGTGATCAACGACCCCGTGCCGAGCGGTGCGACGGTCCTCGGCGGCTCGCTCGGCGGGCGCTCGCAGGTACTGGCGGCGGGTGACACCAGTGGGCTGCAACCCACCTTCGTCGAGCGCCGCTCCGAGGCGGTGCACGCGCATTACGCCGCGGTTCCCAAGGCCATGGTGGCGTATGAATACACGCTGCAGCTGAACAGCGAGGGCGTGTTCAAGCTGCCGCCGACGCGCGTCGAGGCGCTGTATTCGCCGGAGATGTTCGCCGCGGTGCCGAATGCGGTGATCGAGGTAGGGGCGGCGAAGTGAGGGAGGTAGCGCTGGCCGAAGACGCCCGTGTTGCTGCCTTGATTCCTGGTCCCTTCTTTCTGCTCCCCTCCCCTTCAGGGGAGGGGCCGGGGGTGGGGGCGCGCTCCGATCGAGAAATGGCAGACACCCGATGATCAACCCCACCCCCAACCCCACCCCTGAAGGGGAGGGGAGCAGTAATTAAGTGGGGCGGCGTATCTCGCTTTGGCTACTGTTATTCGGGCGTCGCGATTGGCTGATCATCGCCCTGCTGGCCCTCCTCGCCCTCGCCCTCCTCACCACCCCCGCCCCTACCTCCTCGTATCCCGCCACCCGCGCCGCGTGGCACTCGAGCGAAGCGCGCCTGCTCGACCGCAATGGCCGCCTGCTCGACCTGCGCCGGGCCGATGCCAGCGTCCTCAAGCTCGACTGGGTGCCGCTGTCCGCCGTCGCCGCGCCGCTGATTGCCGCTGTCGTGCGCGGCGAAGACCGGCGTTTTTGGCAGCACGGCGGCGTCGACTGGCGCGCCGCCGCGGGAGCCGTCCGCGATCGGCTCGGCGGACGGCATCCGCGGGGTGCGAGCACGATCACGATGCAGCTTGCCGGGCTGCTCGATCCGACGCTGGGGCGCAGCGGAACGCGGTCGCCGTTACAGAAGCTGGCGCAGGCGCGCGCCGCATGGGCGATCGAGCGGCAGTGGACCAAGCCGCAGATCCTCGAAGCCTGGCTCAACCTGCTGCCGTTCCGCGGTGACCTC
>JANOOK010000108.1:0-2154 GCA_031421275.1 Sphingomonadaceae bacterium
GTCGGCCGGCTGGCTCGGCTATGATGACGAGCGAATTCGCGACCTGTGCCACGCGGCGGTCGCCGAAGGGTGGTCGGCGCTCAAAATTAAGGTGGGGCGCAACCGCGACGACGACATCCGCCGTTGCGCCGTGGTGCGCGCGGCGATCGGTCCCGACCGCCTGATGATGATCGACGCCAATCAGGTTTGGGAGGTCGACGAGGCAATCGACTGGGTCCGTGCACTGGCTCGTTTCGACCCGTACTGGATCGAGGAGCCGGTCAGCCCCGACGACATACTGGGGCATGCGCGGATCGCCGCCGCCGTGCGCCCGGTCCGCGTCGCGTCCGGCGAACACGCCCACAACAGGGTCATGTTCAAGCAATTTCTGCAGGCGCGCGCGCTCGACGTGGTGCAGCTCGACAATTGCCGGCTTGGCGGTCTCAACGAGGTCCTCGCCGTGCTGCTGCTCGCGGCGAAATTCGAAGTGCCGGTGTGTCCGCATGCCGGTGGCGTCGGGTTGTGCGAGTATGCTCAGCACATCTCGGCGATCGACTATCTGTGCGTCAGCGGCAGCATGACGGGGCGCATGACCGAACATGCCGGTCAGCTGCACGAGCATTTCGTCGATCCGATCCGCATCGACCGAGGGCGCTACCGGCTGAGCGGCGTGCCGGGCTTCAGCGCCCGCATGCACGCCGACACCATCCACCGCTTCCGCTTTACGCCAACCAAAACCGCGCACGCCATCGGCGAGGCCGCCGCGGTTCCGTCCATCGCCGGCTGAAATCAATGGGGAAAAGATCATGAAGCTCTGGGTTTTGCTGGCGGGCGGGATCGCCATCAACAGTGTCGGGGCGGGCGCGTTCGCTCAAATTGCGTCGCAGCCACCCGCGCCGTCCGCCGACGGTCTAGAAGACATCGTCGTCACCGCGCAAAAGCGCCCGGAGCGCCTGCAGGAAACGCCCCTGGCCGTCACCGCCTTCACCCAACGCGGCCTCGATGCCGCCGTCGACCGGACACTGGTCGAGATCGTCAAGCAGGCCCCGGGCGTCAGCTTCAGTTCGGGCAATACCGCGCGCGCCGAAGGGGTTCGGATCCGCGGCGTCGGCACGGCGTCGTTCAGCGAGGGCGTCACCGGGTCGGTGGCGACCGTGGTCGACGGCGTCGTTCTCGGGCGGCAGGCGCAAGGCCTGTTCGAACTCAACGATATCGAACGGGTCGAGGTGCTGCGCGGACCGCAGGGCACCCTGTTCGGCGCGTCTTCGACGGCGGGCGCAATCAATATCGTCACGCAGCGGCCAAGCGACACGCTGACGGGATCGGGCGACGTGCAATATGGCAACCGTAACGAAACCCGTGTTCGGGCGACCGTCTCGGGACCGCTCGCGGGCGACGCCGTCAAGCTGCGGCTCTCGGGCTATTATGCGCGGCGCGACGGCGAAATAACTAACGTCGTGACGGGTCAGGATCTCAACAATCGCCGGGAGTACGGCTTTCGCGCCAAGCTCGAGTTGCAGCCGACTGAAAAGCTCAACCTGCTGGTCAGCGCCGATTATCTGAATAGCGATACCCGCTGCTGCAGCCTGACGTTCCGGACGGCACCGGTTCCCGCAGCAATCGCGCCGATCGTGGCATCGCCCGCCAACCGCGATGTGGCGTTGAACACCACGCCGAGCGCCCAGCGCAACCGCAACTGGGGTATCGCGGTAGAGGCCAACTATGATCTCGGCAGCGCGAAGCTGACATCGATCACGGCCTATCGCGACTGGCGGTTCAGTGACGGTGGCGACGTTGACTTCACCGCCGCCAACATCATCCCGTTCGCCGGCACCAAGAACCAGGCGCGGCAGTTCAGCGAGGAATTGCGCATCGCCAGCACCGGCGACGGTCCGTTCAACTATATCGCCGGGTTGTTCTATTTCGACCAAACGCTCGACGCCAATTCGCTCTTCAGCCAACGGCTCGCGCCGCTGTTCATTCCCGGCGCGACGGGCGCGGCGATCGGCACGATCACCGAAACGGCGGTCCGTACCGTCCGGCAAAAGCAATATGCCGCGTTCGCGCAACTCGACTACCGCCTGACCGATCGGCTGAAACTGATCGGCGGGGTACGCTTTACCCGCTTCGATCTCGGCCTCGATTTTACCCGCACCAACACCAACGGCCTACTCG
>JANOOK010000109.1:0-40247 GCA_031421275.1 Sphingomonadaceae bacterium
CCATGACCTCAAGCGAATACGATCGAGGTCATGGGTCCCGGCCTGCGCCGGGATGACATTATTCGTCGTGCTTCAGCCCTGCCGCAAGCGGGTCCGGAACACAGCGGAGCGAGCGACCCCCCTACGCCGCGATCGCCACCCGGTTCAGCGCGCACATGCTCCAGATTTCCGACAGCGCGGCGACGAGCTTGTCGATGTCGTCGTCGGAGTGGACCGGCGACGGGGTGATGCGCAGCCGCTCGGTGCCCTGGGGGACGGTCGGGTAGTTGATCGGCTGGACGTAGATGCCGTGGTTGTCAAGCAGCCAGTCGCTGATCATCTTGGCCTTCTTGGCGTCGCCGACCATCACCGGGATGATGTGGCTGTCGTTGTCGATCATCGGGATGCCGATCGCGTTCAGCCGGCGGCGGACTTTCGCGACACGCTCCTGGTGGCGGGTGCGCTCGGACGAGCTCGCCTTCAGGTGGCGGACGCTGGCGGCCGCCCCGGCGGCGATGGCGGGCGGTAGTGCGGTGGTGAAAATGAACCCACTGGCGAAGCTGCGGACGAAGTCGACCATCGCCGCCGACCCGGCGATATAGCCGCCCATGACGCCGAACGCCTTGCCGAGCGTGCCCTCGATGACGGTGAGGCGGTCCATCAGGCCCTCGCGCTCGGCGACGCCGCCGCCGCGCGGGCCGTACAGCCCGACCGCATGGACCTCGTCGATATAGCTCATCGCGCCGTGGGCCTCGCAGACGTCGAGGATCTCGGCGATCGGCGCGATGTCGCCGTCCATCGAATAGACGCTCTCGAACGCCACCAGCTTGGGCCGCGCCGGATCGAGCGTGCCGAGCTTGCGGTCGAGGTCGGCGGGGTCGCTGTGCCGCCACACCATGCGGTCGGCGCGGCTGTGGCGGATGCCCTCGATCATCGAGGCGTGGTTCAAGGCGTCCGACAGCACGATGCAGTTCGGCAGCCGCGCTGCCAGCGTGCCCAGCGCCGCCCAGTTCGAGACGTAGCCCGAGGTGAAGATCAGCGCCGCTGCCTTGTCGTGCAGGTCGGCGAGCTCGGCCTCGAGCAGCACGTGGTGGTGATTGGTGCCCGAGATGTTGCGCGTGCCGCCCGCCCCCGCGCCGCAAGCGTCGAGCGCGCCGTGCATCGCGCCGATCACCTCGGCATGCTGGCCCATGCCGAGGTAATCGTTCGAGCACCACACGGTGACCTCGTGGGCGCCGCCGCCCTCGACGTGGCGCACCGCGCGCGGAAAACTGCCCTTCCGACGCTCGAGATCGGCAAACACCCGGTAATTACCCGCCGCGTGCAAGCCGTCGAGCTGAGCCGTGAACAGCGCGTCATAGTCCATCGATCGTCCGCTTTCCATTGCGCCCCCGGGCATGGGTGAAATTGGGGCTTGCGGCAAGCAGAAACAAGAAAACACGGACGAGCGCGTTGTCGCGTCTGTGGGCTTCCGATGCCGGTTGACTGCAGGTCGGACTGGAGCGGGCGAAGGGAATCGAACCCTCGTCTATAGCTTGGGAAGCTACTGCTCTACCATTGAGCTACGCCCGCGTCGGTGCCCATGCAAATGCCATAGCCGGACAGTGCGGGTCAACTGCTCCCCGGCATCGTGGCTGCCGACGGGCTTAGCGGTCGCGCGCCGCCGTGGTCAGGACGTCACGGCGTCTTTGAGTGCCAGCACCCCGCTGCGGCCCGTCGCCAGCGCTCCGAGCAGCACGACGAGCCCCGCCAGCGGCACCAGCGCCCACAACGGGTGCGTGATCACCAGCCCGGCGGTCGCCGCCCAGACGCCGACCAGCGCCAGCTCGCCGAAGGTCAACGCCAGCGAACCGTTGGTGCGGCGGCGGAAGGCGCGGCGCGATTGCGGCTTGCCGAAGCGCGCCTGCAGCAGCGCCAGGGTCAACGCCGCCGCCGTGCTCGTCGCGAGGACCGCGGCAGCCGCCAGCGGTGCGCGCCCGGCAAGCACCGCGGCGGCGAGTGCGATCGCGGTCAGCGGGGGCACACACGCGGCGATCAGCTTGCCGCGTGCGACCGTCGTCCGCGCGACCGGCGCGGCATCGAGCAGTTCGGGCGCATCCTCGGCGCAGACGATCAGCCAGCTGAGGCTCGAGGCGAGCAGTGCGGCGATGGCAGTGCAGCCGGTCGCGATCCGCGACAGCGACAACCCGCCGGGGCCGCTGGTCACCAGCAGCGCAAAGATCGGCAGCAGATAGACCAGCTGCAGCAGCACCTGCGACAGCAGCTCGGGGTCGCGCGCCAGCAGGCGCAGCTCCTTGCGGACGATCGTCACCGTCGGTCCCGCGCCGAAGCAGACCTTGGCGGCGCGCCGCCGCGGCGCTGCGGCAGGCGCGTCGGTGTTGCCCAGGCTGGCCGCGGTCAGGCGCGTCGTCAGCAGGGCGACGCCGCCGGCCAGCGCCAGCATCGCCGCGAGCGGGACGATCCCGCCGAGCGCGGCCCGCGCCGGCAGGTCGAACGGCGGCGGGGGAGCATGCGCCGCGACGTGGGCGAGCGCGGCGCGAAAGCTCGGCACGGCGTTCGAGGCCTGGATCGTCAGGAACAGCACCGCCCCGAGCAGGCCGCCGATGATCTGATAGACGGTGCGCGCCAGCCGCACGCCCAGCGCCGCGAACAACGCCCGCGCCAGCGCCTGCGCCAGCGAGGTCGCGACGACAGCGATCACGCCGATCATCAGCGTCGCCGCGAGCCACCCCGGATGGCCGAATAGCGCCGACGCCAGGATGAACGGCGTCGTCACGGTCAGCGACGGCAGCGCCACCGTGGTATAGATCGCTACCGACTTCGCCGCGAGGATACGGCTCGGCGGCAGCGGCGAGGCGAGCAGCAGGTCGAGGTCGGCGCGCTCGCCGAAAACCCGCAGGACGTTGACGCTGGCGACCGAGGTGAACAGCAGCAGCATGCCCGCCGCGATCAGCGACACCAGCCCGAGCACCGGGCCGCGGCTGGCGTCGACATGGCGGAACGACCACGCCAGCAGCGGCCCGAGCAGGCACGGCAACGCGATCAGCGCGAGGATCACCAGCACCTGCCGCCAGCGTTTCGTCGTCCCGAAGGCGCGGTACGCCAGCCGGATCTCGTGCGCGACGAGCCACAGGAAGCTGGCCGGGCGGAGGCGGAATAACGGTTCTCGCACGCTCATCTATAGCATGCTTGGTGGGATTCGACTCGGAGAACGTCACCCCCGCGAAGGCGGGGGCCCATACGCGTCAACCGTCCGACGTGTATGGGTCCCCGCCTGCGCGGGGGTGACGTTCCCAATAATTCAGCATCGCTGCCGGTGGCATCACCGCTCACGGCGTCAGCGCCAGAAACAGGTCCTCGAGCGTCGCATCGCCGCTGCCGCTGCTGGCGCGCAGTTCGGCCAGCGTGCCCTCGGCGATCAGCTTGCCGGCGCGGATGATGCCGATGCGGTCGGCGAGCCGCTCGGCGACTTCGAGGATGTGCGTCGTCAGGATCACCGTGCCGCCGTTCGCGACGCGCGCCGTCAGCAGGTCCTTGACCTGCCGCGCCGCACCCGCGTCGAGGCCGGTCAGCGGCTCGTCGAGGATCAGCAGCCGCGGATCGTGGATCAGCGCGCCGGCCAGCGCGACCTTCTGCTTCATGCCGCGCGAGAATGTCTCGCAGCGTTCGCCCTGCTTGTCCCACAGCCCGAGCAGCCGCAGCAGTTCCTCGGCGCGCGCCGCGGCAAGGCTGCCGTCGACGCGCCACAGCCCGGCGACGAACGCCAGATATTCGAGCGGCGTCAGCTTGTCGTACAACAGCGGCTCGTCGGGCAGCCACGCGACCACTTGTTTCGCCAAGAGCGGCTCGGCGAGCGCGTCGATGCCGAATACCCGCACGCTGCCGGCATCGGGCAGCTGCAGTCCCGCGACGATCCGCAGCGTCGTCGTCTTGCCCGCGCCGTTGGGGCCGAGCAGCGCGTAGAGTTCGCCGGCGCGGACCTGCAGGTCGAGGTTGTCGACGGCGACCTGGGCGAAGCTTTTGCGCAAGCCGACGACATCGAGCGCGGCGATGCGGTCGTCGGAGGAGGAGATGATAGCGGCGCTCCCGTCGATGACCGTGCGGTCGATGTTTCGGGTATAGACGGGCGGGCTGGCGAAACGCAAACCATACGGGGCGACATGCCGTGGCTCAGCCGGGCTTGGTCCTGCTGCCGGATGAGGGTACGCCGGACCGCATCGTCGTCTCCGCCTTCGCGGGGGATGACAACCGGAACCGACAGGACCTTACCGTCACGGGGAGAACGGCTGGAAGAAAGGAGCCCGGACATTGCTGCCCGGGCTCGACCAACGGCCCTCCCGCCGAACGGTGCCGGGGCGCAAGCGCCCGACCACCGCAGCAAACCCGAAGCGAAACGATTAAGCAATACGTAAGTACGAATGTTAATCAATTATCGAGGAAGCCGATTTGGACGACCAGCACCAGCTTGCCCCGCTTGCCGACTTCGGCGGCGCGGTCCCACCGTCGCCGCCATGGTTCCGCGCCGCGCTGGCGCAGGCTCCCGAACGGGGCAACCTTATCGTCGACGGCAGTGCAATCGAGCTGCTGACGTGGGGCGCGGTCGGCAAGCCGGGGTTGCTGCTGCTGCACGGCAACGGCGCGCACGCCGGCTGGTGGAGCTTCATCGCGCCGTTCTTCGCGAGCGAGTACCGCGTCGCGGCGCTGTCGTGGTCGGGCATGGGCGGCTCGGCGCACCGCGACCGCTACGACCTGTCGGGCTTCGTCGCGCAGCTGTTCGCGACCAGTGAAGCCGCCGGGCTATTCGCGTCGGCGGTCAAGCCGGTGATCGTCGGGCACAGCTTCGGCGGGCTGCCGATGATGGCGGCGGCGGCGACCGCGGGCGAGCGCATCGGCGCGGCGGTGATCGTCGATTCGCCGTTCCGACAGATGGGGCAGGGCCGCCCGCCGAACGCCACCGATCGGCCGCACAAGGTCTACCCGACGCTGGGCGAGGCCCTCGCGCGGTTCCGCTTCGCGCCGCTGCAGCCCTCGCCCAATGCCTATATCGTCGACCACATCGCGCGCGGCTCGCTGGTCGAGGTGCCCGGCGGCTGGCAGTGGCGCTTCGACCCGTATCTGTGGGGCCGCTTCGAATTCGGCACGCCGTCCGACTGGCTGTCCAAGCCAACCTGCCCGGTGGCGCTGATCTGGGGCGAGCGCTCGGCGATACTGCCGCCCGAGATGGTGCGAGAACTGCGCGATCTGCTGCCGCCGGACAGCCCGGCGTTCGGCATCCCCGACGCCGCGCACCATGTCATGGTCGACCAGCCCCTGGCGTTCGTCAGCGCCCTGCGCGGGCTGCTGGCGGGGTGGCCGGGGTCGGGTTGGTAGCCTCCACCGAACCACTTCCGTCATTCCCGCGAAGGCGGGAACCCATCTCCTGCAACGTCCGGAGATGGGTTCCCGCCTTCGCGGGAATGACAATTTTGAATGAGCTTTGACGAGGGTGGTTCAAGTGCGGCCTGGTCGCAGCATCTCACCCCACAGGGGTCGGACTGTACAGCGCCGGGAACACCTGCTTCAGCGCCGCGATCTTCGGCATGTCGTTGACGACAATGTACGGATAGGTCGGGTTCAGCTTGAGGAAATTCTGATGGTATGCCTCGGCCGGGTAGAACGCCTTGCCGGTCTCGACGGTGGTCACGACCGGTTTGCCGTAGGTATGAGCCCGGTTAAGCTGTGCCACGTACGCCGTCGCCAGCCGCGCCTGGCCTGCATCCTGCGCGAAGATCGTCGAGCGATATTGCGAGCCGCTGTCGGGGCTCTGACGGTTGAGCTGCGTCGGATCGTGCGCCACCGAGAAGTAGATCTGCAGCAGCCGCCCGTAGCTGATCCGGCTGGGGTCGTACTTGATCTCGACCGACTCGGCGTGGCCGGTCAGTCCGCTGCCGACAACCTCGTAGTGCGCCGTCGCGCTTATGCCGCCGGCATAGCCCGAGCGCACCGACTTCACCCCCACGACGTGCTCGAACATCCCCTCGAGCCCCCAGAAGCAGCCGCCCGCCAGCACTGCGGTGGCGGTTACCGGAGACTTGACCAGCGGCGTGTCGGGCGCCGGCGGCGGGACCAGCCGCACCGCCTCGTCCGAGCGCGCCGGGGCGAGCCACAGCGCGCCCGCCGCGGCGGCGGTCAGTGCGACGATCGGGGTCAGCTTCATGCGTCTTCTCCTCAAGCTTTGGCGGCGGGCGCGAAGCTCATCGCGACACCGTTCATGCAGTAACGTAACCCCGTCGGCGGCGGGCCGTCGTCGAAGACGTGCCCCAGATGGCCGCCGCAGCGGCGGCAATGCACCTCGGTGCGCGGGATGCCGAGCGTCGTGTCGGTGTGCGTCGCGACCGCCTTTGCCAGCGGGCGGTAGAAGCTCGGCCAGCCGGTGTGGCTGTCGAACTTGGTGCCCGACGCGAACAGCGGCAGCGCGCACCCGGCGCAGGCGAAGGTTCCGGCGCGGTGCTCGTCGTTCAAGGGACTGGTGTACGGCGGCTCGGTGCCCTGCTCGCGCAGCACCGCGAACGCCGCGGGCTTCAGCCGCGCCCGCCACTGGTCGGCGGTGTAGGCGACCTGAAACCGCTCGGGGGTGGCGGCGCTGGCTGAGGTCAGGCGATTGCCGCTCAGCAGGTAGGCGGCGGGAACCGCGACGGCGGCGGCGGTGAGCAGACTGCGGCGGGTGAGGTCGGGCAT
This sequence comes from Sphingomonadaceae bacterium, assembly GCA_031421275.1. GTDB lineage: Bacteria > Pseudomonadota > Alphaproteobacteria > Sphingomonadales > Sphingomonadaceae > Polymorphobacter_B. The sequence goes on from JANOOK010000109.1 coordinate 6,697, forward strand.
GGGCATATCCGGCAAGTGACGTTACCGATGTAGGTACGAAACGGCATCGAAGAAGGTTACATGTGGTCGCGGTCGACGCCGTCGCCCCGGCCGTCGACGATCGTTGCACTTCCATAACATCCCGCCGCAATTCATAGAAAGGCGTGGATCACACGACACCTCTCAAAACTCGTCGGCTGCGGTGCGCTTTACATGGGGGACACCGTGTCGGACCCGGACGAGTGGCGGTGCTGTGGATGATCTGCACCGCGCTCGATGTGGTCGAAACCGTGCTGTTCCCGCAGTCGACCGACGGCGTGTCTTCGGTTATCCACATGTCCGGCTCGCAGGTGCTGGCCGGCTTGCTGGCCGGCTGGGCGCTCGGGCTCCGGTCGTCCACGCTCGGGCTTGTCGGGGCTTTGCTGCGGATCACGATTTTCTGGATAGTGGTGTGGTTCCCGGTTCAGTTACTATCGCCGCCGCGTTTCGCGCTGGCTGTTGGAGCATCGTTCTGGATGATATTCTGCTTGTCGGTCGCGGTTTACATCTGGCTGCGGTATCGGCCGCGAGGCAAAGGCCGGCGGCTCGCGGCGATCCTGCTTTTCCTCGTCGCAAACATCGCCGGGGCGACCTTCAGCCGGACGGACAGCTGGTTCTGGCAGGTCTCGTCGGAGGCGCGGACCCGGCTGCACCTGCAAGCGCCCGAGTCCCCGGCAACGACGACCGATGCGATGCCCGGCATCGCTGCCGACCACCTCTGGGAGGCGCAGCCGGGACTGTTGAAGAGCGCGCTCGACGCCCTGCAGCCGCGCCTGCCGGGGCAGCCCAACATCTACGGCGTCGCGGTCGCGGCGGGCGGCTCGCAGCAGCTCTTCGCGCGGGAGGCGAGGCTCGCGCTGCAGGTCGCGGCGGCACGGTTCGGCGCAAGCTATCGTGGTGGCGTGCTGCTCTCCAACGGCAAGGCCGACATCCTCCGGACACCGCTCGCGACAGGGAGCAACATGCTCGCGACGTTGCGCGGCGTGGGCGGCCGCATCGACCCGGCGCATGACCTCGCGTTCGTCTATCTGGTGTCGCACGGTTCGCGCGACGCCGAGTTGTCGACCGACCTGCCGAGTTACGACGAGCTGTCGCCGATTTCCGCCGCGTCGGTTGCCGGCGCGCTGGCGCGGGCGGGCGTCAGGCGGCGGGTGATCGTCATCTCGGCGTGTTTCGCGGGCAGCTGGATCCCGGCGCTGGCCAATGACGACACGATCGTCATCGCCGCCGCCCGGCGCGACCGCACGTCGTTCGGCTGCGACGACACCCGCCGCCTGACCTATTTCGGGCAGGCTTTCCTGACCGGATCGGCGGCGCACGGCGCGTCGCTCCGCGATAGTTTCGAGGCCGCACGCAAGACGGTGGCAAGCTGGGAAGCGAAGGAGAAGCTGACGCCTTCACAGCCCCAAGTCTATGTGGGCAAGAACATGCAGGCGCTCTGGACGCAGTAACGGCGCCTGCCATGACTACCGGCTTGGGCTAGTCTACCCCCCGAAACCCTTGCCCTCGCTCGCCAGCCGCTCGAGCAGCGCCGCCGGCTGCACCCCGTAGCGCCGCAGCGACTCCACGATCTTCGGCAGCCCCTCGCTGTCCGCCCAGAACATCGGGCCGCCGCGGTAGACCGGCCAGCCATAGCCGTTGATCCAGACGATATCGATATCGGACGCGCGCTGCGCCATGCCCTCGTCGAGGATCGCCGCGCCCTCGCTGACCATCGGGTACAGGCAGCGTTCGAGGATCTCGGCGTCGTCGACCGGCCGCCGGTTGATGCCGCGCTCGGCGGCATATGCCAGGATCATCGCCTCGACGTCGGGCGACGGGGTGCGGTTGCGCTTGTCGTCATAGTCGTAGAAGCCGGCACCGGTCTTCTGGCCGCGCCGCCCGGCCTCGCACAGCCGGTCGCGCAGGCTCTCGCCGCGCGACGTGGCGGCGTCCCAGCCGATATCGAGCCCGGCGAGGTCGCTCATCTGGAACGGCCCCATCGGGAAGCCGAAATCGAACAGCACGCGGTCGACGTCCCACGGCATCGCGCCTTCGAGGATCAGCGCGTGCGCCTGTTGCTGCCGCGCGCTGAGCATGCGGTTGCCGATGAAGCCGTCGCAGACGCCCGCGACCACCGCGACCTTATTGATCTTCTTCGCGGTCGCCATCGCGGTCGCCAGCACGTCGGGGGCGGTCCGCTGCCCACGCACCACCTCGAGCAGCCGCATGACGTTGGCGGGCGAGAAGAAGTGCAGCCCGACGACCGACTCGGGGCGCGACGTCGCCGCGGCGATCTCGTCGACGTCGAGGTAGCTGGTGTTCGACGCGAGGATCGCGCCGGGCTTGGCGATGTGGTCGAGCTTGCCGAACACCTGCTTCTTCAGCTCCATGTTCTCGAACACCGCCTCGATCACCAGATCGGCGTGGCCGAGGTCGTCGATCGCGAGGCTCGGGGTCAGCAGCGCCATGCGCTTCTCGACGTCGGCGGTCGTCAGCTTGCCCTTGGCAGCGGTGTTCTCGTAATTGCGGCGGATGGTGGCGACGCCGCGGTCGAGGTTGGCCTGCTGCGCCTCGACGATGGTGACCGGCACGCCGGCGTTGAGGAAGTTCATCGCGATGCCGCCGCCCATCGTACCCGCGCCGATGACCCCGACGCTGGCGACGGGACGCAGCGGCGTGTCGTCGGCGATACCGGCGATCTTGTTCGCCTGCCGCTCGGCGAAGAAGACGTAACGCTGCGCCCGCGACTGCAAGCCGTTCATCAACGCCATGAACTGCTCGCGCTCGAACGCCATGCCTTCGGCGAACGGCAGCGTCGTCGCCGCCTCGATGCAGCGCAGGTTGGCGGCGGGCGCGTCAAAGCCGCGGAACAGCTTGGCGTTCGCCTTGCGGTAATCCTCGAACAGCCCCGGCGGTGGCGGCGCGACCGCGAGTGCGCTGACCTTGCGGAGCGGGGCATTGCTCTCGATCAGCTGCCGGGCGAAGGCGATCGCACCGGTCTGCAGCTCGCCCTCGGGGACGATCTCGTCGACCAGCCCGATCGCCTTGGCTTTCGCCGCGCTCACCGGAGTACCGGTCGCGACCATGTCGAGCGCGGCCGCCGCGCCGACCAGCCGCGGCAGCCGCTGCGTCCCGCCCGCGCCCGGCAGCAGGCCGAGCTTGACCTCGGGCACGCCGAGCTTTGCCGACGGCACCGCGACGCGGTAGTGGCAGCCGAGCGCGGTCTCGAGCCCGCCGCCGAGCGCGGTGCCGTGGATCGCCGCGACGACCAGCTTGGGGGTGTCCTCGATCAGCGCGACCAGATCGCCGAGCGGGATGCCCTGCGGCGGCTTGCCGAATTCGGTGATGTCGGCCCCGGCGATGAACGTCCGTCCGGCGCAGATCAGCACGACCGCCTTGACCGCGGGATCGGCCGCCGCGGCGCCGATGCCGGCTGCGATGCCGTCGCGCACCGTCGCCGACAGCGCGTTTACCGGCGGCGAATTCACGGTCAGCACGGCGACGTTGCCGTCGGTGTCGAGGCTGATCGCGGCGTTGATGGCGGGCATGTGTGGAGTCTCCCAAGAACGGTTCGGCGCATATTGGCGGGGGATATGGCGGGCGTCGAGGGGTTGCCTTGCTCCTCCCGTGCTTTCTCGCCCTCTCCGGCAAAGGCGGGAGAGGGCGAGCGAGCGCGCGCGCGCGTGACTGCCGGGCCTATTCGCGCCCAATTGTCGTTCTACCGAGCCGTCCCGCCCGCAACAGGTTCGCTCGATGCACGCCCCTCCCGCCGCCCGGCCCAGCCGGGGCACCATCCTGCTGCTCGGCGCGCTGACCGCGTTCGGGGCGGTGTCGATCGACCTCTACCTGCCGAGCCTGCCGGCGATCGGTGTCGCGTTGCGCGCCGAGCCGGCGGCGGTGCAGCAGACGATGGCGGCGTTCTTCGTCGGCATGGCGCTCGGCCAGCTGATCTACGGCCCGCTGTCGGACCGCCACGGCCGCCGTCCGGCGCTGCTGGTCGGTGCCGTGATTTACGTGCTGGCATCGCTGTTCTGCGCCGCGGCCGCTTCGATCGAGGCGCTGATCCTCGGGCGTTTCGTGCAGGCGCTCGGCTGCTGCGCCGGGCAGGTCGTCACCCGCGCGATCGTCCGCGACCGCTATGCGACGCAGGATTCGGCGCGCATCTTCTCGCTGCTGACGCTGGTGCTCGGCGTCGCGCCGCTGCTGGCTCCCAGCGTCGGCGCGTGGCTGGCGCAGGCGGTGAGCTGGCGCGCGATCTTCGCGGTGCTGGCCCTGTTCGGGCTGATCGTCGGCAGTATCGTCGCGCTCAAGCTGGCCGAAAGCCGGTCGTCCGCGACCGCCGCGACGGCGCGGAACGAGAGCATCTTCAGCGGCTATCTAGACCTGCTCCGGCACCGCCGCCTGCTCGGCTATATCATCGCCGGGTCGCTCAACGGCGCGGTGCTGTTCAGCTATATCGCCAATGCGCCCGACCTGCTGATCCACAGCTACGGCTTCACCCCGCATCGGTTCGCCCTTGTTTTCGCGGTGATCGCGGTCGGCGTCATCGGGTCGAGCCAGGTCAACCGCATGCTGCTCGACCGCTATGCTTCGGACCACATCCTCAGCGTCGCCAGCGTGACCGGAACGGTGCTCGGGCTGGCGCTGCTCAGCGTCGCGGTCACCGGCGTCGGCGGGCAGTGGAGCGTGCTGCTCCTGCTGTTCGCGGTGCTGACGAGCTACGGCTTCATGGCGGCGAACACGCTGGCGGGCGCGCTCGCCGTCGATCCGTTGCGCGCCGGGTCGACCTCGGCGCTGGTCGGGGCGTCGGCGTTCGGCAGCGGCGCGCTTGCGGCGAGCCTGACCGGGCTGTTTCATGATGGCAGCGCGGTGCCGATGGCGGCGATCATGGCGCTGGCGTTGACCGGCTCGGCGGCGGCGCTGTTCGGGCTGGCGCTGCCACCGCGCCGGGTCAGCGCCTGATGCCGTCACGCCCGCTGACTTCACCGGCGCTGGGCTGGCCGCAGCTGCTGCTGGCGCTGGCGATCGTCGCGGTGTGGGGATCGAACTTCGTCGTCATCAAGCTGGCGCTCGGGCACCTGCCGCCGCTGCTGTTCGCGACGCTGCGCTTCATGCTGGCGGCGGTCCCGATGGTGTTCGTGCTGCGCCGTCCGGCGGTGCCATGGCGCAATCTCGCGGCCTACGGCGTGCTGATCGGCGTCGGCCAGTTCGGCATGTTGTATATCGCGCTGAACGGCCTGATCGCGCCGGGGCTGGCGTCGTTGGTGGTCCAGAGCCAGGCGTTCTTCACCATCGGGCTGGCGATGTGGCTCAGCGGCGAGCGGCTGCAGCCGCCGCAAGCGCTGGCGCTGGCGCTGAGCGTCGCCGGGATCGGCGTGATCGCGGCGCATACCGGCAAGGCGACGACCATCGCCGGGCTGCTGCTGGTGCTCGTCGCGGCGCTCGGCTGGGCGGGCGGCAATATCGTCCAGCGCGCCACGCCCGCGGTCAACATGCTGAGCTATGTCGTCTGGTCGAGCCTGTTCGCGGTGCCGCCGCTGCTGTTGCTCAGCCTGGTGGTCGAGGGCCCGGCGCGGATCGGCGCAGCACTCGCCGGAGCGTCGCTCGCGACCTGGGGCGCGGTCGCTTGGCAGGCGGTCGGCAACACGATGTTCGGCTATGCGGCGTGGGGCTGGCTGCTCGGCCGCTACCCCGCCGCGACGATCGCGCCGCTGGCACTGCTGGTGCCGGTGTTCGGCATGGGCAGCGCGGCGTGGTGGCTGGCTGAGCCGCTGCCGCTGTGGAAGCTGGGTGCGGCCGCGCTGGTCATCAGCGGGCTGGCGCTCAACCTGCTGTGGCCGCAGCTGGTGCGGCGGTTGCGTCCGGGAGCGACGGTGCAAGCCGCCGTCGAGTAAGCTTCGCGGGCGCTCTGCAACTTGCCGCGCCCCGGCCCGTTACGATCCCGAACTTCCGCCAGGCACTTCACGCAACCATTTAGGAGACTCGACATGATGCTTCCCCACAATACGACGGTGGCGGTCACCGACGGCGAGAGCCTGCACCTGTTTCGAAACAGCGGCACCGATGCGCATCCCGAGCTGACAGCGCTGCCGCATCCCGACATCCACGGCGCGAGCAGCGATGCCGGATCGCGCCACCACGGCGGCGCGGCGAACCCGAGCTACCGCCAGCTGCGCGAGGACGGTTATGCGGCGGCGACCGCGGCGTGGCTCAATACGCAGGTGCTCGGCGGCGAGATCGAGCACCTCGTGGTCGTCGCGGCACCGAAGACGCTCGGCGAGCTCCGCAAGCATTATCACAAGGAGCTGTCGGCCAAGCTGCTCGGCGAGATCGGCAAGGAGCTGACCGGGCATCATGCGGCGGATATCGCAAAGGCGATCGCGGCGGCGTAACGGCGCTTAGCAGTTTAGGTCCGGTTTCGTTTTGATTGACGCACGGTTTATGCCGTTTCAATCAAAATGCGGCGGACCCCAACCCAACCATCAGCGGATCAGGCCACCACTTTCGGCTCGGCCACCATCGACGGCGCGCGACGTGCCGCTTCGCTCGGCGTGGTTCCCGGCCCGGCGACCCCGGCATCGACCCCGCCCGCCGCGGCCCGGTGAATTGCCTTCCTGATCCGCGGATAGGTGCCGCAGCGGCAGATGTTGGTGATCGCGCCGTCGATGTCGGCATCGCTCGGCTGCGCGTTCGTCTTGAGCAGCGCCGCGACCGCCATGATCATCCCCGACTGACAGTAACCGCACTGCGGCACCTGCTCGGCGATCCACGCCGACTGCACGACGTGGCTGCGATCGGCCGACAGCCCCTCGATGGTGGTGATGAAAGCGCCTTCGATGTCGCCGATCGCGAGCTGGCAGGAGCGCTGCGCGACGCCGTCGACATGCACCGTGCAGGCTCCGCACAGCCCGATGCCGCAGCCGTATTTGGTCCCGGTCAGGTTCGACGCATCGCGCAGCGCCCAGAGCAGCGGCGTCGCCGGCGGCAGCAGGTAGTGGACGGGGTTGCCGTTGACGGTGAACTTGGTCATCACCGGAACATAGCGCAGGGAGCTCCGTGATGGAATTGCAGACTTTGCGGCTCGATGTCGCCGACCATGTCGCGACGGTGACGCTGACCCGCGGTGAGGCGCTCAACACCATGACCGCCGCGTTCTGGGACGAGGTGCCGCAAGCGTTCGCGGCGATCGACGCCGACCCGAGCGTCCGCGCCGTGGTCATCGCCGCCACCGGCAAGCACTTCACCGCCGGACTCGACCTCGGCTGGGCCGGGCAGTCGCTGAGCGGCCACGGCGGTGACGCCGGGCGCGCCCGCGAGGCGTTCCGCCGTCACGTCAAGCACTTGCAGCAGACGTTCAGCGTCGTCGACCGCTGCCGGGTGCCGGTCATCGCGGTGGTGCAGGGCGGCTGCATCGGCGGCGGGGTCGATTTCGTCACCGCCTGCGACCTGCGCGTCGGGACTGCCGACTGCTATTTCACCGTGCAGGAGATCAACATCGCCATCGTGGCCGATGTCGGGACCTTGCAGCGTATCCCGCATCTGCTCCCCCAGGGGCTGGTGCGCGAGCTCGCCTATACCGGGCGCAAGTTCGGCGCGGCGGAGGCGAGGGCGTACGGCTTCCTCAACCGCGTCGAGGAAGGTCACGCCGCAGCACTCGCCAGCGGGCAGGCGCTGGCGGCCGAGATCGCCGCGAAGTCGCCGCTCGCCATCGCCGGGATCAAGCAGGTGCTCAACCACGGCCGCGACGCGACGATCGAGGCCGGGCTGGAGTATGTCGCGGTATGGAACGCGGCGATGCTGCAGGGCGACGACATGGTGGCGGCGGTCGGCGCGCAGCGGGCGAAGCAAGTAGCGATGTTCGCGGATTTGAGCGGCTGAGTTACTTCATCCTCGCATTTACTTACGTCACTACGGCATGCGCGGGAATGACGTAACCGGGTCTGCCGTATCGAGCCCAACAATGCCGCAGTGCGGCACCCTTGCCGCTTGTTGCCGATGGGGCAGGGGGCTATGTAGCCCGCAGGCTTACCGAGGGCACCGATGCATCACGTTCGAAACTGGCTGATGGCAATGACGGCAGCGGTCCTGCCGGTCGCGGCTTGGGCGCAGGGTGCGAACGCCGTCGCGTCGGCGCCGGTGGTGCCGGTCAAGACCGTCGCACTCGCAGCGACGGCGGCACCGGTCGTTGCGCCGGTGCTGCCGACGCCGGGCATCGGTCAGCCGACGGGCGGTTACGCGTGGAACCTGCAGGAGGCGATGACCCCGATCGCGCGCGAAGCTCGTCATATGACGATAGCGATCCTCGATCCGCTGATGGTCGGCGTCTGCATTTTCGTGCTTGTGCTGATGGCCTACACGCTGTTCCGCTTCCGCCGTGCCGCCAGTCCGGTGGCGTCGCGAACCTCTCACAACACGCTCGTCGAGGTGACCTGGACGGTCGTGCCGGTACTCATCCTCGTGTGGATCGCAGTGCCGTCGTTCCGGCTGCTGGCGAACCAGTACACGCCGCCCAAGGCCGACCTGACGATCAAGGCGACCGGGCACCAGTGGTATTGGGAGTATGAATATCCCGACCAGGGTGGCTTCAGCTTCGATTCGATCATGCTCAAGGATGCCGAGGCGAAGGCGCACGGCGATCCGCTGCAGCTCGGCGTCGACAACCGCGTCGTCGTGCCGGTCGGCTCGACCGTACGCGTGCTGACCACCGCGGCCGACGTCATCCATGCGTGGTCGATGCCGAGCTTCTGGGTCCAGATGGACGCCGTGCCGGGCCGTATCAACGAGACGTGGTTCCGCGTCGACCGCCCCGGCGTCTATTACGGCCAATGCTTCCAGCTGTGCGGCACCAAGCATGCCTTCATGCCGATCGCGGTCGAGGTGGTCTCGAAGGCGCGGTTCGCGCAGTGGGTTGCGGCCAAGCAGAAGGACGCGGGGATCACGCCGAAGCCGGTCGTGCTGAAGACCGCGCTGGCGGTCGACAGTGGCTCGGCCCCGGTTGCGGCGCCCATGCCGGTCGCACCGCCGGCGCCGGCCGTTGCTCCCGCCGGAGTGGCACCGACGGTCGATGCAACGCCGCCGACCGCGACACCGTCGAACGCTGTCAAGGCGCACGGCGCGCCGACCAAGATATAATATCAGAATCTGACGAGGACCCGACGAATGGCCCCCCCGATCGCCAGCGCTTTTGTCGATACCAACGCGCTCGACCATGGACATGATGCTCACGCGCATCCCGAACTGAGCTTTGCCCAGCGCTGGCTGTTCTCGACCAATCACAAGGATATCGGGACGCTGTACCTGATCTTCGCGATCTTCGCCGGCATCGTCGGCGGCGCGATCTCGGGGATCATGCGTGCCGAGCTGGCACATCCGGGCATCCAGTATCTGACGTGGTTCACCCACGGCAATCTCGATGCGTCGTATCAGCTGTGGAACGTCTTCATTACGGCGCACGGGCTGATCATGGTGTTCTTCATGGTCATGCCGGCGATGATCGGTGGCTTCGGCAACTGGTTCGTGCCGCTGATGATCGGCGCGCCCGACATGGCGTTTCCACGCATGAACAACGTCTCGTTCTGGTTGCTCGTGCCGGCGTTCCTGCTGCTGTTCGGATCGATGTTCGTCGAGGGTCCGGCCGGGGCCAACGGCGCGGGTACCGGTTGGACGCTGTATCCGCCGCTGTCGACTAGCGGGCATCCGGGACCTGCGGTCGACATGGCGATCCTGTCGCTGCATCTCGCCGGCGCGTCGTCGATCCTCGGCGCGATCAACTTCATCACGACGATCTTCAACATGCGCGCGCCGGGCATGACGTTGCACAAGATGCCGCTGTTCGTCTGGTCGGTGCTGGTCACCGCGTTCCTGCTGCTGCTGTCGCTCCCCGTCCTGGCGGGTGCCATCACCATGCTGCTCACCGACCGCAACTTCGGCACGACGTTCTTCGCGCCCGAGGGCGGCGGCGATCCGATCCTGTACCAGCATCTGTTCTGGTTCTTCGGGCATCCTGAGGTCTACATCATGATCCTGCCGGGTTTCGGCATGGTCAGCCAGATCATCTCGACCTTCTCGAAGAAGCCGGTGTTCGGTTATCTCGGCATGGCGTACGCGATGGTCGCGATCGGCGGCATCGGCTTCATCGTCTGGGCCCACCACATGTTCACCAGCGGCCTCGACGTGAACACCAAGATGTACTTCACCGCCGCGACGATGATTATCGCGGTGCCGACCGGCATCAAGATCTTCAGCTGGATCGCGACGATGTGGGGCGGCTCGATCAGCTTCGAGACCCCGATGCTGTGGGCGATCGGCTTCATCTTCATGTTCACCGTTGGCGGTGTCACCGGCGTTATCCTGTCGAACGCCGGTATCGATACCGAACTGCACAACACTTACTACGTCGTCGCTCACTTCCACTATGTGTTGTCGCTCGGCGCGGTGTTCGCGATTTTCGCGGGCTTTTATTACTGGTTCGGCAAGATGAGCGGCCGCCAGTATAACGAGCTTCTCGGCAAGCTGCACTTCTGGGTGTTCTTCATCGGCGTCAACGTGATGTTCTTCCCGCAGCACTTCCTCGGGCAGCAGGGTATGCCGCGCCGCATCCCCGACTATCCGGTGCAGTTCGCGCACTATAACTTCATCTCGAGCGTCGGCTACATGATCATGGCGGCGGGTATGGTGTTCTTCTTCATCAACGTCGTCTACTCGCTGCTGGCCGGGCCGAAGGTCGCGGGTAACTATTGGGGCGAGGGCGCGACGACGCTCGAGTGGACGCTGTCATCGCCGCCGCCGTTCCACCAGTTCGAGACGCTGCCGGTCATCAAGTAGAGCGATGACCGCCGCCGCTATTCCCGTCGTCGCCCCGGCTGGCGTCAGCTTCGCCGACTGGCGCGATTACCTCGCGTTGTTGAAGCCGCGCGTGATGTCGCTGGTGGTGTTCACCAGTGCCTGCGGGCTGTGGGCGGCGCCCGGGCATATCAACGGCTTCCTCGCCTTCGTCGTGATTCTGTGTATTGCCGTCGGAGCAGGGGCGGCGGGGGCGCTCAACCAGTGGTATGAGGCCGATATCGACGCGCTGATGAAGCGCACCGCCAGCCGCCCGCTGGTTACCGGGCGGCTCACGTCGGGCGAGGCGCTGGCGTTCGGCGTCACGCTGGCGGTCGGCTCGGTCGCGGTGATCGGCTTGGCTGCCGGCGTGCTTCCGGCTGCGATCCTCGCGCTGTCGATCCTGTTCTACGTGCTCGTCTACACCGTCTGGCTCAAGCGGATCACGCCGCAGAATATCGTCATCGGCGGGGCCGCGGGTGCGTTCCCGCCGCTGATCGGCTGGGCTGCGGTGACCGGTAACCTGAGCGCGCTACCGCTGCTGCTGTTCGCGATCATCTTCCTGTGGACGCCGCCGCACTTCTGGGCGCTGGCGCTGTTCATGGAGGCCGATTATGCCAAGGCGGGCGTGCCGATGCTGCCGGTCACCGCCGGTCCGGCCGTCACCCGCCGCCAGATTATGCTGTACTCGGTGGCGCTGGCGCTGGTCAGCGTGCTGCCTTGGGCGCTCGGCCTCACCGGATGGATTTACGGGACGACGGTGTTGGCCCTCGGCGCCATATTCCTGCAGCGGGCGACGGCGGTCTACCGGAATACCGCGACGCTCGCTGCCGCGATGCTGCCCGAGCGGGCGCTGTTCAAATTCTCGCTGCTCTACCTGTTCCTGGTGTTTGCCGCGCTCGTCGCCGACCGTCTCCTGCTCGCATGAGCGTGCTCGACCCCCGCGAGTGGACACCGGCGCAGACCGACGCGTTCATGGCCAAGCGCCGCGCGCGTAATATTGCGCTCGGCGTCGTGCTGATGGCGCTGGTACTGCTGTTCTTCGGCATCACCATCGTCCGGATGATCAAGCTGTGAGCACCGCGACGCTCAACCACGCAAAACGCCGGACCGCGTGGATCATGGCCGCGCTGGCAATCGCGATGGTCAGCCTCGCCTATGCCAGCGTGCCGCTGTACCGGCTGTTCTGCCAGATGACCGGCTATGCGGGGACGACCCAGCGCGCCGAGGCGGCGGCGCTGCCGTCGGCGCAGGCGCTGCAGGCGCTCGGCGGACGCGCGATCAAAATCCGTTTCGACGGCAACGTCTCGCCCGGGATGCCGTGGCAGTTCGGCCCCGATGCGGCCGAGACCAGGATCAGAATAGGCGCGCGCGCGATGGCGTTCTATCATGCCACCAATCTGTCCGCCGCCCCGACCACCGGGCGCGCGCTGTTCAACGTCACGCCCGACACCGCGGGCAGGTATTTCAAGAAGATCGCCTGCTTCTGCTTCAACGAGCAGACGCTGAAGGCCGGCGAGACCGTGTCGATGCCGGTGACGTATTTCGTCGATCCGGCAATCCTGAACGATCCCGACGCGAAGAAGATCGACGAGATCACGCTGTCCTACACCTTCTATCCGGTGGACGTGAAGACGGCTTCGGCGCTAGAGAAGCCGCCGACCCGCAAGGAATAAGAGATGGCCGGCGCCAAGACCCAGAACCACGATTACCATCTCGTTCCCACCAGCCCGTGGCCGATCATCGGGGCATTCGCGGCGTTGGTGATGGCGGCTGGCGCGGTCGGCTGGATGCATAAGGCGGGGTTCGGTCCCTGGGTATTCGGGCTCGGGCTGCTCGGCGTGCTCGTGACCTTCGCGAGCTGGTGGACCGATGTCGTCCACGAGGCCAATACCGGCGATCACACCCCGGTGGTGCAGCTCAGCCATCGCTACGGCATGATCCTGTTCATCGCGTCCGAAGTGATGTTCTTCGTCGCGTGGTTCTGGGCCTATTTCAGCGCGTCGCTATATCCAAGCCATGCCGCCGCGATCGGTGGCACTTGGCCGCCCAAGGGTATCGAAGCGCTCGACCCGTTCGCCTTCCCGCTGCTCAACACGCTGATCCTGCTACTGTCGGGGACGACGGTGACGTGGGCGCATCACGCGCTGGTCCACGGCGACCGGGAAGGGCTCAAGCGCGGGCTGACCATCACCATCGTGCTTGGCATGATTTTCTCGAGCGTCCAGGCATTCGAATACAGCCACGCCGAGTTCGGTTTCGCCGGCAACATCTACGGCGCGACGTTCTTCATGGCGACCGGCTTCCACGGTTTCCACGTGCTGGTCGGGACGATCTTTCTTGCAGTCTGCCTGTACCGTGTCTTCCGCGGGGATTTCACCCCCGTGCATCACTTCGGCTTCGAGGCGGCGGCATGGTACTGGCACTTCGTCGACGTCGTCTGGCTGTTCCTGTTCATCTCGATCTATCTGTGGGGCAGTCACTTCGGCGCGCTGGCCTCGGCTGCCGCCGGCTGATGAGCGGGCCCGACTGGCTGCCGCAGCCGGTCTTCAAGAGCGCACTGCTCGGCCTGTGCCCGCGCTGCGGCGCGCCCGGCATGTTCACCCGCGTCATCCGTTTCGCGGCGAAGTGCCCGGCGTGCGGCCTCGATTATGCCGGCTTCGACGTCGGCGATGCGGCCGCACCGTTCCTGATCTTTCTCGTCGGCGCGGTCGTCGTCTGCCTGGCGATCTGGCTCGAGCTCAGCCGCTCGCCGCCGTGGTGGCTGCATGTCATCCTGTGGGTGCCACTGACGATCGGGCTGACGGTGCTGCTGCTGCGCATCGCCAAGGGCATGCTGCTGGTGCTCGAATATCGCAACGACGCGCGGCTGGGGCGGCCCGAGTGAGCGCGGTGCGGTAGTCAAATTGGCAACTCTGAACTGGTTATTCACGTCACCCCCGCGAAGGCGGGGGTCCGTACGCGTCGGACTACCGTTGGGTATGGACCCCCGCCTTCGCGGGGGTGACGGTTTCACTTGGATATGATCGACCGTGCAATGACGTCACCCCGTTCTAACCCGCTCCCCCTCGGCGCGACACTGCTGACGCTGGTCATGGTGCCGGTGCTGATCTGGCTCGGCTTCTGGCAGCTGCAGCGCCGCGAGTGGAAGCACAATGTTCAAGCCGAGCTGACCCGCGCCGCCAGCCTGCCGCTCGTCACCCCGCGCGAGTTCCTCGATGCGATGGCGGGCAGCAAGAGCCTGCAGTTCCGCCGCGCCACCGTCGACTGCCGCCCCGGCCGGGTCACCCCGTACGACATCAAGGGCGGCAGCAGTGCCGCTGGCGAGGGCGGCTACCGGGTCCTCGTCGCCTGCCGCGATCCGGCGAAACGGTATACGCACGGCCCGGACATCGTCGTCGTCGCCGGCTGGGCGCCACGCCCCGACGCGGTCAAGACGCTCGACCTCGACACCAGCTTCACCGGCACGATCATCGAGCATCCCTACGACAAGCAGCCGGGGCGGCCGCTGTTCCTGCTGATCCCGACCACCGCCGTCTCGCCGCTATTGCCGTCACGCATCCCGACGCCCGACGAACTGCCCGACAATCATCTGTCGTACGCGCTGCAGTGGTTCGCCTTCGCGATCACGCTGGCGGTGATATATGCGATCTACGTGCGGCGCTGGCGGCGCGAGCGATAGGACAGCTCGCGGCCGGCGCTGTTTTTCTGCTTCAGGCCCGGCGACGCTTCGACGCTTCGGCCTCCGCCACCACGACGCCGGCGACATGCAGCCCGCGCATCCGGTCGAGCGTCGCCTTGAAGCGTTCGAGTTCGCTGCCGCCGAGCTGCGTACCGCCGAGGAACTTGACCGCGACCGGGTTCACCGGCGCGCCGTTGAGCCAGACCTCGTAGTGGAGGTGTGGGCCGGTCGACAGCCCGGTCGAGCCGACATAGCCGATGACCTGCCCCTGCGCGACCGCGGCACCGGGCTTGACCGCGAAACGGCTGAGGTGGGCGTAGGCGGTCATCAGCCCGGGGTGGTGCAGCACCTGGATGTAGTTGCCGTGGCCACCGTGCGCACCGGCGAAGGTCACCTTACCGCCGGCCGCGGCAAGCACCGGCGAGCCCCACGCGGCGCCGAAATCGACACCCTGATGCAGCCGCGAGTAGTTCAGGATCGGGTGGAAGCGCATGCCGAAGCTCGAGGTCAGATGCGCGCCGTTGACCGGCGTGCGCATCAGGCCCTTTTTGGCGCTCTCGCCGGTGCCGCGGAAAAACTGACTCTTGCCGGCGTAGTTCCAGCGCAGCATGTCGACGCGCTGCCCGTCGGCGGGGACCAGCGCGGTATACAGCAGCCCGCCGGTCTCGGTCAGCCCGTCGGCAGCGCGGCGATGCTCGACGACGATGTCGTAATGATCGCGGCGGCTGACCTGGTGCTGGAAGTCGACCGCATAGCCCAGCGTCTGCACCGCCTCGTCGACGACGGTTTCGGACAGCCCCGACGCGGTCGCCGCATCGGCGAAGCTGTTGCCAACGGTGCCGGTAATCCGCAGCGGGGTGTCGTCGACGTCGATCGCGACGCGCTTCAGTGCGAGCGAGCCGTCGTCGGCGCGCGCCAGCTCGAGCCGCTGGTCGAGTGCCGCGCGGAAGCCCAGGCTTTCCAGCGGGCGCGGCACGGTGCGAACCTCGCGGCGGCCGAGCACCAGATCGACCGCGGTGCCTGCCTTGATGCCGCGTGAATTGGCGGCGCTGCCGATCAGCTTGGCTGCTTCCGCCGCATCATCCGGCCCGACCCCGGCATGGCGCAACGCCGCCTCGAAGCTTTCATTACCGCCGAGATGCGCGGTGGTCTCGAGCCGCGGCCGTTCGGGGATCTCGGCCAGCGCCTCGACGAACCGGCCCGGCAGCGTCGCCCGGCCGGTTAACGCGCCGCGCGCCAGCGGGCCGATGATATCGGGGCGCGAATTGTCGAACTGTGTCGGAGTCAGCGCCGGATGGAGCTTGACGGGCAGTACCGGGACGTGTCCGCCAGCAAAGATCGCGCCCGCGCACAGCAGCAGCAGCAGCGATCCGCCGAACCACCAGCGCCGCGATCCGATCGCATCGCCGAGGTCGATATGCACTCGCCAGTCGTCGAGACGACCCATCGCGGTGCCGCTGGATCGCGGCAATCGCGACGGCCGTGGGAGCGACAGGCCACCGCTCGACGCCCCGCTGAGTGCCATCCCGCCCGCACCGAAGCCGCCCATTTCCGATTGGAACAACCGCCCGCTCCTACACGTCCCACCCGAGCTAACCCTGTCGGCACAATACCTCATTGTCAACGACCGGAGCGGCTGGCGATTGCGCAATGCGGCGAATGGCAGTCTTTGAACGGTCACTTGTGTCGACTAAAGATGCATGACATACCATATGTAGTTCATGCACCTGACAAAGGACGCGATGGGCCGAACCATATTCAACCGTTTGCCCCAGATGTTGTGGGGCCGCAGCGACCCTCGCCGGGGGTCATGAGCGGGTTGCTTCGCTCCCAGTCCGATGTCCGGCTCACCGCCGTGCTCGGTCCGACCAATACCGGCAAGACCCACCTCGCCGTCGAGCGCATGTGCGGCCACGTCAGTGGCATGATCGGCTTCCCGCTGCGACTGCTCGCCCGCGAGGTCTACGACCGGGTGGTCGCGATCAAAGGCGCGGCGCAGGTGGCGCTGATCACCGGCGAAGAGAAGATCATTCCCGACGGCGCGCGCTATTTCCTGTGCACCGCGGAATCGATGCCGAGCGACCGCGATGTGGCCTTTCTAGCGCTCGACGAGGCGCAGGTCGGGGCCGACACCGCGCGCGGGCATGTGTTCACCGACCGGCTGCTGCACCGGCGCGGTTATGCCGAGACGATGATCCTCGGCTCGGAGACGCTGCGGCCGCTGATCCGCAAGCTGCTGCCCGATGCCGAGATCATCACCCGGCCGCGCTTCTCGACGCTGAGCTATGCCGGGCCGACCAAGCTGTCGCGGCTGCCCAAGCGCTCGGCGATCGTCGCGTTCACCGCCGCCGAGGTCTATGCGCTGGCCGAGATGCTGCGGCGGCACAAAGGCGGCGCGGCGGTGGTGATGGGCGGGCTGTCGCCGCGGACCCGCAACGCCCAGGTCGCGATGTACCAGTCGGGCGAGGTCGACTATCTCGTCGCCACCGATGCGATCGGCATGGGCCTCAACATGGACATCGCCCATGTCGCGTTCGCCTCGCTCAGCAAGTTCGACGGGCGCAAGCATCGGCGGTTGATCACATCCGAGATGGCGCAGATCGCCGGACGGGCAGGGCGATACCAGCGCGACGGTAGTTTCGGCGTCGTCCAGCTCGGGCAGGACGCGGTGCAGACCTTTGAGCCCGAAGAGGTCGAGGCGATCGAGGGGCATCATTTCCCGCCGCTGACCCAGCTGATCTGGCGTAACGCCCGGCTCGATCTCGGGACACTGCCGCGACTGGTCAAGGCGCTCGATGCGCGTCCGGGGCGCCCAGAACTGATGCGCGGAGACGATGCGATCGACGTCGCGGTGTTGAAGCGCCTCGCCGCCGAACCGTGGGTGATGGAGCGCGCGCACGGCCACGCCCGCATGGTGCGGCTGTGGGCGGCGTGCGGTCTGCCCGATTACCGCAAGACCGGCCCCGAACAGCATGCCAAGCTGATCGGGCGGATCTTCCGCCACCTGAGCGAGGATCACGGCCAGCTGCCCGCGGCGTGGATCGCGAGCGAAGTCGCCGCGCTCGACAACGTCGCGGGCGACATCGCGACGATTGCCGACCGCATCGCGGCGGCCCGGACATGGACGTATATCGCGCACCGCCCTGGCTGGCTCGAGGACAGCGCGCATTGGGCCCAGCGTACCCGCGCGCTGGAGGACCGGCTGTCGGACGCGCTGCACCTGGCGCTGACGCAGAAGTTCGTCGACCGGCGCACCGCGGTGCTGCTGCGCGACATGAAGGTGCGCGGCGAGCAGCGGGTCACCGTCGACGCCGACAATACCGTCTGCGTCGAGGACGAGGCGATCGGCACGCTCGACGGCTTCCGTTTCACCGCCGACCCGAGTGCGCGGGCTGGAGAAAAGCGCATGCTGCTCGCCGCCGCCGAACGCCACCTGCCGCGCGAATTGGCTCGCCGCGCGCTGGCGTTGAGTGCTGCCGCCGACGCGGAATTCAGTCTGGAGTTCGACGGCGGAATGCCGCCGCGGATCCGCTGGGGGGCGGCCCGCGTCGCCAAGCTGCGTGCCGGACGCGACGCGCTCAACCCGCGCATCGAACTCGACCGCGGTCTCGATGTGCTGCCGGCGGCCGACCGGACGCGGGTCAGCGCGCGGCTCGACCGATGGCTGGCGGCGACCCGCGACCGGCAGCTGCGGCCGTTGATGCGGATCACCGCGCTGGTCCCGCAGCTGTCGCCCGCCGGGCGCGGGCTGGTGGTGCAACTGGTCGAGATGCTCGGTTGCCTGCGACGGGACAGCGTCGCGGCGCAGATCGAGGCGCTGACCCGGCTCGACCGCAAGGCGCTGACCGGGGCAGGGGTGCGGCTGGGCGTCGTCCACGTCTTCGTCGCGGCGACGCTGCGCCCCGAGCCGACGCGCTGGCGACTGGCATTGTGGGCGGTTGCGGCGAACGTGACGACGCTACCCCCGCCGCCGGTGGCGGGCCGGGTCAGTATCGATGTCGACGAGGATGTGCCGCCGGGCTTCTATGCGGTCGCGGGCTTCTGGAACATCGGCGGGCAAGCCGTTCGCATCGATATGGTCGACCGGCTGGCGCGGCTGATCCACTTGGCGCGCAACGGGCGCACGCCGTTCGCGCCCGATGCCGCGTGGATCGCCAGCGTCGGCATGACCCACGACGGCTTCGTCCGGCTGATGCGGGCGCTCGGCTACCGGCCACAGCTGGTCGACGGCAGCACAGCGTTTGCCTGGGGCGGCGTCAAACGCCCGCTGCCGCCATCCATCGTCGAGTCGGCGGCAGCCAATCCAGCCAATCCGTTTGCCGTCCTCCAGACAATGAAAGCGAGGTAGAATTTGGTCTACGGTCAGGGTTTGCGGCTCGACAAATGGTTGTGGTTCGCAAGGTTGACGAAATCGCGCAGCGCCGCGCAGGCGCTTTGTGAAAGCCGCCATCTGCGGCTCGACGGTAGGGTCATTGATCGCCCCTCGGCATTGGTCCGGGCCGGGTCGGTGCTCAGTTTCCCCAAGCACGACGACGTCATCGTCGTCCGGGTGGAGTGTCTCGCCGAACGCCGCGGCCCCTATGTCGAAGCCTCCCAGCTCTACACCGACCTGACCCGTTCGCAGGCGGCTTGACGCATCGCTAGAGCCAGACCGCGGCGTTGCGGCCATTGACGCACCCGCGCGGCCGCGGCTAGCACGGGACCGTGAACAGCTCCTGCCGAGGAATGAGCCAATGACCTACGTGGTCACCGAAGCGTGTATCAAGTGCAAGTATATGGACTGCGTCGAGGTTTGCCCCGTCGACTGCTTCTACGAGGGCGAGAACATGGTCGTCATCAATCCGAGCGAGTGCATCGACTGCGGGGTGTGCGAGCCCGAATGCCCGGCCGAAGCGATCCTGCCCGATACCGAGAGCGGCCTCGACAAGTGGCTCGAACTGAATGCGACCTTCTCGGCGAGCTGGCCCAATATCACCGTAAAAGGCCCTGCACCGACCGATGCCGATGCGCACAAAGGCGAAGAAGGCAAATACGACAAGTATTTCAGCGCCGCACCCGGAAACGCCTGAGCGATCGGCAACCATCTGCAATCGATTCACGTACCAGTGGCATCGGTGTCTTAAATCTGCTATCTAAGCGTGGCTTGATAAAGCGTTTAACCAACCTGGTCGCCGCGTTCATGTGCCGGAGCGCGATATGGCCATCATAGTCGCCGGCATCTGCGCCAAAATCTGAATGTGACGCCGCGTCAATCGCGGTGCGAACAGCTTTCGGTCTGGTGCGTTGTGGCGATGGAAGGATCGATACGCATGGTAGTTGCAGTAGCCAAGACGCTCAATTTCATTGCCGGCGACTATGTCGTTTATCCCAAGCACGGCGTCGGCCGCGTGGTCGAGGTGCAGAGCTCGGAGATCGCCGGCACCTCGCTCGAACTCTATGTGCTGCGCTTCGAGAAGGAGCGCATGACGCTGCGCGTTCCGACGAACAAGGCCGAAGTCGTCGGGATGCGCAAGCTGTCGAGCCAGGCGACGCTGCTCGAGGCGTTGACGACGCTGAAAGGCCGCCCGCGGATCAAGCGGACGATGTGGAGCCGCCGGGCGCAGGAATATGAGGCCAAGATCAACTCGGGCGACCTCGTCTCGATCGCCGAGGTCGTGCGCGACCTCCACCGCGCCGAGGATCAGCCCGAGCAGAGCTATTCCGAGCGGCAGATCTACGAAGCCGCGATCGGACGGCTGGCGCGCGAGCTCGCGGCGATGGAAAATATCGACGAGCCGGCAGCGCAGGCGAAGATCGAGCAAGTGCTGAAGGCGGCGTAGCCTGCAGGCGACACCCGAACGCCCGCGCCGGACCGGCGCGGACGTTCGGTGGCTGGTGAAGCTGACTTCCGGGGGGCCGTATGTCAGCGCTGCGATGCGACCCGCGCAGTTCGCCGGCACCGGATTGGATGCCGTACGCGGCCCCTAAAATCGGAAGCGAACGCCCAGCGAGTAGATGCTTTCCTCATAGCGGACCGAGCGCGGGAAAGTGGCGATCGGGCCGTTGTTGGCGAATACCGACGTGCCGGTGACGGTCAGCGGCTTGCCGAGGACGTTGGTGGCGTCGGCGGTCAGCGTGACATTCTTGAACAGGTCGTAGCTGCCCGAGAAGTCGAGACGGCCGATCGCGCCGGTCGTCTCGGTGTAGGCGCGGCTGCCATTGTCGTAACCGCCGTTCGACAGATATTTGCCGCGCAGATTGTACGACAGCCGCATGGCGATCTTGTCGTGCTCGTAAATACCGACGAGATTGTAGGTCCACTTCGACACGCCAACGATGGGGGAGAGCGCCGACGGACCTGCGATAGTTGCTGGATTACCGGTCTTGGCGTCGAGGTAGGTGACGTTCGCTTGCACGCCGAAACCATGCGCCCAATCGGGCAGGCCGGCGAAATCGGCAAAGGCGGTTACCTGCGCCTCGGCACCGTCGATTCGGCCTTTACCGCTGTTGTAGGGGCGAGTGACCCGAATCGGTCCGAACACCGGGTCAGTGACATCAAGCGAATAGTTCTGAATAAAACCGTTCAGGTCGCGGCGGAAGATCGCCCCCGAGACCGAGCCGGCGCGGGCGAAATAATATTCGAGGCTGGCGTCGTAATTGGTCGACTTGAGCGGCTGCAGGTTCGGATTGCCGCCGCTGGCGTTGCGGATACCTGCACCCGGCGGATCGACGTTGAGCCCGGGATTGTATTGGGAGAAATCGGGGCGAGTGCGCGTTTTCGTTACGGACAGCCGGAGTTGAAGCTGATCGGTGAAGCGGATGCGCGCGCTCGCATTGGGCAGCCAGTCGGTATAGCTGTTGCCGACGACGACCGGGGTCAGGACGCCCGCCGACCGCGAGGTGCCGGCGATCGACAGGTCGCTCTTGACGCCGCGGACGCCGACGACGCCGTCGACGCGGATGCCGCCGACATCGCCGAACTCGTACTTGCCCTGGATATATCCCGCGTACGACTTCTCGTTGGCGGAATAGGTCACGAGCGGGTCGGCCGGCGGCGGCTCGGCGGCAAAACCGACCAGCGTGCGCAGCTGCGCGATGTTATTGCGGATGCTGTCATAGGTTGGCGTGAGATAGCTGCGGATCGCCTCGGGGTCGCCGCCTGGAAAGCCGCTGTGGAAGGTTGCCAGTGTCACCGGTACCGAGCTCAGCGGCAGGCGGTTGTCTTCCTGAGGACTGTAGCGATTGCCATCCTCGAAATGCGAGTTGCGGTCGACGTAGCGTCCGCCGAACTCGATCTTGGGCAAGAACGACAGCCCGGTATCATAGGTGAAATCCAGCCGCGCCTGAACGTCGTCGCCCTTGGCGATCAGCTGGCGGTCGAAAAAGCCGCGGAAGATGTACGTCGACGCCGCCGACAGGTCGGGCCCGTTGACATAGCTGAACGATGGTCCGCTTTTGCCGCTGAACACCGCGTTCACCGTCTGCCGCGAGGCGTACGCCATATCGAAGCTGTAGACCGAGTCGACGAACTTGCTCGTCGTCCGGGCGACGTCGGCGGTTATCTTGAGCGGTCCGGCGTCATAGCTGCCGCCGATGGCGAACTGGTAGGTGTCAGTGTTCGCCGAGGTCGCGCCCTGAAAGCCGTCGGGGCGTCTGGGGTTCACCGCCGTCAGGCTTTGCGCGAGGTTGCCGCCGGGCTGGACGACGATGTTCGAATACGATTGCGCGTCGTACAGCGGCACTTCGAGTTCGCGGTCGGAAACCTTGTTGCGGAACCCCTGCCACAGCGCCTCGGCGTAGAATTCGAGGCCGGGCGCTGGTCGCCACTGGACCGCACCGTTGACCGAGGGACGCTGGCGGTCACCCGAGCCGTAATCGATCCGCTGGATGTCGGGGAATAGCACGGCGGTACCGTCGCTGGCCGCGAAGTCGGTGTTGGAGCGCGTCGAGTCGAGATATCGCAGGCGGGTGTAGGAGCCGCTGATGAGCACGCCGACCTCGCCGATGCCGGTATCCCAGCGGTCGGTGATCAGCAAATTGCCATTCGGCTCGGTCTTTTGCGAGCGGCTGGCGTATTGCGCCCAGGCGGCACCGGCGACATGGAAGCCGTCGAAGTCGAACGGCTTGTGCGAGCGCACGTTGACGAGGCCGGCAAGCCCGCCCTCGACATTGTCGGCGGTGGTGGTCTTAAACACCTCGAGGGCGGCGACCGCACCGGCGGGGAAGTCCTGCAATGCCACCGACCGCGCCTCGGCGGTGAAGATTTCGCGATTGTTGTAGGTCGTCGTGAAGTTGGGCAGTCCGCGGACCAGCACGCGGCTGGCCTCACCGCCGCCGCGCTCGACCTGGACGCCGACGATCCGCGCCGCGGTGTCGGAAACCGCGACATCGGGCAGCTTGCCGATATCCTCGGCGACGATCGAGTCGACAATCTGCACCGAATCGCGCTTGATCGTCTGCGCCGACTGGATGCTGCGACGCAGCCCGGTGACGACGATGGTGTCCTCCGGTGCGGCTTCACCGGTCGCCGGAGTTGCTGCGGCGGGGGTCGTCGCGGCGAAACCCGCGGGGTCTTGGCGCGCTGGCACGACCTGCGCCGATACTGCCTGCGCCGAGACCACCGTGGCTGTCATCAGCGCCAATAGCGCGGTCGAGCCGAGCACGACAGATTTCAGGCGCATACCGTCCCCATCAGTTCGCCGCCACGCCTCTCGCGGAGGCGTGTTTCGTGATTGCCTATGCCAGCGACCTCGACAGCGGCAAGGCAATTGTCATATCAATCCGACAGCGGCATAGTATTCGATAACTCGTGGCGGCAAAGACACAGTCGACAACGCAGGGACCCGCAGGTGAGGATGATCAATGTCGCGAATAGATTCGGCGCGGCGCTGGCGCTCGCCGTCATGACCGTCGCCCCTGCAGGCGCCGTCGAGATGGCGCGCTCGACGTTCGGCACGTTGCCCGATGGGCGTGCGGTCCCAGCGGTGACACTGACCAATCACCACGGGATCGCGGCGACGGTGATCGCTTATGGCGCGACGCTGCAGGCGCTGGTCATGCCCGACAGGCACGGCAGAACCGCCGACGTCGCGCTCGGCTATGCCAAGCTGCAGGACTATCTCGATCATCCGCAATATTTCGGTGGGACCGTCGGGCGCTTTGCCAATCGCATCGCGCGCGGGCGCTTCATGCTCGACGGGCGGAGCTATCAGGTTCCGGTCAACAACGGCCCCAATTCGCTGCACGGCGGCACCGTCGGCTTCGACAAGGTGCTATGGGACGTCGTCGAGGCGAGCGCCGGACCAACCGCGCAAGTCACCTTGCGCCACGTCAGCGCCGACGGCGAGCAGGGTTATCCGGGCACGGTCACCGTCGACGCGACCTACGCGCTCGGCGAGGACAATGCGCTGACGATCGAATACCGTGCCACCACCGACCGGCCGACGATCGTCAACGTCACCAACCATAATTACTGGAACCTGTCGGGCGAGGGGTCGGCGAACGGCGCGATGGGGCATGTCGTGACCATCCCCGCCGACCACTACCTGCCGACCGACGCGGGCGCGATCCCGACCGGCGAACTGCGTCCGGTAGCGGGCACTGCCTTCGACTTCCGACAGGGTCGCGTCGTCGGCGACCGGGTCCGCGATGCCACCGACCAGCAGCTCGTCTTCGGACGCGGCTATGATCATAATTGGGTGATCGGGCACGCGGTGACGCCCACGCTGCACCTGATGGCGCGGGCCAGCGATCCGGTATCGGGGCGCAGCTTCGAACTGTGGTCGAACCAGCCGGGCTTGCAATTCTACTCGGGCAATTTTCTCGACGGGACAACGTCGGGCAAGGCGCGGCGCATCTACCGCGAGGGCGACGCGCTGGTTTTCGAGCCGCAGCTGTTTCCCGACACGCCGAACCAGCCGGCGTTCGGCTCCGGGCGGCTTGCCCCGGGTGAGACGTATCGCAACGTCATCAGCTATCGACTGAGCAGCGGGCAGGGGGCGAAGTGAACGCCTCGCGAGCGCTCCTCGTTCTGGCGCTGCTCGGCGGGTCGCAGGTGCGGCCGCTGGAGGCACGCGAGCTGTGGTCGAAGCCGCAGGCACAGGCATGGTATGCCGCGCAACCGTGGCTGGTCGGCTCGAACTACGCCCCGGCGACGGCGATCAACCAGCTCGAGATGTGGCAGGCAGGCAGCTTCGATCCCGCCACGATCGACCGCGAGCTGGCGGCGGCACAGGGACTCGGCATGACGACGATGCGGGTGTTCCTGCACAACCTGCTGTGGGAGAACGACGCCGCCGGGCTGAAGAGCCGCATGGACGTGTTCCTGACCATCGCCGCGCGCCATCACATCAAGCCGGTGTTCGTGCTGTTCGACAGCTGCTGGGATCCCAATCCCCACGCCGGGCCGCAGCATCCGCCGATTCCCGGCGTGCACAATTCGGGCTGGGTCCAGGCTCCCGGCGCGTCGCGGCTGGCGGACACGACGCAATACGCCAAGCTGCACGCCTATGTGACCGATATCGTCGGCAGCTTTGCGAACGACAAGCGTATCCTTGCGTGGGATGTCTGGAACGAGCCCAACAACGGCGGCGGCGGCAACTATGCCCCGACCCCCGACAAGCAGCGCCTCGTCGCCGGGCTGCTCGGCCAGGTGTTCGACTGGGCCGATGCGGCCAACCCGGTGCAACCGCTGACCAGCGGCGTCTGGATCGGCGAGAGCTGGGACCGGCCCGCGACGCTCGATCCGATCGAGCGCATCCAGCTGTCGCGCTCCGACGTGCTCAGCTTTCACGATTACGACTGGCCCGAGCAGTTCGAGGCGCGCGCGCGGCAGATGCTGAGCTATGGACGTCCGGTGCTGTGCACCGAATATATGGCGCGGGGGGCCGGGTCGACGTTCGACGGCTCGCTGCCGATCGGCAAGCGGCTCAACATCGCGATGATCAACTGGGGCTTCGTCGACGGCAAGACGCAGACGCGGCTGCCATGGGACAGCTGGAAGAAGCCCTACACTTACGACGAGCCGCAGGTGTGGTTTCACGAGGTATTGCGAGCCGACCTGACGCCGTACCGGCCGGCCGAAGCGGCGCTGATCCGGCGGCTGGCGGCGGCTCCCAAGGGCGTGGTGCCGGGCAACTGATGCGCGCGCTTGCGGCGGTTCTTGCCGGGGCGCTGCTGACGCTCGCAGCTGCGTGCGGCGGCGCGGAGGTCAAGTCGGTTTTTGCCGGGGCCGACCCGTTCGCGCTCGCGGCGGCCGGCAGGCTGTACATCTATCCCACCGGAGCGAAGGCCGATACGCTCGACGTGTGGGAGCAGGACGGGACGGACTGGCGCGATCATGGCGCGCTGCTGACGCTCGGCGCGATCGGCTGGGTCCGCGACGACCATGCCACGAAGCACTATCTCTGGGCACCCGATATGCTCGCTGCTGACGGGCGTTATTTCCTGTATTATTCGGTCGGGCCGCAGGACCCGACGCCGAGCCGCCTGGGGGTCGCCGCGTGCGATACCCCCGAGGGGCCGTGTATCGACAGCGGCAAGCCGCTGCTCACCGGCGGCAACGGCTTCGAGGCGATCGACCCGATGGCCTTCGTCGATCCGAAGTCGGGCGTGCGCTACCTGTACGCCGGCGGCAGCAACGGCCACACGCTGCGGGTTTTCGTGCTCGCGCCGGACCTCGAAACGATCGATCACGAGGTCAGCATCGATCAGCCACCGGCGTTCACCGAAGGCGTCTTCATCCACGAGCGGAACGGGATCTACTATCTCTCGTACAGCCACGGGCACTGGGACCGGGGTGACTATTCGGTACATTATGCGATGGCACCGACGCCGACCGGACCATGGAAATACCGCGGCGTCCTGCTGGCGAGCGAGGGCAAATACAAAGGCCCCGGCCATCACAGCTTCGTGCAGGACCCGAAGACCGGCGACTGGCTGATCGTCTATCACCGCTGGGAAGGCAAACACGGCGACGGCCCCTATGAAGGATCGCGCCGCACCGTCATCCAGCCGATCACCTACACCGCGACCGGCGAGATCGCGCCGATCCACATGACCGGCAATTAGCGTGAGGAACGCTCGGGCACGCCCGACGGACTGGCGACTGGACAAGCCAAGCTGATCGGATACATCAGTCATGGTGCGGCGCGCTGAACGGTCGCATCATCGCCGACCGGCTCCTTGGGGAAGTATCATGACCTTGTCATCGCTCGATCTGGCGGTGGTGATCGTTTACGCGATCGGCATCTTCGGGCTGGCCCAGTGGGTGTCGCGCGAGAAGGCGGGCCATAGCAAGGACTCGTCCGACTATTTCCTGGCGTCGAAGTCGCTGCCGTGGTGGGCGATCGGCGCGTCGCTGATCGCGGCGAACATCTCGGCCGAGCAGATCGTCGGGATGTCGGGATCGGGGTACGCGATCGGGCTGGCGATCGCGTCGTACGAGTGGATGGCGGCGCTGACGTTGCTGATCGTCGGCAAGTTCTTCCTGCCGATCTTCCTCAAGAATGAAATTTACACGATGCCGCAGTTCCTCGAGCAGCGGTACGGCCCGCGCATCCGCACGCTGATGGCGGTGTTCTGGCTCGGGCTGTACGTGTTCGTCAATCTGACCTCGATCATCTGGCTCGGCTCGATCGCCGTCAACCAGGTGGCTGGCGTCGACCAGAATTACGCCCTGATCGGGCTGGGCACCTTCGCGCTGCTCTATCAGATCCGCGGCGGGCTGAAGGCGGTCGCGCTGACCGACATCGTCCAGGTCACGCTGCTGGTATTCGGCGGGCTGATGGTCACCGGCATCACGCTGACCCGGATCGGCGGCGGCAGCATCCTGACCGGCTTCGCGACGCTGGTGCACCGCATCCCCGATCACTTCCAGATGATCCTGCCGGCGTCGAGCCCGCATTATAAGGAGCTGCCGGGCATCGCCGTGCTGGTCGGCGGCATGTGGATCGCCAATCTGAGCTATTGGGGCTTCAACCAATACATCATCCAGCGCGCGCTGGCGGCGAAGAACCTCGGTGAGGCGCAGAAGGGCATCGTCTTCGCGGCGTATCTGAAGCTGCTGATGCCGGTGATCATCGTGCTGCCGGGCATCGCTGCGGTGGTGCTCGCGCCGCATCTGGTCAAACCCGATCAGGCCTATCCGACAATGATGCGACTGTTGCCGCCGGGAATTCTGGGCCTGGTGTTCGCGGCGCTGATCGCAGCGATCATCGCGTCGACAGCGTCGAAGATCAACTCGATCGCGACGATCTTCACGCTCGACATCTACGCCAAGCAGCGCCGGATTTCGACGCAGGCCGAGGACGAAACCGGCACGGCGGCGAACGAAACCCGGCTGGTGCTGGTCGGGCGCGTCTGCGCCGCGGTGGCGATCGTGCTGGCGATGATCACCGCGCGGCCGCTGCTCGGCAAGTCGGATCAGGCCTTCCAGTACATCCAGGATTACACCGGCTTCTTCACGCCCGGCATCGTCGTCATCTTCCTGCTCGGGCTATTCTGGCGGCGGGCGACCGAAGCGGGCGCGCTGACCGCGGCGATCGTCTCGTTCGGCGGCTCGCTGGCGATCAAATATGCCGCGCCCGACCTGCCGTTCATGAACCGGATGTCGGTGGTGTTCGCCGCCGCGCTGGCGCTGGCGATCGTCGTCTCGCTGCTGCGCCCGCAAACCGCCGCGTCGAACCGCATCGAAACGCGCGGGGTCGGCTATGCGACCTCGCCGAGTTTCAATATCCTGAGCGCCGGGGTCGTGATGATCCTGATCGCGCTCTATGCGACGTGGTGGTGAGCGCCGGTCGGAAGATCTCCGCGATGGTGCGCTGCCGCTGACCGGCAGCGCACCGGACCGACACAACGTCACGGATCTGTTTGGCGACGCTTTCGACTAAGCAAAGCGTCGGCAACGCGTTATATGGGCGGGATGAAAACGCGGGCACATGGTCCAGCGGCGAATGAAAGTCGACGATGCTGAATGGTTTGAGCGCGGTAACGATGGGCGGGCGCAGCGTGCTGCCGCTGATCGAGGGCGGCAAGGGCGTTGCCGCCACCAACTATCGGTCGAGCGGCGCGTGGGCGGCGACCGGCGGGGTCGGCACGATCTCGGCGGTCAACGCCGACAGCTACGACCCGACCGGCAAGATCATCCCGCAGCTTTACCATGCGCTGACCCGCCGCGAGCGCCACGAGGAGCTGGTCACCTATGCCATCGACGGCGCGGTCGAGCAGGTCACGCGCGCCTACGAGATGGCGGCGAGCGAACTCAGTCGCGGTATCGGCGCGCTCAATATCAACGTGTTGTGGGAGATGGGGGGCGCGCAGCGCGTGTTGACCGGTGTGCTCGAGCGGACCCGCGGGCTCGTCAACGGCGTCACCTGCGG
The DNA here is from genome assembly GCA_031421275.1 of Sphingomonadaceae bacterium. Taxonomy (GTDB): domain Bacteria; phylum Pseudomonadota; class Alphaproteobacteria; order Sphingomonadales; family Sphingomonadaceae; genus Polymorphobacter_B. The sequence goes on from JANOOK010000109.1 coordinate 35,557, forward strand.
CGCGGGCATGCCGTACAAACTGTCGGAGATCGCAGCGCACTACGGCGTCCATTATTACCCGATCATCAGCAGTGCACGGGCGTTCCGAGCCTTGTGGAAGCGTGCTTACTCGAAGGCCGCCGAGTGGCTGGGTGCCGTGGTCTATGAAGACCCGTGGCTCGCCGGCGGGCACAACGGACTGTCGAATGCCGAGGACCCCCGCGCACCGCAGGACCCTTACCCACGCGTCCGCGAACTCCGCAGCGTTATGCGCGAGGCGGGCATCGGCGACGATATCCCGATCGTGATGGCGGGCGGTGTCTGGCGGCTCGACGAGTGGAGCGACTGGATCGACAATGCCGAGCTTGGGAAGATCGTCTTCCAGTTCGGCACGCGGCCGCTGCTGACGCAGGAGAGCCCGATTCCGGAGGGCTGGAAGGCGCGGCTGATGACGCTCAAGCCGGGCGATATCTCGCTCCACCAGTTCTCGCCGACCGGCTTCTATTCGAGTGCGATCCGCAACGAGTTCCTGCGCGACCTCGAAGCGCGGACCGAGCGTCAAGTGGCGTTTTCGACCACGGCGACCGGCGATCACCAATATCTGCTCGACGTCGGCACCGGCCGGAAGAACTATTTCGTGACCCGCGACGATCTGCTGCGCGCTCGCGAATGGGCGGCGCTGGGTTATAGCGAGGCGCTAAAGACGCCCGACAACACGCTGGTTTTCGTCACCTCCGCCGACAAGTCGACGATCCGCCAGGATCAGAGCGACTGCATGGGCTGCCTCAGCCACTGCGGCTTTTCGGCGTGGAAGGACACGGATACCAACACGACCGGGCGACTGGCCGACCCGCGTTCGTTCTGCATCCAGAAGACGCTGCAGGACATTGCGCATGGCGGCGACACCGAGCGCAATCTGATGTTCGGCGGGCATAGCGCTTATCGGTTCGCGCAGGACCCGTTTTATTCGAACGGCTTCGTGCCGTCGGTGAAACAACTGGTCGAGCGGATACTTACCGGAGCGTGATCTGCTCCCCTTCCCGAACTCGGGAGGGGAGCAGAAAGATCAGTACCCGTTGTAGCCGTTGCGGTCGAACTCGCGCTCGCGGCGGTCGTTGTAGTGATAGCGGCGGTTGTTATCGTCGTAATAATAGCGACGGCCGTTGCGGTCCTCGTAGCGGTGGTGATCGTCGGCGATGACGCCCACGATCGCGCCGCCGGCGGCACCGATCGCCGCACCAAGCGCCGGATTGCCCGCGAGCGCGCCGATCAGCGCACCACCGGCACCGCCGGCCAGCGCGCCCTTGCCAGGGTTGCTCAGCCGCTGCTCGCCATATTGGTCGGTCGTGCAGGCGGTCAGTGTGCCGGCAGCGAGCACGGCGGCGATAGCGGCGTGGGTCGGACGGATCATGGCTTTTGTCTCCAAGCAGGTTGCCGGTGTAACGACCAGCAACTTGCCAAAGTTCCAGTTGACGCGAAGTGAACGGCTACAGGGGGCTACGTAGCGCGCCGCTACACCCATCCCTCCAGCACTTGATCCGGCGGGCGGTGGCCGTCCATCCACGCGCGGATGTTGGCGATGACCTTGTCGCCCATCGCCTGCCGCCCCTCGAAAGTCGCCGACCCCATATGCGGCGTCAGCACGACGTTGGCGCAGCCGAGCAGCCGCGCGTCGACCCGCGGCTCGTCGGCGAACACGTCGAGGCCGGCGCCCGCCAACCGCCCGGCGAGCAGCGCATCGGCCAGCGCCGCCTCATCGACGATCTCCCCGCGCGCGGTGTTGATCAGGTAGCAGTGTGGCTGCATCAGGCCGAGCGCCGCTGCATCGATCATGCCGTGCGTCTCGGGCGTATGCGGGCAGTTGATGCTGACGATGTCGACGCGCGCCAGCATCGCTTCGAGCGTCGGCCACCATGTCGCCTCGTGCGCCGCCTCGACCGCGGCGGGCAGCCGCTCGCGGTTATGATAGTGGACGCTCAGCCCGAAGCTGCGCGCGCGGGTGGCGACGGCCTGGCCGATCCGACCCATGCCGACGATGCCGAGCCGTTTGCCGGTAATGCGGTGGCCGAGCATGCCGGTCGGGGCCCAGCCCCGCCACTCGCTGTTGCGCACCAGCTTCTCGCCCTCGGCCAGCCGGCGCGGCACCGACAGGATCAGCGCCATCACCATGTCGGCGGTGTCGTCGGTGAGTACACCGGGCGTGTTGGTGACGACAGCGCCGTGCGCCCGCGCCGCACCGAGGTCGATGTGGTCGACACCGGTACCGAAGTTCGCGATCAGCTTGAAATGTGGCCCGGCGGCGGCAATGACCGCGGCATTCAAGTGATCTGTAACGGTGGGCACCAGCACTTCGGCGTTCGCCATCGCCGCCATCAGCGCCGCGGCATCGAACGCAGTGTCGGTGAAGTTGAGCTCGACGTCGAAAAGCTCGGCCATCCGGGTCTCGACCGCTTGCGGCAGACGGCGGGTGACAACGACCTTTGGGCGCGGGCGGGGCATGATGTAGCGCTATGGGGCAGGCCGGTGCACGTCAAGACACCCGGTAAGACATAACGCCATCGGAGCCGTGCCCCCGCGCGGGCGGGAGGTCGATACGCCGCAGCTACCTGACGCGTGTCGATCCTCGCCGGCATGGGTGGCGATCTCTGATCGATGCAGCCGCCCCTTGCCCCTGTTCGACAAGTGCAACCTGCGTTATCTCCCGTCGATGCGCTACATGCTCCTGCTGCTGCTCCTGCCCGTGGTGCTCGCCGCCGCTCCGGCGTCGGTCAACACCGCCGACGGTGCGACCGGGCTGCCAGTGCCGCGCTTCGCCTCGATCAAGTCGGACAAAGCCTATCTGCGCACCGGGCCGGGCGATCGTTACCCGATCGCCTTCGTCTATGTCCGGGCCGGGCTACCGGTCGAGATCATCCGCGAATACGGCATCTGGCGGCAGCTCCGCGACGTCGATGGCGGCGTCGGCTGGATGAACAAAAGCCTGCTCAAGGGCGAGCGTACCGCGTTGATCACCGGCGACAACGTCAGGACATTGTACACCTCGGCCGATCTGCAGTCGCGCATCGCGTGGCGCATCGAGCCGCGGACGCTCGTACGGCTGACGCTATGCGACCAGGCGTGGTGCCGCATCGACCGCGGCGGCAAGAGCGGCTTCATACTGCGCAGCCAGCTGTGGGGCGTCTACCCGAACGAGGCGATCCACTAGCGTTCCGACTTTCCCTCGCGGCGAGGCTGCACTACATCCCGCCGCTCGACCGCTCACAGGGCTCCGATCATGACCATCCGCTTCGACAACCGCGTCGCTATCGTCACCGGAGCCGGTGGCGGGCTGGGCCGCGCCTATGCACTGGCGCTCGCGGCGCGCGGTGCCAAGGTCGTCGTCAACGACCTCGGCGGCGCGCGCGACGGCTCGGGCAGTTCGCTGTCTGCGGCGCAGTCGGTCGTCGACGAGATCGTCGCGGCCGGCGGCGAGGCGCTCGCCAACAGTGCCAGCGTCACCGACGCCGCCGCGATCGAGAAGCTTGTCGTCTACGTCAAGGAGCGCTGGGGACGGATCGACATCCTGATCAACAACGCCGGGATCCTGCGCGACAAGACCTTCATCAAGATGACGATCGAGGATTTCCGCCAGGTTCTCGACGTGCACCTGATGGGATCGGTGACCTGCACGAAGGCGGTTTGGGAAACGATGCGCGAGCAGGCGTTCGGCCGCATCCTGATGACGACCAGTTCGTCGGGGCTGTACGGTAACTTCGGCCAGGCGAATTACGGTGCCGCGAAGATGGGCATCGTCGGGCTGATGCGGACGCTGACGCTCGAGGGCGCTAAGTACGATATCCGCATCAACACCGTCGCGCCGGTCGCCGCCACCCGCATGACCGAGGACCTGCTGCCGCCCGCGATGCAGGCGAAACTCGGGCCCGAGACGGTCGTGCCCGCGGCGCTGTATCTCGTCTCGGACGACGCGCCTTCGAATGCCGTGATCAACGCCGGCGGTGGCGGCTTCGAGCGCACCTATGTGACGATGACCCGCGGCATCCACGTCGACCCCGCCGATATGACGCCGGAAACCATCGCCGCGCGCTTCGCCGAGATCAGTGACCGCAACGGTGAGCTGGTCCCGGAGAACGGTAACGCACAGGGGCAAGTGGCATTGGGCAGGTAATGCAGGACGTCGTTTCCCGCTCCCCGGCCGATGGGGAAGGCGAATCGAAGGCGATTGACTGCAACATCATATCCTGGACGATAACAGCAGCTTGGATATTTTCTTTACGCCCTAAATCCAACACTGAAACCGGGCCTTGAGCGACGATTTCAGTTGGGTTGGGTGCTTCGCCGCTGGTGTCGTCACGGACTGGTGACGCCCGCGTACAGCTGGTGTGATGCGAGTTGTGCAGGAGCATAGCCGTCACTTGGCCAGCAATAACCAATCTGGCTCGTTTGTCAAGCCGATCTGAACGGTGCTGGATCGCATGATAATGGGTTGTCGATGCGATGCGATGGTATTCAGTCCGGTCGGTCGCTTCCGGCCATTATCGTTGACTGCAGTTAGACCTGAGTAGCAACAGCTTGATCTGCCGCCCCCGCGCAAGCTGGGACCCATCTTCGATCGAGCGGCAGCCCTGCCCGACGATCGACCCCGGCTGTCGCTGGGGCAGCGGATGAACGCTGGGGCTCCAGCCTACCCGCATCGAGGTCTAGCCGGCGATCAG
>JANOOK010000110.1:0-7759 GCA_031421275.1 Sphingomonadaceae bacterium
GCAACCAACCGCTTCTCGCAGCGGCATGAAACCGGCAGCCGCTCCACTTAGCAATCGCGCGGGGCTGTGCAGATCAACCGAGCCACCTCTAAGCCCACCTATGACCCCGAAGTGCTGACGGCATACTCGATGGGCTCGAAGAACCGCTTTTTCGACAACAAACTGCAGCTCAACCTCGAGCTGTTCTACTGGAAATATGCCAATCAGCAAATTTCACATGGCGCGATAGACACGCCGGGCAACCAGGTCTTCATCACCGATAATGCCGGGTCGTCGACGATCAAGGGCGCGGAGATCTCGGCGCGTTATCTGCTCGGCCGCAACACGACATTAAGTTTCGACGCGCAATATGTCGATGCGAAGTACGACAGGTTCATCTACACGACGCCGGCGGGCGGCACGAACGGCCCGCCGGTGACGAGCTGCCCGTTCGTGCGGAGTAGCCCGACGATCTACACGATCAACTGTGCCGGCAAGCAGCTGCAGCAGACTCCCAAATGGGCCGGCAACGTCGGCATCCAGCATGTCGTTCACCTCGACCGCAACACGCTGACGGGCGACGTCACGACGCGCTTCCAATCGTCGGACTCGGTAGGCTTCGAACTGGTCCCGGTCGAGCGGCAGAACGCCTTTACCGAAACCAACGTCGCGATCACGCTTGCACCGGCGGCCGGTAAATGGTCGGCGACGGCGTTCGTCAACAACATCGAGAGCAATCGTCCGCTTGGACAATCTTTCCTGACCACGACGGTTGGCATCTATGCCGCCACAGTTGCGCCGCCGCGAACTGCGGGTGTCCGTTTCGCCGTAGAATTCTAATTTCTACCCGCTTTCTCCAAAACGCGTGACGTTGATAGCCTTGATCCGCGCCTACACGGGCTCAACCCGCTATGGATCTCCATCGAGCAGTTCGAATGACGCTCTCCGAGCCGTTATGCTCCGATCGTGACCAGCACCTTACCGCGGGTGTGCTTCGTCTCGACCCGGCGGTGGGCGTAGGCGATCGCTTCGAGGTGAAGCTACTATCGATGAACGGTCGCAGGCGGCCGGCGGCCGTCCATATCGCCAGCCGCTCAAGATCCTGCCGGCGTGATTGGACGCTCACCAGCCGCGCCCGCATCGCGGCATTGTCCGGCAACGCCGCCATGTCAGCGAAGACGTCGCACTCGGTACGGTAGACACATAAGGGAGTCTGTCGCGGTAATCGATCGTTCGCCGCGAGGGCGCCGGATGTCAGTTCTGCTCGGACCTTGGCGGCCGAAGCTGACCACGAACGCCGGTCCTGGGCCGCGAGTCCAAACGACTTGTCACGACCACCCCAGCGGCTGCGAGCTAAATGAATGACTGGCCGCTTTCGGGATGCAGTTAAAGTCGCCTGAGTGACGGACTTTGGGCGCATTCGGACCGGCAGCAATTGGATGGTTAGCTACCGTTCGCTTCGATCTGCGCGAGGCTTCGGACGCGCTTCCGTACGGGCCTTGTAATCCAACGAGAGAGGCGAAGATCATCTGGTCTCCCCCGATGAAGGATGATCTCCGCGCCGCGCTCTTTAAGAAAACGGCGAAGTCGTTTGCTGTTCCGTCGCCCCCAAACTCCGACATACCCTTTTAGCAATCCGCGCATGTAGACTGCGTAATCGCTGAAAGCATCCACCATTTCGGCTCTCGACATGAAACGAGCGGATGCTGCGGCATCAACAATGCACACTATTGTATCGCCAGAGGGAGCAAAGGTCGGGTCTCGAAAGGTGTAGGCGGTTACGGCGCTGGTCATCTACGGAGTAGACGCCGTCAAGGCAATGTCCGCAACTGGGCGCAAGCTGCCATGCGCAGTTCTACCCGCGACGACGCCGCTGCGATCGAGCATAACGCGCCGATGCCACCCGCCGACACCCGCACCCCCGACGCCACCCCCGCCAGCTGGGTCGACCGCCTCCCCGTCGCTGCCCGTCCCTACGCGCGGCTTGCCCGGCTCGACCGCCCGGCGGGGAGCTGGCTGCTGTTCTGGCCGTGCGGGTGGGCGCTGGCGCTGGGCGGCGGACTGGTGGAGCGCTGGTGGCTGCTGCCGCTGTTCGGCTTCGGCGCGGTGGCGATGCGCGGCGCGGGGTGCGTGTACAACGACATCGTCGACCGCGACCTCGACCGCCAGGTAGCGCGCACCCGCGACCGTCCGGTGGCGAGCGGGCGGGTATCGGTGCGCGCGGCATGGCTGTGGCTCGTCGTGCTGGCGCTGTGCGCGCTGCCGGTGCTGCTGGCGCTGCCGCCGCTCGCGGCGGGGGTGGCGGTGGCGAGCCTCGCGCTGGTCGCGGCGTATCCGTTCATGAAGCGGGTGACGTGGTGGCCGCAGGCGTGGCTCGGGCTGACGTTCAACTGGGGGGTGCTGGTCGGCTGGCTGGCGGTTGCCGAACCGGTGTTACCGCTGCTGCTGCTATATGCGGCGGGGGTGTTCTGGACGCTGGGCTACGACACGATCTATGCGCTGCAGGATATCGAGGACGATGCGCTGGCGGGGATCAAGTCGAGCGCGCGGGCTTTGGGCAACCGCGCGCAGGCCGGGGTGGCGGCGTTCTACGCGATTGCCGTGGTGCTGCTGGCGGCGGCGGTATGGGCGTTGCGGGCGGACTGGCTGGCGTTGCTCGCGCTGCTGCCGGCGGCGCTGCATTTTGCCTGGCAGGCGGGGGCGCTGCGCGACCACGAACCGGCGCGGGCGCTGCGACTGTTCCGCAGCAATATCGCCGCCGGGGCGCTGGTGTTCGCGGGGCTGGCGGTGGTGGGATTGGCGTAGCGGACACGGAGCGCTTGCCTGTTAGCCCTCTCCCGTCCTTACGAGAGAGGGCTAGAAAGAACGGGAGCGGTTAGACGGGACAGTATCGGACCTCAGTACACGCCGCTGATTTCCAGCGGCAGCCGCGGCCCCGGGGGATGCAGCAGCAAACTCCGCGTCGGATTGCCGAGTTCCTGGGCGCGTAGCCGCGCGTATTTGTCCGCCGCCGCGGCCGCGACCGAGGCGCGGTCGCGCAGGATCGTCGGGCGCAGGAAGACGAACAGCGTGCGCTTGGTGGTACTTTCCTGGCGGTTCTTGAACAAGTTGCCGAGCACCGGGATGTCGCCCAGTACCGGGACCTGGCTGCGCGCCGAGGTGCGGTCGTCGGTGATCAGCCCGCCGAGGATGATCGTCTGGCCGTTGTCGGCGAGCACGGTGGTCTGAATGCTGCGCCGGTTGGTGACGAGGTCGGCGGCCCCGCTGACATTGCCCGGGACCAGCGAAGAGACCTCCTGCGCGACCTCCAAGCGGATGCTGTCGCCCTCGTGGATGCGCGGGATGACGCGCAGCGTGATGCCGACATCCTGCCGCTCGATCGTGGTGAACGGCGCGATGGTATTGCCGCTGGTGGCGAAGCTGCCGGTGCGGAACGGCACGTTCTGGCCGACGACGATCTCGGCGGGCTCGTTGTCGAGCGTCGTCAGGCTCGGCGTCGACAGCAGATTGGCCTTGGTCGAGGTGCCGAGCGCCTGCAGCAGGATGCTGAACTGGTTGCGGCTGCCCGCGCCGACGGTCAGCCCGTCGGCCGCGGCCCCGACGATGTTGCCGGGGTTGAGCAGCTGGATGATGCTGGTCAGCGGGACGCCGGTGTTCGAGAACGAGGTACCGCCGGTCGCGCCGTCGATCACCGCGGCATTGCCGAAGCCCATCTGGATGCCGAGCTGCTCGGCCGCCTGGCCGGTGATCTCGACGATGGCGGCCTCGATCATCACCTGCGGGCGGCGGACGTCCAATTCGGCGATCAGCGGATCGATCGCGGCGATCGAGGCGGGCGAGCCGCGCACGACGATGGCGTTCAGTTCGGGCGCGGGCTGGATCTGCAGATCGCCGGCGGTGAACCCGGCGGCGTGCGGTGTCGCGGTCGCGCCGCTCGCGCCGAGCGCGCCGCCGAGGCCCGGCGTGTTGCCATTGCTAAGGCCGGCGAGCGCCGCGCTGGCGCCGCCCGCGCCGGCATTCGCGCCGCCGCTGAAGCTGCCGAACCCCGTGCTGTTGCCGCCGCTGCCGAGTCCGCTATTGGGTCCGCCACCGCCAAAGCCGCTGGCACTTCCCATTCCGCCGCCGCCGAGCCGCGAGCGCGTCAGGCTGCGCGCCACCGGGTTGGTCGCCGCCGCCTGATCGCCGTTCAGTCCGCGCAGGATAGCGGCGACGGTTTCGGCGTCGCTGAAGTTCAACCGGAAGACGCGCGTCGTGACGCTGGCGTTGCCGGGGCGATCGAGCTGGCCGATCAGCTGGCGGGTCTCGGCAAGCACCCGCGCGTCGCCGCGCACCAGCACGGTGTTGCTGCGCTCGTCGACGGCGATGCGCGGCGCGCCGGCCGTGTTCGCCTCGCCGAACAGCTTGGCCAGCGCCGGGCCGACGTCGGCGGCGCTGGCATAGCGCAGGCGCTGCGTGACGAAGCCGGTGCCGCCACCGCGGTCGAGCTGCTGGGCGAGACGCTCGATACGGCGGACGTTTTCGGCATAATCGGTGACGACGATCGAGTTCGGATTCGGCAGGGCCTCGAGGCTGCCGAACGAGGCGATCAGCGGGCGAAAGGCGCGCACCGCGGCGTCAGCGGGCAGGTTCCTGAGCGGGATGACGCGGGTGACCACATCGGCGCTGCGGACGGGGCCGCGGGCGTCACCACCGGTCTGCACCGCCGACGCCTGCGGCACGATGCGGTATGCAGCACCACTCTTCACCGCCGCGAAACCGTAGACGCGCAGCACCGAGCGGAACAGGTCCCAGACCCCGCTGGGGCTCAGCGGCTCGGCCGAGACGACGTTGACGACACCCTTGACGCCGGGGTCGAGGATCAGCGTGTGGCCGGTGATCCGCGACACCTGCTCGGCGACCTGCGCGATGTCGATGTCGCGCATGTTGACGATGACGTCGCCCGCCGGGGCCGGACGCGTGGTGGTGGTAGTCCTGGTGACCGTGCGACTGCCGTAGGGCGTGGGCTGGGCAGCCGGTGGCGGCACCGCGCCCGGCATCGTGTGGGTATTCTGCGCCGTCGCCGCGGCTGGGATCAGCGCCGCAGCCGCGAGCGGCAGCAACGCTCCCCCGAGCCGCCAAGATTTCCCAACGCTCAAACGCTTTCCCTTCATCGCAGCGGAAACGACAGCGCCAGATGCTGGCCGTCGCGAAGTACATCGACCCGGGCGAACCCCGACGCGACCGCGGCGTCGAACACCTGCTTATCGCGGGTTACGTCGCCGAGCGCCACACCGTTAACTTTCTCGACGATGTCGCCGGGCTGCAGCCCGAGCTTGCGGACCGTGTCCGCCGCGCCCGCGCCGACGCGGTAGCCTTCGGGTGTCGCGGTCGCCCCCAGGCTGTCGAGCAGCCCGCGCGGATTGTCGTTGATCCGGGCGCGCAGCGTCTCGAGCGGGGATGCCCCCGGCGCGGCGGGGATCGGCGTCGGTCCGGGCGCGAGCGGCGACGCGGTGCTACTGCCGCCCGGCTTGACCGGAAAGCTCAGCGTCTGAAGCTGGCCGTTCACCCGCAGCGTCACGAGGTCGTACTCGATGCCGTCGAGGACCGCGCCGCCGGGCAGGATCGCGCCGACGCCATAGGCTTGCGCCGGCGCGCCCGTCGTCGAGATCAGCGCCGTCGAGGCGCTCGCCGGGCGCGCCAGCAGAACGCCGCGCAGCTGCATGCCGAGCGCCGCGGGGTCCCCGGCAACACCCGGCGCGGGTCCGGCGACCGCGACCCCGAACGGCGCGAACTGCGTCACCGGCGTCAGATCGAGCGGCGCGGCCGTGACGGGCGACACCGCGGCGATAACCCGCCCGCGGTCGCCGGTGTGGCCGAGCAGGTGCCACGTCAACCCGGCGAGCGCGACGGCGATCGAGCCGGCGACCAGCACCGCCACGAGATCGACGCCGAGCACCGCCTGCCGCGGGGTGGGTGCCCTCACCGCGCCGCGCCGGTATCGATGAAGCCCGACAGCGTCACGAGGCTGCCGGGTTGGCGCGCGCTGCCGCTCGGGCTCGCGGGGCTGACCTCGCCGACGGCGACATCGACCTTGACGAGATCGGGATCGCTGCTCGGCGAACGGTGCTCGGTAATGCGCCAGTGCCGCCCGAGCATATCGACTTCGGGCGGCCAGCTGTCGGCGAGCGCGAGTTCGGCCAGCCGGTTCTCCGCGACCCACAACGCCGCGGCGCGGGCTTCGAGTCCCGCGACGCGGTCGACGTGCGCCTCGGTGGCGCGTAGCAGCCCAGCGGCGGCGATGCCCATGATGACCAGCGCCACCAACGCTTCGATCAGGGTGAAGCCACGGTCGTTCACGGCACGGGCTGCACCGACCGGGCAGGGCTGCTTGCCGCAGTCACCGCCGCGGTCAGTCCATCGAAGCTGACGCGCCAGCCGCGGCGACCGGCGCTACCGCTCGCGCTCACACCGCCGGCGTTGCCGACGCCGGCACTCTCGGGGCCGCCGCCGACGATGACCTCAACGGCATTACCGGTACCGCCGGTCTCGATCGGAATGGGTTTGGCCGTGGCAGGCTCGACCCGCAACCCCGAGGTCAGCTCGCGGCGTCCCTGAAAGCCATTGCCGCCCAGCGGCAGCCAGCGTGACCGTGCGCCGTCCCAGCCGACGATCGCATAGCCATGCGGGTCGACCGCCAGCGCCAGCACGCGGTCGCCGAGCAGGGTTTCGTCGGCGGCGAGCTGCAGCTGGTTCGCCAGCGCGTGCGCCTCCGCCTCGCTCCCCAATGGCCGCTTGCCGCTGCCGAGGCTGAGCACCGTCATGCCGCTGGCGATGCCGATAATCGCCAGCACGACGAGCATTTCGATCAGCGTCAGCCCGGCATCGGGATGGAGCCGGCCAGGCTTGGGGTCATGCCCTCGCCGTTGTCTTCGCGGGGGTGACGGTTCAACTTGGATGAAACCGGATCCAGGATCAACGCGCCACCGCCGCTGTGCCGCCAGCCGCCCCGCCCGATGCAGTGCCGGCCGGTCCCCCGAGATCGGCGTCGAGACCCTCGCCGCCGGGCTTGCCGTCCTTGCCGAGCGACAGCAGGTCGAAGTCGCCGTTGGCACCGGGGCTGCGATAGACATAGGGGTGCCCCCAGGGGTCGGTCGGCACTTCGGGCAGATAGCCGTCGCGGTTCCAGTTCGGTGCGGGCGGGCCGCTCGTCGGCGCATGCGCCAGCGCCGCCAGACCCTGCTCGGTGGTCGGGTAATTGCCGTTGTCGAGGCGGTACATCTTCAGCGCCGCGCCGATGGTGCGGATGTCGGTGGTGGCGACGGTGACGCGCGCCTGATCGGGGCGGCCGATGACGCTCGGCACGATCAGCGCCGCGACCAGCGCGATGATCGCCAGCACGACGATCATCTCGATCAGCGTCAGCCCGGCGTCGGGCGCGAATACCGGACCGGCGTTTTGCGACGAGCGGCCGGGCAAGCGACGGTTTGAACGTAATTCCATACGCCCTTATACGGTCGCGGACGTAAAAGAACATTGCGCGTCGCGGCGAACCGGGCAGATATGGATATTAATGGCATCGGCTGAACCCTTGACGGCCTCAGGATCGGACCGGTTGCAGTTCCGGCTGGCGGGCGACGCGGTTGGTGCGACTGCGCCTGGCATGGATTCGGTAACGCCCGCCGCGACCGGTCTGTGGTGGCTCGACGGCGCGGGACTGAGCTGCGTCGACGCGGACGCGCCGGGGCCGGCCACCGTGCTGGTCCCGAGCGAGGCCGTGCTGACGCTGATCGTCGAACTGCCG
>JANOOK010000111.1:0-10014 GCA_031421275.1 Sphingomonadaceae bacterium
CGATCATCGGGCAGCCGCGACACCGCCTGTGCCCGCGCTGCGGACGCGAAACGAGCGAGCGCGGCCGCCTTGCCAGGCGGCACGCGGTCAAGCTCAGGCAAACCATTCGCCAAGTCGCGGACTTCGACCAGGCGCGCGACCGCGCGGCTGATCTCCGGGCCGCTTTGGATATACGGGCCGTCGCGCAGCCGATCGAGCGGGCTCTGGCGTTCGTTTTCGGGTACGGTGACGAGAAGGTCGAGACGGGCGCGCTGCTCGGATGTCAGCGTCTCGGTCAGACGGCAGTGGAGGCGGGCGTGGGTGCGAGCCCTGACCCGCGCGACGGCGCGCTCGAGGACCGAGACACCGGGCAGGATCACCTTCGCCGCCTGCAGCCAGGCAACGGCGCGATCGAACAACGCCGAGGGGCGATCGGTGCCGGTCCAGCACAGCGCGTAGATGAAGCGGTGAAGACGGAACGTGATGCCGAAATCGGTCAGCAGGCGATAACCGTACCTCTCGCGGATACGCGGCCCGTGCCGCCATCGGCCTGCGCTGGCTATGTAGGTGACCATGAGTTCGGCCGATCCTGCTATCGCGAGCTGGTCGGCGCTGAAGCGCACCGCTGAGGCGGGCGTTAGCGCCGGGTCTTCGAGGAACGTGCCGAGCAGCCGGACAGAGCCGAGCTGGACCGCGACACCGAGACGGTTGTGGTCGCCGCGATGCTCGCCGACGAAAGCGCGATCGGCGTCGTCGAGGTGGAAATGCCGGGCGAGCTGGTCGGGCGTCGGATCGCCGGCGAAGCTGCCGTAGCGGCGCGCTTGCTCGTCGGTGAGGAAACCGACGGGCACTGCCCTTACGACGCGGTCGCGGGTTTGAGAGAGCGCTTGCCGAGAAGTTCGGCGGCACGCTCGCGCGCCTGCCCCTTCGCGTCGACATAAGCGTAGAGCGTCGAAACCGAAATGCCGAGCTGTTTGGCGACATCGCGCGCGGCATTGTCGCGATCGGCCATCAGCGCCATCGCCGCCTTGAGCTTCTGCTTCGTCATCACGCGCGGGCGTCCGCCGGCGCGACCGCGTGCGCGCGCCGCGGCGAGCCCCGCCATCGTACGCTCCTGGATGAGGTCGCGCTCGAACTCGGCGAGCGTAGCAAAAATGCCGAACACGAGCCGTCCAGTCGCGGTGGTTGTGTCGACGTCCCCGGTCAGCACCTTCAAGCCGACGCCGCGCTTCTGCAAATCGCCGACAAGCCCGACGACATGCGGCAGCGAACGGCCGATGCGATCAAGCTTCCAAACCACGAGCGCGTCGCCGTCGCGGGCGACATGCAGCGCCTGGTTCAGGCCAGGACGCTCGGTAGTTCGCCCGGAACACACGTCGTCGTACACGCGCTCGCAACCGATGCGGTCGAGTGCATCGCGCTGGAGATCGAGGCTCTGCTCTCCCGTCGACACGCGCATATAACCGATCAGCATCGTCGGATTCGCTCCCGTTCAGAAACTTACACGGGAGTGGATTTAACGGCTACAGGTTTTTGGATGACTTAATGTGAGAAATGAAGCCGTTTGGAGGCGCATTCGACAGCGGTCGCCAGCTTGGCATCAAACGGCGGTTTGTTGGAAAGGCAGCGCGGCGGCTGTCGCCCAGAGCACGAAGCCGCTTCGCGGCATTGGTGTTGGGGGTGAGGTAGCGCGACTGCGCTGAGGTTTGGCCCTGCGGCTGCGGTGGCGGACGATGGAGTTCCTTCAACGAGAGGAACTCGACCATGGCGACTCAACCGAACGACCGACCTGTTACCCCGCTGCGTCAGCGCATGCTCGACGACATGGCGATGCGTGCGATGGGATCGCGGACCCAGCACGACTATGTCCGCCACGTTTGTGCCTTCGCGGCTTTCCTCGGGCGCTCGCCCGACACCGCAACCGCCGAGGACGTGCGGCGCTTTCAGCTTCACCAGCGCGAGGACCGGGTCGGGGAGTCCAGCATCAACGGCACGGTGTCGGCACTGCGCTTCCTGTTCGGGGTGACGCTCGAGCGACCCGATCTGTCGCGCCGGCTGGTGCTGGCGCGTCGTCCCCGGAAGCTGCCCGATGTACTGAGCGTCGAGGAGGTGGCGAAGCTGCTCGCGGCACCGGGCATCAAGTACCGCGCCGCGCTCGGCGTCGCTTACGGTGCGGGCTTGCGCGTGTCGGAGGTCGCGCACCTCAAGGTCGACGATGTCGACAGCAAGCGGATGCTGCTCCGGATCGAGGAGGGTAAGGGGCGCAAGGACCGTAATGCCATGCTCTCGCCGCAGCTGCTCGAACTGCTGCGGCTGTGGTGGCGCGAAGGCAAGCGGCGCAGCGTCCTGCTGCCGCACGGCTGGCTGTTCCCCGGGCGCAGCTACACCGACCCGGTCTCGACGCGGCAACTCCACCGTGCCGTCTGCGAGGCCGCCGACGCCGCCGGGATCCGCAAGCGCGTCAGCCCGCACACGCTGCGCCACAGCTTCGCCACCCACCTGCTCGAGCAGGACGTCGATATCCGCGTGATCGAGGTGCTGCTCGGGCACAGCAAGCTCGAGACGACCGCGCTCTACACCAAGGTCGCGACGCGCACGATCCGCGCGGTCACCGGTCCGCTCGACCGGCTGATGGCGCTGATGGCGGGCCAAGAGCGAACAGGGCCGCCCGCCGGTTGACGCCGCGTGCGCGCCTCACTCGAGGTCGCCGACATCTTCCGCAGCGCGGGGCCTGCGTACCGGGCGGGCCATGCCAGGCATCTGAGCCTGCACCAGCTCAAGGTCATGTCGGCGATCGAGCATTGTCGCACCGCCGCGCTCGGCGGGCATGTCGAGGCCTGCACCGACTGCGGGCACTGGCGGGTCGCGTATAACTCCTGCCGCAACCGGCACTGCCCGCGGTGCCAGGGCGCGGCCGCGCGCGCCTGGCTCGCCGAGCGCGAGGCCGACCTGCTGCCGGTCGGCTACTTCCACGTCGTGTTCACCCTACCGGCCGAGGTCGCCGACATCGCGTTTTACAACAAGGCGCTGGTCTACGATCTGCTGTTCAAGGCGGCGGCCGAGACGATGACGACCATCGCCGCCGATCCCAGGCACCTCGGCGCGCGCATCGGCATCACCGCAGTGCTGCACACCTGGGGGTCGGCGATGACCCACCATCCGCATGTCCACATGATCGTGCCAGGCGGCGGACTGTCGTTAGACGGCAACCGCTGGGTGTCGTCGCGCCCGGCGTTCCTCCTGCCGGTCAGGGTGCTGGGCAAGCTGTTCCGCCGCCTGTTCCTGACCCGCCTGATGGCGCTATACGAGGCAGGCCGGCTTGGCTTCTTCGGCAGCCTCGCGCACCTCGCCGAACGGCGCGCTTTCCTCCGCCACCTCGCTCCCGTCAGGAAGAAGAACTGGGTGGTCTATGCCAAGCCGCCGTTCGCCGGACCCGAGGCCGTGCTCGCCTATCTGTCGCGCTACACCCACCGGGTCGCGATCTCGAACAGCCGGCTCCTGCGCTTCGACGACACCAGCGTCACCTTCCGCTACAAGAACTATCGCTGCGACGGTGCCGATCGGCAGCAGGTGATGACGCTGGCGACAGACGAGTTCGTCCGACGCTTCCTGCTTCACGTCCTGCCCAAGGGCTTCCACCGCATCCGGCATTACGGCCTGCTCGCCGGTGCCACCCGCAAGGCGCACCTCGACCACGCCCGACAACTGCTTGGCGTCGCGCCACCGCCCGAGGACGACCCGCCCAAAGAACCAGCGGATGTCCGCCCGCCATGCCCGTGCTGCGGCGGGCACATGGTCGTCATCGAAACCTTCGAACGCTGGCGCCAGCCGCGCGCACCGCCGCACGCCACAGCAGCGACCGGGACCACCGCGCCATGACCCGGCATGGCTTGGCCACACCGCTCTCCGAAAGTCTTATGCTTTCGGTGACGATGTCGCTCGCGCCGGTGACACCGCCCATCGCTTCGGTGACCATCTCGAGCTCCGGTCCTGGCCAACATCGACGCTGCAAGCCGCCCGCGAAGGCCACGTCCCGGCCCGCCGATGCGCATCCCGCCAACCGGTGCGCCCGCCCCACAGCGGGCCGAAACCCGAAAAACCCATAGCTCACCCCCCGTGGCCCGCGGCTTCCTGCTTTGGAGGATATCGTACGCCAAGCGGCGCCCGATATCCTTCACACTGACGGACGTTCTGGGGCGGTCTAGGTGAACCCGCTAGCAGACGTTCATTCATCGTATACGCACGGACGGATGGGGAGGTTCATACGCGGGTATCAGCACCACTTTTCAGCGGCAGAACTACCGTGGCAAGAACGTCAAATCCTGAAAGTCGTAACTGAAGTCGGCGACAGGAGACAATGCCTTCATCGTCACCTGCGTGACGGCTCCGCTCTGCACCACGAAGGTGACAACCGCATCTTCACCGGCACTTTGCGGAAAACGCGTGCGGAAGCTGTCTTTGCCCCAAGGCTCAAGGTTCCCCTTGAAGGCCGGTGTACGGATGAAATCGATGTGTAATTGTCCGCGCTTCATCGCGACGATGATATCTCCATACCATGGATCGCTATAACGACCTGCATAGGCTTTCGGGGGAAGCGACAGCTCGCCAGGAGGCCGCAGGCTCTCTGCTGCGCTCATCTGCTTCAACGCATCGGCACCCTCTTGTTTCTGCTGAGCTACCGAGCGGGCCAGCCAATCAACCCCGGGTGTTGCAAGGAGGTGATCGAGCAAGGCCTTGTAAAGGCCAGACGGATTGTCCTCGCTATTGGCATAGACCGCTACAGCGATGCCGCGCTCAGGGAGAAGCACTTGGTGAGTAACCTGCCCATCTAGGCCACCGGCATGTGAAATCATCCGCTCGCCGCGATAGGTCGAAATATTCCAGCCGAGCGCATAGCCTGTCATCACCGAACGCGTCGGCTCTTCAGGAGACTGGCCCGGGCCGCTCGAGGTGATCGTCTGGGGCGTCCACATCTCGCTGGCCTGCTGCTCGCTCCACAGCCTGCCGCCACCGGGCAACTTGCCTTGTGCGAGTTGAACATGAAACCAGGCGAGAATATCATAGGCGCTGGCATTGATGCCGCCGGCCGCATCGATCTTGTCGCCTTCGTCTGCCGCGACGATTACCCGGACCGGGCCAAGCCCCCGCAATGGGGGGCCGAGGCGGGCGTGACGTCCGGCAACATTCTGCGTCCTGACAAGCGAGCGCGCTGGAACTGTCGCGCCCATTCCGAGAGGTTTGAGCAAACGGCTGGAAACAAAAGCTTCCCAAGTCTGGCCCGTAACGCGATGCAGCAGGATGCTGGCAATAATGTACAGGATGTTGTCATAAGCATAGCCGGCTCTGAAGCCCTTGTCGGGCTTCAGAAACTGCAGCCCGTGCAAAATGTCCTCGACGGTATGGGTTGTGCCGGCCCAAAACATCAGGTCGCCCGCTCCCAGCGACAGGCCGGAACGATGAACCAGCAAATCCCTTATTGTCATCATTTGCGTGACGACAGGATCGTACATCTTGAACTCGGGGATGTAGCGAATGACAGGGTCTTCCCAGCCTATCTTCCCCTCGTCCACGAGCAGCGCCAGCGCAGCGGCGGTAAACGCCTTGCTGTTGGAGGCGATCGCAAAAAGCGTGTCGGCATCAACTGCGTCGGGCTTGCCGAGTATGCGTACGCCATAGCCCTTCGCGAAATCTGGCGCGCCTGGACTTATGATGGCGACCGCCACACCGGGCATATCGAAAGCTGCCATGAAGCCAGCGATAATTGCGTCGATGCGCGTCTCGTCCAGCGCAGCCGACTGCGCGAGCGCGGGGGCCGACATTAGTAGCGCGCCCGCAGCAACCGTGCTGCCAATCATCGCACGTCTGTTCATGTAAAGGCTGGTGATGTCGCGTCCCCGGAATTGTGCATCCCGGCATAGCCCCCCGGATCACATCTTCCTGGCACCGGGCGCGGGCAATGTCCAATGGTCGACAGGCTGCGGATGCCGGACGGCGCAAGGCCGCCGCAGTGCCGGCGTTCGTAGCGGCGGACCGTTGGCCTCCCGCTTCGGCCATTGTCGACTATTTCTGTGCGAACGTGCTGGTCGCTATCCAGCAAGCCTTTACCGTGATCGGGATGCCAGCTTCTGGATTTTTCTCGCCAAAAGCTGCCTGTCTGAAAACCACCCGACAATGGCTTGGATTGGCCATTAGCCGACAGACGGGTTTCGGCAGCCTTGATGGGAAAGCCGCCCTTGCCTCGAGACAGCTAATTCAGACGCGTCGTTGTCGCGCCTGAAGCGATCAACCGGTACATGCGATCAGCGACGGGTGTATCGAACCAGAAGCGTTCGTAACCGCCCTTGTCTTCCTCGACGCGCCAGAACCCGGCCTTGTCTTCCACGAGCGGTCCATCGCCGAGCGCCACCAGCCTGTCGCCGCGGACGACAATATCCGTTCCGCCGAACCATGGATTCGGAGACCGGTAATTGCCCGCCAGCGACGCTAGCCGGCCCGGGACAGGCGCTGCCGGATCGGGCGCCTTATCCCGCCCGAAGGCACGATCACGGTACCAGAGCCTGTCGGGGGCCGCATCCTTGTCCCCTTTCGCAACGGTGGAGAATTCCAGCATTCCGGCGCGAAAGCCCGGCAGATCGGTGACGATCTTGCCGTCCACTGCTTCCAGGCGTCCGGTCTGACCGCCCGAGCGCACGATAAGACCGGCGGCGCTGTTTGCAAAATCGAGCATGGTTCCGTCGGCGGCGAGCCATCGCCCGACATAGCGTTCGGGCTTGGCGATCCGGCGCGACATGAACAAATCCGGCTGGGGCGGCAGCGGTTTACCGGCACGCGCCGCCCGCAAGGCCTGCATCGCATAGGCTGTCACCGCCACGGGCCGATGGCCGGCAAGCGTGCCATTGGTGCTTGCGAACGCGCCGACGCCCTCCTGCGCATCAACATCAAAGGACGAGGTGAAAAGCGCCATACCGCCGGTGTGATGAAGCATCGGCCGGCCGTCGATCTTGGTCCGCATGAAGCCCGACGAATAGCCGCCGCCGACTTGCTCGGCTTTCGCCACGTTGCCAAGCATTGCCTTGGCGCTCGCATCGGGGAGCAACGGAGCCCCTTTGCCCCGGCCGAGCGTGATCACGTATCGCAGATAGGCGGCCATGTCCGACACCGTCGCCATGACGCTACCCGCGGCCTCGTCCATCTCATTCCAGGAGCCTTCGACCAGCCGGCAGCCGAACATCGGCGGCAGATCGTCGGCCGGCACATAGCCGGTCGCCATGCGGCTGCGGTCCTCGAGATGAATGTGCGCCGTCGCCCGCATCATGCCGATCGGCTTCTGCACGCGCTCGCGGATCACCTCCGGATGGGGGCGTCCGGCGACCTGGGTGATCAACAGGCCGATCAGTTCATAGCCGGTGTTGCTATAGGCGAAGTTGGCGCCGGGCTTCGCGCCGGTCCACAGCCGTCCGCCGGGAGAGTTCGGCGGTATCGGCGCACCCTCAGGCAGCCCCGCAACGTGATTGAGCAACTGTTGCGCCGTGATCGGCTCGGGCGGCAGGCAGTGAAGCGGCAAGTAGCGCGACACCGGCGCGTCGAGGTCGATCTTGCCCTCGGCTGCGAGCTGCCACAGCGCGAGTGCTCCCAGGGATTTGGAAATCGAGCCGATCTCGAACAGATGGTCAGGACCGACCGGCGTGCGGCTGGCAAGATCCGCCCAGCCAATGCAGAGGTCGGCTTCGAAGCCTTCATCGTCGACCAGCGAGACGATCATGCCCGGCAGACCGGTCGCCATGAGTTCGGCCTGCGCGCAGGTCCGGATCGCCTCGATCGCCGCGACATAGTCGCGCTTGCCCGGCGCTCGGAGCATGATGCGCACAGGATACGCTTCGGTCGCGGCAGCGGCGGGTGCGGCGGCGATAAGCGCGGCTGCGCCAAGCAGCGCGCGGCGAGTCATGGTCATGTGTCGGCCCCAGATCTGTGTGCCACCAGTAAGATGAACTACATGATGGTCCAAGCGCTCTCTTACCGGCTCGACTGCTCGTCTCGGGTCCGGACAATGTTCGTGGAACGCTAGCCGCAGCACGGCGCACGAGCGCTTTGGGATCGCTCGCCAATCGTTGAACGGCGAAAATGAGGCGCATAGCGGTCGGCAGTCTACGACCGCGTTGCCGCTGTTCCGACAGTCTTGCCGCCTTCCGGAACCGGACACTTGCCGGCAACAGCCAAGTCCCCAGTCGATCACACCAGCTGTACACTTTCCGGCAAACCCAGCGGCGCGTCCCAGAAGGCATCGCCGGTGTATTTGGCGAACAGGTCGGGCGGCAGTATGGTGTCGCGCTTGACGATCGAGACGCGCGGTCCGACGGCGTGCAGGCCGGGCGTGCCGAGCCGGGCATCGAACATCATCGCGTCATAGTCGGGCTCGATATGCTCCAAGTCATGGGTGAACGGCGGGACGCCGAGGAAGCCGTAGATCGCCGCCAGCACTCGCGCGGGATCGACCGTCAGCGTCTCAAAGCGCACCAGCAGCAGCCGGTCGCGCTCCGCCCCGAATACCGCCTCGCGCAGCGCGTTCAGGGCATAGCCGATCATGCCGGTCCCGCTCATCAGCCCTTCGGCGCGCGAATAGACCGTGCCGCTGGGGTCGAACTTGAAGATGCCCGACGGTTCGAGCGCGTTGCGCCGAGTCAGGCTTTCGATGCTATCGAGGCACCACGCCGGATTGCGCACGCAGGCGATGACCTTCGCGCCCGGCCACAGCGCCGCGATCGTCGGCAGCTTCGAGCACCATAATCGGTTGGTGTCGATCACCACCTTGTCCGGATGGATCTCGGCGTAGAACGCGTCGACGGCAGCGATCAGGATGCGCGCCCGCTGGTCGTCGTCGATGAACACCGCGCCTTCGTTTTCCTGGCTCATACCGCGCAGCAGCGCCGTGACGAGGCTGCCGACTGGCGAGGTCATCGCCGCGTGGACGTGCGGGTTCTGTCGGAGCAACGCCGACAGCAGCGTCGATCCGGCGCGCGGCAGGCCGGAGATGAAGTGCAGGCCGTGATTCACGGGGTTCCTGGATCCTGCCCGCCTTTGGAGAGGGGACCGCTCGCGGTAGAGGGGCGGTCGAGCGAGAGGCTACAGCCCAGCCGTTCCGCCCCTCCACCATGCAAGCGCATGGTCCCCCTTCCCGAATACGGGGAGGACTAAAAGCTACGCCAGGCGCAACTTGCGCCGCCGCATCGCCGCGCCGATCATGCCGAAGCCGGCGGTGAGCAGGCCCCAAGTCGCGGGCTCGGGCACGCCGGCGACGGGGACCCCGGCGGTGACATTGGCTTCGACGGTGATCGGGGCGTCGGGCCCGCCATAAGCTGGAAAGTTGCCGAACGTGGTTAAAGCGTAGAAGTCGATGGTGCGCGAGTGCCGTCCGAGCGATAGGCCAGTAGGATCGAAACCGAGTAGGCCGAGATCGGTCTGCTTGCCGCCTTCAACATATTCAGTTTGGCCAAGCAACACAGGTGGCTGGCCGTCATCAGCAATGTTGATGGGGTTGCGCAGGGCGAGGCTGAAGCCGTCACTGCTCAACCCGCTATAATATCCATTCAGCCTTTCCGAATAGGCCGAGTACGTTACGCCGTTAAGCATGCTCACGAGCGTCGAGCGCACCCCTGAGTTTGCGGCGACATCGCCGAGGTCGAGAACATAGTGACCGTTCTTGAAGGTCAGCAGACCGTCGCCCTTGCCGACGATGACAGCGACCGCGAGGTCGGTCACGGTACCGGTGATGTGAACTGTCGAGCTGCCGAGATTGATATCGTCGCCGGTGGTCGCGTGGCTGGTGAACGCCAGGCCGACGTCGGCCGAAGTCGATCCAGGCATTGCGGACAGGCTGAAGGCAATCGTGTTCGACTGCCCTGCGGCGATCGAGGCGGAAGCCGCTGAACTGGTGACGGTTGCCGGTAACGATCCCAAGACCGTGACCAGCTTGTCACTAGCTGGGTCGGCGATGACGGCATTGGCAATCGTCACGCTGCGCTGCTGTGCGGGCTGGCC
>JANOOK010000112.1:0-12280 GCA_031421275.1 Sphingomonadaceae bacterium
CCTGCTCTTCGTCCATTGACGGTCTGCTCGCATCAAGAGTGTGCTTTGGGCTGGTTATTGCCTCGAAAGAACTGAGTGTGAACACTTGGCGAGAACATATACCGTTAAAATTGTGCATCCGCTGCCGATGGCCAGCAACGCATCATTGCTGGTAAATAGCCATACTGGGCAAGTTACCTGAACAGCTAACCAAAATACCTTGCTAATTAGTCCTTCAGGCACGCCAAATAAAAGCAAGCCCAAAAACTGCCAGATGAAAGGTATTAGAGCTCCGAGGCCAAACACAATCGTCAACCGCTTTGCCTGCATCTTATCAACCCCGGCAGAGTCTTGGCGATAAGCACATTGCCTATCTCGAGTGAACTGAGATTACAGTCTCACGCGAGACAGTTTGGCGTCAAGAGTGTCGCGCGCACGCTGGGCTTACAAGAAGGTCCGACCGGGGTGACGCGCGCCGCCGCATGCCGCTATAGCGCCCGTCATGCGACGCGACTTCCTCAAGATGCACGGCCTCGGCAACGACTTCGTCGTGTTCGACGCGCGCAGCGTGCCGCTGACGTTGTCGAAGGCGCGCATCGCGGCCCTCGCCGATCGCCACACCGGCATCGGCTGCGACCAGCTGATCGTCATCGCGCCGAGCGCGCAAGCCACCGCCTTCATGCGCATCTACAATGCCGACGGCGGCGAAGCGGGGGCGTGCGGCAACGCGGCGCGCTGCGTGGCGACGCTGCTCGGGGAAAGCGCGACGATCGAGACCAGCGGCGGGGTGCTTGAAACCGCGGCGAGCGCAGCCGCAGCGACGATCACGTTCCCGCCGCCGGTATTCGACTGGGCACGGGTCCCGCTCGCCTATGCGCTCGATACGCTCGACGTGCCGGTCGGCTGGGACAGCCTCGACCACGGCGTCGCCGTCAACGTCGGCAACCCACATATCGTGTTCTTCGTCGACACCATCGACGCGGTCGACCTCGCCACGCTCGGCCCGCTGATCGAGCATGATGCGCTGTTCCCTGAGCGGGTGAACGTCGACGTCGCACACATCATCGACCGGCTGCACCTGGCCCTGCGCGTCTGGGAGCGCGGCGCCGGGTTGACGCGCGCCTGCGGTACCGGTGCGGTCGCGACCGCGGTTGCCGCGATGCGCCGCGGGCTGGTCGAGCGGCGGGTCAGCGTCGATCTGCCCGGCGGACGGTTGCAGGTCGAGTGGCTGGCCGATGGCCGCGTCACGCTCGGAGGCCCGGCGGCGACGAGCTTCGCCGGCCGCGTCGAACTGGATAACTTCGGATGAGCGACACGCCTGAACAGAGGACCGGCTGGCTGCGCCGGCTGACCGGCGGGCTGGCGAAGTCCTCGGACAAGCTCGGCGGCAACCTGGTCGGGCTGTTCACCCGCGCCAGGCTCGACGACGCCATGCTGAACGGCATCGAGGAGGCGCTGATCGCCAGCGATCTCGGCGTGCGTCTGGCCGCGCGCGTCGCCGCCAAGCTGCGCGCCGACCGCTTCGACAAGGCGATCGACGCCGCCGGGGTCCGTGCCGCGGTCGCCGCCGAGATCGCCGTGGTACTGCGTGCCGTCGCGCAACCGCTCGAGGTAATCGCCTTCCCGCGTCCGCAGGTGGTGCTCGTCGTCGGCGTCAACGGCTCGGGCAAGACGACGACGATCGCCAAGCTGGCGCACCTGTTCGCCGAGCAGGATTACACCGTGATGCTCGCGGCGGGCGACACGTTCCGGGCGGCGGCGGTCGAGCAGCTGAAGATCTGGGGCGGTCGCGCCGGCGTGCCGGTGATCGCGGGCGAGCCCGGCGCCGACGCGGCGGGGCTGGCGTTCACCGCGCTCGAGGCGGCGCGGGCAGCGGGCACCGACGTGCTCATCATCGACACCGCCGGGCGGCTGCAGAACAAGAGCGGCCTGATGGACGAACTCGCCAAGATCAAGCGGGTCCTGCAAACGCAGATGCCGAGCGCGCCGCATGACGTCGTGCTGGTGCTCGATGCGACCACCGGACAGAACGCGCTCAACCAGATCGAGGTGTTCCGCGAGGTCGCCGGCGTCACCGGGCTGGTGATGACCAAGCTCGACGGTACCGCGCGCGGCGGCGTGTTGGTCGCAGCCGCCGAGCAGTTCGGGCTGCCGATCCACGCGGTCGGGGTCGGCGAGGGGATCGACGACCTGCGGCCGTTCGATCCGGAGGTGTTCGCGAAGGCGCTGGCGGGAACGACGGGGTAGGCTACTCCGCAGGGTCGGCCCTTGGAATCATATTGTCATCCCGGCGAAGTCCGGGACCCATGACCTCATACGAATACGCTTGAGGTGATGGGCCCCGGCCTTCGCCGGGATGACAATTATTGTGCTCGGGACGACAACAAATGAAGATCGTGCGCGCCCGGGCGGGAAGCTACTCCGCCGCCCGTACGCACCGGCGAGAAGCTACTCCGCCGCCGCCAATTGTTCCGGTTCGCGCCACGTCAGCACGGGTTTGCGCGCCGCCGCAGTCTCATCGAGCCGCCGCCGCGGCGCAAGATGCGGCGCGCTCTTGAACGCCGCCGGATTGCCGCTGAGCATGGCCGCGGCGATCGAACGCAGCGCGCCGATCAGCTGGTCGAGGTTGGCCTTGCTCTCTGTCTCGGTCGGCTCCACCAGCATCGCGCCGTGGACGACCAGCGGGAAATAGACCGTCATCGGGTGGAAGCCCTCGTCGATCATCGCCTTGGCGAGGTCGAGCGTCGTCAGCCCGGCGGCGGTCAGGAACTCGTCGCTGAACAGCGCCTCGTGCATGCACGGGCCGGTGTGCGCGAACGGTGCGGTGAACACGTCCTTGAGCCCGTGCAGGATATAGTTGGCGTTCAAGACCGCATCCTCGGCCACCTGCCGCAGCCCGTCGGCACCGTGGCTCATGATGTAGCTGAGCGCGCGGACGAACATGCCCATCTGACCGTGGAATGCCACCATGCGGCCAAAGCTGTGATTGTGATCCGCCGAAGCCAAGGCCTGCTCCTCCTCAATCAGCTCATAGTGCTGGCCGGTCTTTTGCACGAACGGCAGCGGCGCGAACGGCGCAAGCGCCGCACTGAACACCACCGGCCCGCTGCCCGGACCGCCGCCGCCGTGCGGAGTCGAGAAGGTCTTGTGCAGGTTGATGTGCATCGCGTCGATGCCGAGATCGCCGGGGCGGACGCGGCCGACGATGGCGTTGAAATTCGCGCCGTCGCAATAGACGAACGCGCCCGCGGCGTGCACCGCCTCGCCGATGGCGATCATGTCGGGCTCGAACAGCCCGCAGGTGTTGGGGTTGGTGATCATCACCGCCGCGACATCGGGCCCGAGCCGCGCCTGCAGTGCGGCGAGGTCGACCCGCCCGCGCGCGTCGGCGGGGATGTTCTCGACGCGGTAGCCGCAAAAGGCCGCGGTCGCCGGATTGGTGCCGTGCGCGCTCTCGGGAACCAGCACCACCGAACGCGCGTCGCCGCACGCTTCGTGCGCCGCGCGGATCGCCAGCATGCCGCACAACTCACCATGCGCGCCCGCCTTGGGCGACATTGCGATCGCGGGCATGCCGGTCAGCTTCTTCAGCCAGTCGGCGAGCGTATCGATCACCGCCAGCGCGCCCTGCACGGTGTCGACCGGCTGCAGCGGATGGATATCGGCAAACCCCGGCAGACGCGCCAGCTTCTCGTTGAGCCGCGGATTGTGCTTCATCGTGCAGCTGCCGAGCGGGAAGATGCCCATGTCGATGGCGTAATTCTGGCGGCTGAGCCGGGTGAAATGGCGCACCACATCGGGCTCGGCGAGGCCCGGCAGCCCAATCTCGCGATGGCGCAGCAGGTGGTCGAGGCGGCCGGCGACCGGTGGCACGTCCGGCAGGTCAACGCCGCAGCGGTCGACCGCGCCCTTCTCGAACAGCAGCGGCTCTTCGAGCATCAGCCCGCGGTTACCGGTGTAGGTCATGATAGCACCTCGTCCAAAGCGTCCTCGACCGCGTCGAAATCCTCGTCGGTCGCAGTCTCGGTCACCGCCACCGCCAAGCCGTTCTCGAGCGCCTTCACCCCCGGATACAACCGCCCGAGCGCCACCCCCGCGAGCACGCCCTTGCCCGCCAGCGTCCGCACCAGCGGCCGCGCCTCGACCGGCAGCTTGAGCGTGAACTCGTTGAAGAACACCGGCGTCACCAGCTCGATACCGGGCACCCGCGCCAGCCGCTCGGCAAGCTGCACCGCGCGGGCGTGATTGAGCGCGGCGAGCTTACGCAAACCAGCCTCTCCGAGCAGGCTCATGTGGACGGTGAACGCCAGCGCGCACAGGCCGCTGTTGGTACAGATGTTCGAGGTCGCCCTCTCGCGGCGAATGTGCTGCTCGCGCGTGCTCAGCGTCAGCACGAAGCCGCGGCGACCGTCGGCATCGACGGTCTCGCCGCACAGCCGCCCCGGCATCTGGCGGACGTGCTGCTCGCGGCAGGCGAACAGCCCGAGGTAGGGCCCGCCGAAGTTCAGCCCGTTGCCAATCGACTGGCCCTCGGCGACGACGATGTCGGCCCCCATCTCGCCCGGCGACTTGACCAGTCCGAGCGACACCACCTCGGTGACGACGACGATCAGCAGCGCACCCGCGGCATGGCAGGCGGCCGCGAGCGGGGTGAGGTCGGCGACACGACCGAGGATATCGGGGTTCTGCACGACGACGCAGCTGGTCTGCTCGTCGACCGCCGCCGCCAGCACGTCGAGATCGCTGTCGGCGGCCAGCTCCGGCACGCCCGCGACGATCTCGTCGTCGGTGAAACGCGTCAGCGTGTTGAGCACCGCGACGTAGTGCGGATGGACGCCGCCCGAAACGCGCGCGACTTTGCGCCGGGTTACCCGCCGCGCCATGAACACCGCCTCGGTCATCGAGGTGCTGCCGTCGTACATCGACGCGTTGGCGACATCCATGCCGGTCAGCCGCGCCACCTGCGTCTGAAACTCGAACAGATATTGCAGCGTGCCCTGCGCGATCTCGGGCTGGTACGGCGTGTAGCTGGTCAGGAACTCGCCGCGCTGGATGATGTGATCGACCGTCGCGGGCACATGATGCTTGTAGGCACCGCAGCCGAGGAACGACGGGCCTGCCGAGGCGGTCATGTTGCGCGCCGCGAGGCCCCCCAGCTGCCGCTCGACGAGCATCTCGGGCAGATGGTGGGGTAGGCCGGCAATCGGCGCGGTCAGGCGCGCGGCCTGGGGTACGTCGGCGAACAGCGCGTCGATGTCGGCGGCCCCGATGGCGCGCAGCATGTCTTGCCGGTCGGCGGCGGTGTGGGGAAGATAACGCATGGGCTTACTCCGGCTTGTGCGCGGCGAAGCGCAATCGAACATAATCGGCGAACCAGTTGCCGACGTCGTCGGCGAGCACCGGCTGCAGTAGCGCGCGGGTGTCCTCGATGACCTGCGCGCGCTTGTCGGCGGGCACTCCGGCGCTGTCGATGAAGCCGCCGCGAAACGTCTGCAGCCACGCGCTCATGCCGCTGGTGATCGGCGTCTGGCGGTGGATCAGCTCGCAAGCGTCGACGGCGAAGCCCGCCGCTCCGAGCACGGCCCGGAACGCTGCCGCGGTCGGGTAATAATTCTCCTCGACCGGCGGCACGCGGCAACCGCGCGCGGCGAGCACGGCGCGGACCGCGACGCGGATCGCGGCGATATTGCCGAAGCCGCCAAACTCGCCGACGTAGCGGCCGCCGGGTTTCAGCGCGCGGAAGACGCCGGCGGCGACCGGCGTGGGATCGCCCATCCAGTGCAGCGCGGCGTTGGTGAAGACCGCATCGAACTCTGCTTGGAAGCTTAGACTGCGGCCGTCGCCGACGCGCGCATCAAGTCCCTTGGCGACCGCGGCCTCGATCATCGCCGGATCGGCGTCGATGCCGTGGACGTGCGCGCCCGCGGCGACCAGCTGTGCAGTCAGCACGCCGTCGCCACAGCCTAGATCGAGGATGCGCTCGCCCGGCTGCGGGGCAAGCAGCGCCAGCACGGGCGCGCCGAGCGCGGGCACGAACGCGGCGTGCGTTGCGTACAGGGCGGGGTCCCAGCTCACCAAACTTGCCATGACAATGTCGTCACCCCCGCGAAGGCGGGGATCCATAACCACGATCGCTCGACGCATAGGAACCCCCGCCTTCGCGGGGGTGACGAGCAAACATGAGCCATGATAGTCACAATCCCGCGCAGAACGTCTTGTACGCCGCCGTGTCCATCAGCTCGGCCAGCTCGCCTGCGTCGCTCAGCATCAGCTTGAAGAACCACCCTTCGGTATCGGCGGCAGTGTTGACCAACGCCGGTTCGGCCTCAAGCGCGGCATTGGCTTCGCTGACCGTGCCCGACACCGGCGTATAGACATCCGATGCTGCCTTGACCGACTCGACCACCGCCGCGGCCGCGCCTTTGGCGAGCACCGCGCCGATTACCGGCACCTCGACGAAGACCACGTCGCCGAGCTGGCCTTGCGCATAGTCGGTGACACCGACGGTGCCGATGCCGCCGTCGACATCGACCCATTCGTGCTCCCTGGTGAAATAGCGGGTCATGCGATCACTCCTGCAGCAGCGTCCGCCGGCATGGTGATCTGGCGGACATAGGATTTCGGAAAGAACGGCATCGACACGACGGTCGCGTCGAGCCGCTTGCCGCGTACCTCGAGGCTGATCGCGGTGCCGTCGGCGGCAAGGTGCGCGGGCACATACGCCATCGCGATCGGACGGCCGAGCGCCGGGCCGAAGCCGCCGCTGGTGACCTCGCCGACCTTGCTCCCATGCTCGATGACGGCCGCCCCCTCGCGCACCGGCTGGCGGCCCTCGATCGCCAGCCCGACCCGGCGGCGCGGCGCCCCGTGCAGCAGCTGGTCGAGAATACGCGAGGCCCCACGAAAGCCGCCTTGAAGCTTGCGGCGCTTCGAGATGGCAAAGGCGAGACCGGCCTCGACTGGGGTGATGTCGGGCGTCAGATCGTGGCCGTACAGCGGCAGCCCAGCCTCCAGACGCAGCGAATCGCGCGCGCCCAGCCCTATCGGCTTGACCTCGGGCTCGCCGAGAAGCGCGCGGGCGAGCGCTTCGACCGCCGTCGCCGCGATCGAAATCTCGAAGCCGTCCTCGCCGGTGTAGCCCGAGCGGCTGATCCACGCCTGGGCACCCAGCAGCTCGAACGATGCCGCCCGCATGAAGCTTAGCGCGCCCACGCCGGGTGCCAGCCGTTCGAGCACGGCAGCCGCCTGCGGACCCTGCAAGGCCAATAGTGCAAAATCTTCGCGATAAATTACATCGAGCCCGGCGGCACGCAACTCGGCGATGTCCGCCTGCTTGGTCGCGCCGTTGACGACCATATAAAACTCGGCCGCGCGCTGCGTCAGCATCAAGTCGTCGAGGATGCCGCCGCCCTCGCTCAACAGGAGCGAGTAGCGCAGCACGCCCTCGCGCAAGCCGGTCACATCGGCCGGCAGCAACCCTTCGAGGGCGACCGCGCTGGCCAGCGGCAACTCCAGCTGGCCCATATGGCTGACGTCGAACAGCCCGGCGTGGGCGCGCGTCCACTGGTGCTCGGCGATGATGCCCTCGAACTGGATCGGCATCGTATATCCGGCAAACGACACCATGCGCGCGCCGAATTCACGGTGCAGCGTATCGAGGAACAGGCCGGTATCGGACATCGGCGCACCGTGACAGAGCCGAGCGCACGGCCACTCCGTACGCCCTGCCCCCGCCTGTCACTTGCACCTGAGAGCTTTCGCGGGCGGCCGAAGCTCGCGCGCTTACCCCTTCGGTGGACCGCGCACGCCTAAGCGCATGGCCGCTTTCCAGATCGCCGCTAGTGCACCCGCGCGGTCCGGGGGCCTGAGAGATTCCGGGGGCGGTTGCTCCTTCGGCGGCAGGCCATAAAGCCCACACTCTCCCGCGCGTGTACCGGACCGGGGCCCGACGACGGTTTGCTATCCCCAATGCGGCGCGGCAAGTCAACCGCTGTGGCAACCGCTAAGCCAAGATCTGACAATGAAATATTATTTCGGCGGCGTAGTTACTATTATGTTACGACAGCGTTATGGAATGAGTAATCCATGCTGGGGGCTGAACCTTGATACCTGCGAAATTAGCTGCGCTCTGCCTGTGCCCGGTGCTCGCCGGCCCGGTCGTACTCGCAACCCAACCCAAGGTGCGCCATAGTGTGGCACATCTTTTGCACCGGGCGGCGAATCGGCTCGAGACACCTGCAGCTTCAGCTGTGCGTGATCCAATCGGTCATTGCCCGGCGAGCTATGCCAGCGACGCGCCAGGAGGGAGAGGGCTGAGCAGCGGGTCGCCCGCCGGCCTGTCGAACTTGGCGCCGCAGGACATGACCGCGTTGCAGAACGGCAGTTCCCCCTTCAGTCCTAACAGCAGTTTCGGCCGGCCTGGAGAAAGCTTTAACGGGCCGGTCGGCGGCATCGGCCCGGCCAGCGGCATCGGCGGATCGGGCGTGCCCGGCCCGGCACCGGGCATCGGTGTCGTCACTCCGCCAACGGCATCCGAGGGCGTCACCGAGCCGCAGAATTGGGCGCTGTTGGTGACTGGCTTTGCCGTGACCGGAGTGCTGCTGCGTAACAGGCGTCTGAAGACGGCCTGATCGCCAGCGCAGCGTTCGCCGGGCGCGATCAGCCCGGCTTACTTCAGGACGTTATACCCCAGCGCCGCGTCGTCGAGCTGGAAGCCGACGAGCACCTCGAAGCTGATCGCGCGGATCGCCGCCTTGACCTCGGGGTCGGCGAGCGGATCGGTGGCGGCGTCGAGGTCGCCTGCCTTGCGCTTGCGGCTGACCTCGTCCTGTATCTTCTTGGGCAGCGTCGCCGACGCGCGTGTCACATCGGCATGCGCCGCGCCGCTGGCCTGCGTCCGCAGCTGGCCGTCGGCGAAGTTGAGCGTCACCGCGCCGAGCTGCTTCGAGATCAGCGTGGAGCCGCCCTGGACGACGCTGGCGAAGAACGGCAGCGAGACGATGCGCGGCCCCCGCGCCGAGGTCCGGCGGGCGACGACATCGAAGCTGACGTTGGTGCCGAGCTTGTCAGCCCCGTCGTCGCAAACGCCCCGCAGATTGGTGATCGTCGCGACGACATCGATGGCGCTCGCGTCGCGACTTTCGCCATCGTTGAACAGCGTGACATCGCCCGTGAAATTGGGAATCGCCACCGCCGGGCAGGCCGAGCGCTTGACCAGCAGCGGATTGCGCTCACACCCGGCGACGAGCGCGGCCATGAAAGCGAGTGCGGCGATGCTACGCAGCTTGGACAAGTTGTGACCCTCAGATGATGTATGCACCGCACCATAGGATTCGGGTTCCGCGCGCACAAGCAATCGCGTAAAGGGGCACGATGAACATGCTGACGCCAATCCAACCATCGCGCGAGCCGCAGCCCGGCGCGCTGCCGCGCCTGCGCGTGCTGATCGCCGCACCACGCGGCTTCTGTGCCGGGGTCGACCGCGCCATTCACATCGTCGAGCTGGCGATCGAACGCTACGGCGCGCCGGTATATGTCCGCCACGAGATCGTCCACAACCGCTTCGTCGTCGATTCATTGAAGGCGAAAGGCGCGGTGTTCGTCGAGGAGCTCGACGAGGTTCCCGACGGCGTGCCGGTGATCTTCTCGGCGCACGGGGTCCCCAAGACGGTGCCCGCCGAGGCCGAGGTACGCGGGCTCAATTACCTCGACGCGACCTGCCCTTTAGTGTCGAAGGTGCACCGCCAAGCCGAGCGGCTGGCGAGCCTGGGGCGGCATATCCTGTTCGTCGGCCACGCCGGCCACCCCGAGGTCATCGGCACCTTCGGCCAGGTCGCGCCGGGCCAGATCACGCTGGTCGAGACGCTCGAGGACGCGCGCTCGGTCGAGATCGCCGACCCCGCCAACATCGGCTTTCTGACGCAGACGACGCTGTCGGTCGACGACACCTTCGAGATCGTCGCCGAGCTGCAGCGGCGCTTTCCAGCGATCCAGGGGCCCAAGGGCGAGGACATCTGCTACGCCACCTCGAACCGCCAGGCGGCGGTCAAGTCGATCGCCGATGCCTGCGACCTGATGCTGGTGATCGGCGCGACCAATTCGTCGAACTCGCAGCGGCTGCGCGAAGTCGCCGAGCGCTCGGGTGCCCCGGCCTATCTGATTCCGCGCGCCGAATATCTCGACTGGCGCTGGTTCCAGGACGTCGCCACGCTGGGCATCACAGCGGGCGCATCGGCTCCCGAAGTGCTGGTGCAGGAACTGCTGGCACTGATCGGCTCGCGCTTCGAACTGGCGGTCGAGGAAATCACCAACGCCGTCGAGGACGTCGTCTTCAAGCTGCCGCGCGCGCTCACGACCGCCTAGACGATCTTGCAGCCAGGTCGCAGCACCAAACCCGCTCATTCCGAGCGCAGTCGAGGGACGCACAATCTCCGGGCAGGTCCCTCGATTTCGCTCGGGTTTGGTCGCGATCTTGAGCGGGATGAGTTCAAGCCAACCCACCTTTGTCATTCGCGCGGCCGCGGGAATGACGGCAGACGATCCAGTTCAATATCATGGCGATCTAAATGCAGGTGGCTTTAATGGCGACATCGAGCTCCTGATGGCTCACTACTGATGGCGGTGTTCACGGTGGTCTCGGCCGAGGCGCTGCAGGCGTTCCTGCGAGGTTACGATTGCGGCACGGCGGTCAGCTTCAAGGGCATCGCCGAGGGCGTCCAGAACTCGAACTATCTGCTCGACACGACCGCCGGCCGCTTCATTCTGACGCTGTACGAGGAGCGGGTCGAGACGGCGTACCTTCCTTACTTCCTTGATCTACTGACGCACCTCGCCGACCGCGGCCAGCCGGTGCCGCTTCCGATCCGCGACCGGCACGGGGTGGCCTTGCAGCGACTGTGCGGACGCCCAGCCTGCCTGATCGAGTTCCTGCCCGGTGTCTCGATCGCCGAGCCGACCGCAAGCGATGCGTTCGCCGGTGGTGCCGCACTTGGCGCGACGCACCGCGCCGTCGCCGACTTCAACGGCCTCCGCCCGAACGCGCTCGGGTCGGCGCACTGGCGCGCGTTGTCAGACAAGTGCTCCGGCCAGCTGGGCAGCATCGACCCCGCGCTCGCACCGTTGCTGGCGAGCGCGCTGGCGGCGGTCGAAGGCGGCTGGCCGCAGCACCTCGATCACAGCACGGTCCACGCCGACCTGTTCCCCGACAACGTGCTCACCCTCGACGGGCGCGTCACCGGGCTGATTGACTTCTACTTCGCCTGCACCGACATCCGCGCCTATGACCTCGCGGTAATGCACACCGCCTGGTGCTTCACTGCCGACGGCAGCGGCTTCCATCCCGAGCGCGCCGCGGCGTTGCTCGCCGGTTATCGCTCGGCGCATGCGCTTAGCGATGCCGAAGCTGCGGCGTTGCCGATGCTCTGCCGGGGCGCGGCGCTGCGCTTCATCCTGACGCGAGCCTTCGACTGGATCAACACCCCGCCGGGCGCGCTGGTGACGCGCAAGGACCCGCTCGCGTTCGCGCGGCGGCTCGAGTGGTATAGAGGCGCAAGCCCTGCACAGGTGATGGGCGGATGAGCGAAGGTGGATCACCCGCGGGCAAGGTCGCGACGGCTGGCGAACCCGGCAGGCCCAAGCCCCACGTCGTCATCGCTACCGACGGCGCGTGCAAGGGCAATCCCGGTATCGGCGGCTGGGGCGCGATCCTGCGCATGGATGCCACTGAGCGCGAGCTGTCGGGCGCGGCGGCGCACACCACCAACAACCGCATGGAGCTGACCGCCGCGGTCGAAGCGCTGAACGCGCTCAGGCAGTCGTGCAAGGTCAAGCTGTCGACCGACAGCAACTACGTCCGCGACGGCATCACCAAATGGGTCCACGGCTGGCAACGCCGCAGCTGGCGCACCGCTGACGGTTCGGCCGTCAAGAACATCGAGTTGTGGCAGGCGCTGCTCGCCGCCGCCGCCCGCCACGAGATTAGCTGGCATTGGGTGAAGGGGCATTCGGGCGACCCCGACAACGAACGGGCGGATGCGCTGGCGAACGAGGCAATTGCGAGGTTGCGGGCGGGCGGCTGAGCCGCCGCATACGCCCCCGTTGCGGACCTTCGGACCTGATCTGTGAGCGCTGAGTGACGCAGGTTCCCAAAAACATTTTGAGACCTAGGCTCAGGACCCATTAAAGGGATTCCCACGACGTCGATGATCTGATTCAATGGCGGCGCTGAGGAGGCGTTGCCATGAGCGATTTGATCTGGCTGTCGGAGGCGCAGATGCGCCGGATCGAGCCGCATTTTCCACTG
>JANOOK010000113.1:0-1919 GCA_031421275.1 Sphingomonadaceae bacterium
GTGCAGGCGAACGGCACCTACCGTGCCGACTGGCCGGTGGTCGGCGGGATGCACGTCTATAACGTGAACGGGCGGCTCGGGGCGAAGAACGACGTCGTCACCAGTGCGCTGAGCGCCGCGGGCGCGCTGCTCGCCGACGGCGATTACCGGCACAGCTATCCGCATAGCTGGCGCAGCCACGCCAAGCTGATCTACCGCTGCACGCCGCAGTGGTTCATCCCGATGGACAAAAGCCCTCCCCAAAACGGGGAGGGGGACCATGCCGCTTGGCATATTGGAGGGGCCGCTGGGCCAGGCGCGCACTCCGGCAACGACGCCAGGACTTTCGCGAACGGAGCCGGAGCCCAGTCGCTCCGCCCCTCCACCATCGCAAGGGCGATCGTCCCCCTCCCCGAAGGCGGGGAGGATCAGACGCTGCGCGCCCTCGCCCTGACCGCCATCGAGAACACTCGCTGGGTCCCCGAGCGGGCGCAGAACCGCATCACCGCGATGGTCGCGGGCCGTCCCGACTGGCTGATCTCGCGGCAGCGCGCGTGGGGGGTGCCGATCACGCTGTTCGTCGACCGGCGGACGGGCGAGTATCTGCGCGACCCCGCGGTCGACGCGCGCATCGTCGCTGCGGTACGGGCAGGCGGCGCGGACGCGTGGTACACGACCGACCCGGCGCATTTTCTCGGACCCGAGCGCGACCCCGCCGATTACGAGCGGATCGGCGACATCCTCGACGTGTGGTTCGACTCGGGCTGTACCTATGCGTTCACGCTCGAGGACCGCTACGGCGCGGGGACGCGCGCGTCGCTCTACCTCGAAGGCTCGGACCAGCATCGCGGCTGGTTCCAGTCGTCGCTGCTCGAAAGCTGCGGGACGCGGGGCCATGCGCCGTACGAGGCGGTGCTGACGCACGGCTTCGCGCTCGATGCGGCGGGCAAGAAGATGTCGAAGTCGGTCGGCAACACCGTCGACCCGCTGGCGGTGGTCAACAGCGAAGGGGCCGACATCCTGCGGCTGTGGGTCGCCTCGACCAACTATTTCGACGACGTCCGCATCGGCAAGGAAGTGCTCGGCGGGCAGGCCGACGTGTACCGCAAGCTGCGCAACACCTTCCGCTATCTGCTCGGCAGCCTCGACGGCTGGAGCGAGGCCGAGCGGCTGCCCGTCGCCGAGATGCCCGAACTCGAACGCTGGGTGCTCCACCGCGTCGCCGAGATCGACGCCGAACTGCGGGTGCACGCCGCGAACTTCGACTTCAACCCGTACATGGTCGCGCTCAATTCATTTGCGAACAGCGACCTGTCGGCGTTCTATTTCGATATCCGCAAGGACAGCCTGTACTGCGACGCGCCCGCCTCGCCGAAGCGCCGGGCCTGCCGCACCGTGCTCGACACGCTGTTCCACGCGCTGACCAAGTGGCTCGCGCCGGTGCTGGTGTTTACCGCCGACGAGGTCTGGCGGACGCGGTTCCCTCAGGCGGGGAGTGTTCACTTGGAAGAGTGGGCGGATCACTCCGGCTGGCGGGATGAGGCGCTGGGGCAGCGATGGAATCGACTGCGAGTTCTGCGGCGTGCTGTTACCGAAGCAATTGAGCCGAAGCGGAAAAACAAGCTGCTTGGGTCAAGCAACGAGGCGGCGATCCGGATCAACTTCGCGAAGCCGGATATCGAAGTAGTCGCGTCAACTGGGTCGTTTGAAGAGCTATGCATCGTTGCGTCGATTGAAGAAGACGCAACAATCCAGCCGTCCACAGCTGGTGTCAGTGACACAACGCTCACTTTAGTCATAGCAGAAGCCACTAACCTTCCCCGCTGCGAGCGTTGCCGCCGCTATCTTCCCGACGTCGCCCCCGCGACCCAGCTCTGCACCCGCTGCACCGACGTGCTCGCGCTGACCGAGGTCGCCGCGTGAAGCGCCTCGGCTACAGC
>JANOOK010000114.1:0-17096 GCA_031421275.1 Sphingomonadaceae bacterium
GAGGCACATATGCGCGCCGCCGCCGAACGGCACCCAGGCGTATTTGTGGCGGCCCTTGGAACGGTTGTGGCTGAACCGCGACGGGTCGAAGGTGTCGGGATCCTCCCAGACCCCGGGCATGCGGTGCGTGTACATCGGGCTAACCCCGACGTGGGCACCGGCCGGGATGGTATAGCCGCCGAACTCGAAGTCGCGCAGCACCCGGCGCGGTACCGACGGCACCGGCGGCAGCAGTCGCAGCGCTTCCTTGAACGCCCACTCGACCTGTTCGAGATCGCCCAGCCGGTCGTACGGCAGCGTGGGTCCGGCGGTGGCGCGAACGCCCAAGATCTCGGTCCGCAGTCGCTCCTGCCACTCGGGGTGCTTGGCGAGGTAATAGACCGTCGAGGTCAGCGATGACGTCAGCGTGTCGTGCGCCGCCATCATCAGGAAGTTCATATGATCGATGATTTCCTGGTCGTCGAGCAGCGTTCCGGCGTCGTTCCGCGCATTGCAGACCTGCGTGAAGATATCGTCGCCTGCCGCGCCGCGCCGCTTGGGGATTTCGCGCGCGAAGAACCGGCACATCAGCTTGCGGCCCTTGACCCCGCGCGCCATCGCGGTCCCCGGCACCGGCACGCGGACGATGCCGACCGACGCGGCGACCATGTGGACGAAGGCCTGGTTGATCGCGTCCGCCTCGGGTCCCCACGGGATGCCGAGGAACGACGCGGCGGCAAGGTCGAGCGTCAGCTGCTTGATCGCCGGGTAGAATTTGAACTCGCCGCGCTCGGACCAGTCGGCGATGCCGCGGCCGATGCCGTCGTTCAGCGCGTTCAGGTAGATTCTCATCGGCTCGGGCTTGAACGCGACGCCGAGGGTCTTGCGGTCGGCCCGGTGATGGTCGAAGTCCATCATCATCAGCCCGCGCGGGAAGACGCGATCGAGGATCGGGTCCCAGCCCATCTTCGACGAGAAATTGCGCTCCTTGTCGAACAGCACCAGCTCGTTCGCCTCGGGCCCGATCAGCCCGATGTTCCAGCCGCCGAAATTATTGACGCGGTAGATGTGCCCGAATTTCGCGACGTTGCTGCGCACCCCCGCGAGCGGGTCTTTCAGGAACTCGATCGTCCGCAGGAT
Source organism: Sphingomonadaceae bacterium (assembly GCA_031421275.1). GTDB lineage: Bacteria > Pseudomonadota > Alphaproteobacteria > Sphingomonadales > Sphingomonadaceae > Polymorphobacter_B. Next base: position 1,120 of record JANOOK010000114.1, read on the forward strand.
CGGGACCGGATGCGGCTTCAGCCCCGGCAGATGGCTGAGCTCGCGGTAGCTCGGCAGGTGCAGATCGCGGTATGCCGGTACGAAGGTCTTGGCATTGACGGGCGCGTTCATGACGGTCCTCCATGAGTGCCCATGCCATAGCCAGACTGGGTTCTGAGCGCAACTCGGAAGACGTGCTTGCCGCTTGCGCTCAGCGTTGCCTGATCACGGCATCGATCGCATCCAGCACCGCGCTACCCTCGAACTTACGCGCGAAGCAAGCGTCGCTTGCCAGTGCCGTCGGCAGCTCGGTAATACCAAGCACCGCCGGGTTGGCACCGCCCCTCGACCAGTCGGTGTAATGCATAAGCTTGTTGACCAGCTGGTCGCGGAGGGGAGAATTGCCCAGGATGGTTTGAAAGAACATCTCGTCTGGAACGAATACCGATCGGCAATACGCGACGATCCGCGGATGGTCGGCGATATACTGCAGGACGTACTCGACCGCCTGCCGCGACAGGCACCAGTAGCTGCTGCCGCCGTAGGGATGCAGGCCATAGGGCAGGTGCCGCTGCCAGAGCTTGATCGCCTTGGGAAATACCCGGCGCGGCCACTTCACCCAGAACCGGTCGACACGCTTGTAACCGCCGTCGTCGCCGTGCAGCCACTCGGCCTTGGGAAATGCGGCAATCTCGATCATCGATCGTCCGCCGAGATTGCCGATCGCGGCCTCGATGACCGGCAGCGGCTTGACCGGATAACATTGCCCGGTCAGCAGTACGGCATAATCGGCCGATAGGCCCGCAAACCACTTTAGCCCCTCGAGGCTACCCGCGACGTGGCCGAACAGCCCCCAATGACAGACGTGGCGAGGCAACAACGTGACATTGTCGTAGGTGCTGATGCGGGCTTGGACGTCGGGCCCGATGCTGGATTTTCGGTCGATGTGGATCGCGATCGGCGCGCCGCCCAAGGCATCGACCAGCCTGATCAACAGGTCGGGACGCTTGTGCGAGGTGATGATGTAGGCGACCCGCATCGCTCACGCCGTCGTTGCATAGCCGCCATCGACCGCAATGACGCTGCCGCAGACGAAGCCACTGGCGCGCGAGCCGAGGTAGAGCGCGACGCCGGCCATGTCTTCGGGCGTACCGACGCGGCCCATTGGCGTCGCCGCGAGCGAAGCGACGCGGTCGGTCTCGCTGATTGCAGCCGTCATCTTCGACGGGAAATAGCCCGGCGCGATGGCGTTGACCGCGATATGCCGCGGTGCGAGGTATTTCGCCATCATCCGGGTCAGATGGAGCACCGCGGCCTTCGAGGCGGCATAGCTGTAGGTCTCGATGCCCGAGACGTGCATGCCGTCGATCGAGCCGATGTTGATGACGCGCGCGAAGTCTTCGGGCGACGCACCCGCTTCGAGGAGCTTGACCAGCCGTTGGGTCAGGAAGAACACCGACTTGACGTTCAGGTCCATGACCTTGTCCCAACCGCTTTCGGGGAAGCTATCGAAGCTCGCGCCCCAGCTCGCGCCGGCGTTGTTGAACAGCACGTCGACGCGGCTCTCGTGCGCTTCGAGCGCGGCGGCGAAGCGCTCGATTTCGCCGGGCTTGGCGAGATCGGCGGGGATCGAGACGCAGTGGCCGGTTTTCGACAGCTCGGCCGCGAGCCCGTCGCAGACCGCGGCGTTGCGCGCCGTGATGTAGACCCTCGCGCCGTTCTCGACATAGCCGCGCGCGATCATCTCGCCGATGCCGCGGCTGCCGCCGGTGACGACGACGACCTTGCCGGCGACGGAGAATAGCTGTTCGATCTTCATGATTTGGCTCCTGGTCAGATGGGTTCGCCGGCGGCGCGGGCACGGTAGACGCGACTGGCTTCGGCTAGCGGCAGTCCGCGCATCGCCCGCCAGATACAAAACCATGCGATTGGCACAACGGCATAGGCGGCGAACAGCGCGACGCGCAGGCTGCCGATCGCGTCGCTGACCAGGCCGACGAAATAGGGACCGTTGCCCAGCCCGATCAGCGTCGTGCCCATGAAGAACATTGCGCCCGCGGTGCCGCGCATCCGCGGCAGCACGAGGTCCTGCATCGTCGCGGTGATCCCGCCGAGCCACGCCGTGCCGATCAGGATGACAAGGAAATAGCAGATGTAGACCTTGCTGAGCTGGTGCGTAGAAAGCGCGAATAAGGCAATTGGCAGGGGGATGGCGGATGCAAGTAGTGACAGCTTGAGCCGTCCGGTCGCATCGCGCCGGCGCCAGGCGTCGCCGATCAGCCCGCCTGCGGTCGTACCGATCCAGCCCCCGACTGCCGATCCGAGCCCGAGCAGTAAGCCCGCCGTTCCCGGCTGCGCACCGAGCGCCCGTGACGCGTAGATGAAGATCCACGCCCCGATCGCATAGCTGTTGAACGAGATCAGCGTACCCGCGGCGGCGGTGTAGAGGAAGGTCGGCGTGCCCCAGACCAGCGCGTGCAACGGCCGGTCGCGGGTGTGCAGCGCCTGCGACCAGGAGAACACGCCGTAGAGCCCGATTGCCATCGCTGCCCACTGGATGGTGTTGGATGTGACGCCAACCGGCCCGACCTGTGCAATGATCTTGAGCTTGACCGCCGGCACGAGGGCGTCGGTCGCAACCGTCATCACTACCGCGGCCGCGGCTGCGATAGCCAGTGCCAGCCGGTTGCGGCGCAGCGTTGCAGCGCTCGCGCCCGCCCTCCGGAGGGTGAACAGCGGGAACGGCGGCAACACCGTGCCGAGCTCGGCGATCGTTCGCACCAGCGGATGACGACCTGCCGGCAGCGCGACGATGAGCCCGTCGGCGAGCCCGCGCGGTGGCTCGCGCAGCGTCAGTACAATAAGCGCCAGCAGCAGCCCGGGAATGCCGATGATCAGGAACGCCGCCTGCCAGCCGACTAGCGCCAGCGGCGCACCGGTGCCGTGCGGATAGGTCTTGTTCCAGCCGTCGACGACGACGCCCGAAATCATGAAGCTGAGACCCGCACCGATGAATATGCCGCTCGAATAGACCGACAAGGCGGTTGCCCGCATCGAGCGTGGAAACCAGTCGCCGATCAGAGAGTAAGCCGCGGGGCTGGCGCTCGCTTCACCGACGCCGACGCCGACGCGCGCTGCCGCCAGCTGGCCGAAGTTGCTCGCGAACCCCGACAAGGCGGTCATCCCCGACCACATGGTCAGCCCCAGCGCGATCGTCCACGTCCGCCTCCAGCTGTCCGCCAGCCGCCCCAGCGCCAGCCCGAACAGCCCGTAGAATAGCGCGAACACCGTGCCCGACAGCAGTCCGAGCTGTCCGTCGGACAAGCCCATGTCCTGCTGAATATACTTGCCGAGAATGGTCAGGATCGAGCGGTCGATGAAGTTGAAGATATAGACGACCATCAACACGACAAGCACATACCACGCATAGGCACCGCCCACCGTTGGCAGCGGCCGGCCTGCGGTCAAGCTATCGTGTTGCGCGGTCGCTCCGTCTGCCATCGCCATCGCTCCCCGACGGCTGTCGGACGCCGTTCCAATTACCGCTAGCAGGCGCGTCCGGGCCGGGGAAGCGTCAGGCAGCGGACGCCGAACGTCGCCGCAGCGCCGTGCCGACCATGCCGAAGCCGGCGATCATCAGTGCCCAGCTGGCTGGCTCGGGGACCGCATCGAGGCCGGTTGCGGTGAGCACCTGGCGGTACAGCGCCGCCTGGACCTGCGCGGTCGGATGGATGCCATCGAACGAGAAATAGCCGGTACAGTCGGTGCTGCCACTGTATACCGGACGGTTGTTGATGCAATTGCCGGTCTGCGTGAACGGCGCGACGCCGAATGCGGCGGGGTTGGCGACCAGCTGCGTGAAGAAGTTCTGGTAGCTGAAACGCAGCAGCAGCGTGCTGCCGAGCCCCGGCTGGATCGCATCGAGCCGCGCCTGCACGAGCTGGTCGAGCGCGGTACCGGTCGGGTCGACGTTGGGAATACCGGTGACGAGAATGCGGGTAGCGCCGTGCGCCGCGAGCGACTGGATCGTCCCCGCCAACGTGTCGAGCAGCGCCGTCGTGTAGGCGGCAGCCGTCGTGAAGCTGCCGAGTTTGCCCTGTTCGAGGCCGAAGACGTCGTTGCCCCCGTCGTTGATGATATAAAGTGCCTTCGGGTCGGCGATGTTGTTCGACGCTTTGTAATAGGCACCGACTTGCAGCGCGAGATCCGGAACCGCGCCGCCGACGTCGACGATACGCGCGCCGCCGAAGGCGAAATTGGTACCACCGAGCAGCGACGGCGTCAGATACCTGCCGTACAGGTTCTGGCTGAGCAGGTCGGTGTAGTCGGGGCCGTTGGTGAAGCGCCCCGGCGCGTAACCCAGGGCGCGCGGATTGAACTTGTCGCTGCCGACCGCGGCATCGACGTTGCCGGCATCGACGAGGCTGTCGCCGAAGACATAGATCGCGCTCGGCGCGGGGATGGCCGCGGCTGGCGCGGCAACGACGGCGGCCGCGAGGACGAGGTAACGAAGCATTGGCAATCTCCCCAGGTGTTTGGCGGAGTGTGCGCTGTCGTTGTACCTAGGGGAAGTATTGTTGCGCAGGCGTGATGATTTATCACTATTCCTCTCCCGTCCTTACGGGAGAGGCTAGGTGAGGGCCTTGCTTCGTTTCCACAGCGCCTTTTGCAGCAACAGCGTCCTCGCCGGTCTGAAAAGCGGAGGCATCAAGCAAGACCCTCACCCGACCCTCTCCCGCAGGGGCGGAAGAGGGCTAGGACGCTTATTTGTCCGCGTGCGCGTCTTCGCTGCCGGCGGCGGTCAGCGCTTCGCCGAGCTTGGTCAGCTGTTCACCGCCCTTGTCGGCAGCACCCGCGATCTTGGTCGTCGCCTTGCCGAGCCGACCGAGCAGGGTCTTGATGCGCTCGGCGTCGGGCTCGCCGGCGTCGAGCTGGCGGTGCAGCGCCTGCAGGTCGCGCGCAATCCCCTTGGCACCGCGCACCTCGAGATCGGCGAGCGCGTTCTCCCAATCCTCGATCAGGTTGATCGCGGCCTTCGGCTTGGTATTCTCGATACCCTTGGTGAAGGCATTGGTCGTCGCGGTGAACTTCGGCATGGGAAACTTCCTGAAATATCGCAACCCGGCCCATCCGGGTCGCCGCTTCAACCCCGTGCGGCAGGCGACGTTGCCGATGTGGCATTCGGTCGCAAAATATTACAGGGTCGCGTAACGACCCTCCGGTAAGGGACTTCATGAACATCCCCTTCGCACACGAGCCGGCGGTCAAGCAGCCGGCGCGCCCGCGGCTGCTCGACGTGCTCGGTCCGGGACTGATCACCGGCGCGTCGGACGACGATCCGAGCGGCATCGCCACCTATTCGCAGGCGGGCGCGCAGTTCGGCTATAATCTCGGCTGGGTGATGCTGTTCAGCTGGCCGCTGATGTGCGCGATCCAGGAGATCAGCGCCCGCATCGGTCGGGTCACGGGACGCGGCATCGCGGGCAACCTCAAGCAGCATTACAGCCGCAGGTTGCTCGGCGGCATCGTCGCGCTGCTGGTGGTCGCGAATACGATCAACTTGGGCGCCGACCTCGGCGCGATGGCGGCGGCGCTCAAGCTGCTGATCGGCGGCCCTGCGCCGCTGTATATCGCGGGCTTTGCCGTGCTCACCGTCGGGCTCGAAGTGTTCGTCCGCTATTCGCGTTACGTGTCGGTGCTGAAGTGGCTGACATTGTCGCTGTTCGCCTATGTCGGCGTGGCGCTGATCGTGCCGATCCCGTGGGCGACGGTCGGCTATCACCTGCTGGTCCCCGACATCGCGCTCAAGCCGGCCTATCTGACCGTCGTCGTCGCGATCCTCGGCACGACCATCAGCCCGTATCTGTTCTTCTGGCAGGCCGAGCAGGAGGTCGAGGACATGAAGGAGCGCGCCGGTGCAAAGCCGCTGGCGCGAGCCCCGCAGCAGGCGTCGACCGAGTTCCAGCGCATCCGCATCGATACCATCGTCGGCATGGCGCTGTCGAACATCGTCGCGCTGTTCATCATCCTGAGTACCGCGGCGACGCTCCATGCGCACGGCGTGACCGACATCCAGACCTCAGCGCAGGCCGCCGAAGCCTTGCGGCCGATCGCGGGCCAGTTCGTCTTCCTGATCTTCGGGCTGGGGATCATCGGCACCGGCCTGCTGGCGCTGCCGGTGCTGGCGGGATCGTCGGCCTATGCGCTCGGCGAGGCGGCGGGTTGGCACGTCGGGCTGGCGCGCAAGGCGAACCGGGCGAAGGGGTTCTACGCGACGATCGCGGCTGCGACACTGATCGGGGCAGGGTTCAATTTTACGTCGCTCGACCCGGTCAAGGCGCTGTTCTGGAGCGCGGTGATCAACGGCGTCGTCGCGGTTCCCGTGATGGCGACGATGATGCTGCTGGTCCGCAACCGCACCGTCATGGGAGATTTTACCTTGCCGCCGTGGCTGACGGGCCTCGGCTGGCTGGCGACCGGGGTAATGGCCTTGGCGGCGATCGGGATGTTCGCGACGTGGGGTGGATGATCATCACCGATTCGGAGTGGGACGGTGCTCAGCTATACCGTCATCCCCGCTTTCGCGGGGATGACGGTTCAACCGGATATCATCCTGCTCTAATACTTGCCCGTCGTCTTGCCGACCTGCGCCGCGCCTTCCTGCTTCAGGGCGTCGTTGTTGGTGACGCTGCCGGTCGCTTCCTTGGCATAGCCTGCAACCTTGTCACCGAGCGTCTCGGCGGCACCCTTGACGGACGTGCCCATGCCGGTTCCGGTGGTGTCGTTGCCGGTCATGCCGGCTCCGGTCGTACCGGTACCCGTGCTGTATCCGGCACCGGTGCGGCTCTTGTCGTCATGGTCGACCTCGACCTCGGTCCGGCGGACGGTGTCGCTGACCGTCTCGGTGCGATCCTTGACGTCCTTGTGGATGACGACTTCCTCGACGACGCGGGCGTCCTTGCTGACGACGGCCTCCTCGCGGCTCTCGGTCATCTCGATGACGCGCTCGCGGAACGCGTCCTCGGGGACGGTGCCGCCGGTGACCGGGCGGCGGTCGATCGAGACATTCTCGTCACGCAGCGACACCTGCTCCGACACCGGCGTCTCGACGACGTACGAGCGGACGCGGACATTGCCACGGCCGACTTCGCGCTTGCCGACGACCAGCGCCTCCTCGACGATCGGGATACGCTGCTCGCCGTCGGTGGCCATCGCCGGCTTGGCAGTGGCATCGCGCTTGCCCATCATCGGATCGGCGGGTGCCTTATAATCCCAGCCGCTCTTCTTCCAGTCGTTGGTGCGGCCGTCGATGTCGACCGAGTTGGCGTTGTCGAGGATTTCGACCGCGTGATCGGCCTCGTGCTCGCCGACCGTCGCGGTCAGCAGGTAGCCGCCGCGGCGAACGCCCTCCTCATAGGTGTGGCGGTCTTCGGCAGGCAGGAATGCGTGCTTCAGCGATCCCCAGAAGCCCTGGTTCTCGGTGGTCGAATAATCACCGGTGGTGCTGGCGCCCGAGGTCGACTGATCGACGATGTTGACGTGGCTGACGTCGATCGAGGCGGCCGAGAGCCGGGCCTTGGCGGCATCGGCGTCGGCGCGGTTGTCGAACATGGCAGTGATGACGCGGGACATATTACGCTCCTTCGGTTGGGTTGGTGGGTGGTGGAAACTCAGCGGCTGACGACGATCAGCTCGGTGCGGCGGTTCTCGGCCTGGCGCGAGGCGGTGCCGTTGGTGTCGATCGGCTCGGCCGCGCCGCCACTGGCGGTGTCGATCCGGCCGCCGGCGACGCCCTTGGCGACCAGCGCGGTCTTGACCGCATCGGCGCGGTCCTGACCGAGCTTGACGTTGGCCGGAGCCGAGCCCCGCGCGTCGGCATAGCCGACGATCCGCACGCGGGTGCTGCCGTACTTGCCGAGCAGGGTGCCGACCTGATCGATCGTTGCCCGGTCGTCGGGCTTGACCATGCTCGCAGCGGTATCGAAATGCAGATTGTCGAACGTGAACGTCCGGGGAGCGACCTCGATCCCGGCAAGGTAGTGGCCGAGCTCGCCGACCGACGCGCCGGTGGTCGCGGCGACGATGGTCCCGCCCGCGGCGGCTGCCGGGGCGACGACGGTCGTCATGGTGGTCTCGACGACCTGCTGACGGCGGTGCTGCAGCAGAAAATATAGCAGTGCGAGAATGCCGAGCGCCAGCAGCAGCCACGCCAGCCAATTGGTCTTCTGGTCCTCGATATGGATATGCGTCGGCGGTGCGCCGGTCGTGCGCTCGCCGGCCATCGGATCGGCCATCAGCTATTCCCCTGTGACATGGCAGGCTCCCGCTCGACGACGGCATGCATGACGCGCCGCGAGCCGGTGGTCTCGAACATCGCCTCGCTGCGAACCCGGCGCAGCCGGACTTCCTCGACGAGCACGAGTTCCCGGACGACCCGGATACGCTCCTCGACGACCGGGATGATCGTCACCCCGTCGACTTCGCGCATCGGCGGGACCGCGTCGACGACGGTGCCGACCGGCACCCGCTCGACCTCGACCGTCTCGCTGGCCAGCATCTCGCGGTGCGAGACCGGGACCTGCTCGATCACCGTGCGGACGCGCACGGTGCCGGTGACGACCCGCTGCTTGCCGACGTGAATGACGTCCTCGACGAGCGCCAGTCGTTCGTCCCCGTCGCTTGATCGTCGTTGATCGGACACGGCTATTCCTGCGATCGGAGTTGCGACGCGCTGGGTCCGAGCCGGCCTAACCCCTTGGGATTATGCGGGCCTAGTCGTCGTGAGACGCCAGAAGCATATGCGTCAGTAAACCCTATCGGCCCCCGCAAGTTCCGGCGCGCGCGGTTTGGACCGAAATTACTCCGGCTGCCGCGCTGCGTCGGCTGGTGCCCTTGTGCAGAACCACGATGACCGCCAATTCGGTTGGGATGGAAAACCTAGCTGCTTCGATAAACGCAATCGCCCCGGACCGCGCGCCGGCCCCGGTCCGGCCCGGTCTTCGCGGCGCTATCGCGGGCCAGGTGTACGCCCTGGTCGGGGCGGGATCGCGTGCCATCGACCTCGACGAGCCGCGCGGTGATGCCGGGCTGTTCGGGCCGCAGTCGGCGAGTTGGAAGGTGCACAGCGATTTCAATGCGATGATGATCGGCGGCATGAGCGCGCTGCTGGTGCAGATGCTGCATCCGGGCGCGCTCGGCGGCGTCTGGGACCATTCGAACTGGCGCAAGGACCAGCTCGGGCGCCTGCGCCGCACCGCGCAGTTCATCGCCGGCACGACCTATGGCGCGACCGCGCAGGCGGAGCAGCTGATCACGCGCATCCGCAGCATTCACGATCGGGTCCACGGCACGCTGCCCGACGGGACGCCTTATTCGGCGAACGATCCGGCGCTGCTGACGTGGGTGCATGTCGTCGAGACGCACAGCTTCCTGCGCGCCTATTTGCGCTACCGCGACCCGCTGTTTCCGGTTGCCGAGCAGGATCGGTATTTCGTCGAAACGGCCGTCGTCGCGGCCAAGCTCGGCGCGGGCGACATCCCGCAGACCCGCCGCGCGGTCGAGTGCTATTTACGCGACATCCAGCCGCAGCTGCGCTTCGACGCCCGCACCCGCGACGTCTCGCAGAACCTGCTCAACGCACCCGCGCCGACGCTGGCGACCGCGGCTTTCGGGCATCTGGTGCGCGATGCGGCGATCGACCTACTGCCCGACTGGGCGGCGGCGATGCATGGACTGCACGTCGCGGGACCGCGCAAGCCGGCCATACGGGTCGGCGCACTGGCGGTCGGCTCGATGCTGCGCTGGGCGATGCGCGACAACTCGTCGACGCGGGCGAAGGCCCGGATGGCGTGAGCGCTTCCGCTTATGCGGATGATAGCTCTTTCACCGCCATCCCCGCGTTCGCGGGGACGACATGTAATTCGACGTCAACTGCTGCCGCGCTGACGCCTACTTGCTGACAACCAGGACTTCGAAAGATCCCGGCTCGGATTGCGGCCGCGCGGTCCCGACGGCGGGCGCATAGCGTGCGGCGGGCAGATAGACGTTGCCGGTCGCCGGATCGACCGCGCCGGTGCGGGCGCTTTTCTGCGTGAGGACGGTGCCGATGGCGCGCGGCACGCTGCTGGTGTCGATAACGGTGAGCGTGCCGTCCCCGCCGGCGGGGACGTAGGCGCGGTCGCGACCGGCGTCGTACAGCACGGCGTCGGGATGCGCGCCGATCGCGACGCTGGCGAGCTGGCGACCCGACCGCGCCTCGACGACCGTGGCGACCCCGTTGCCGCACGACGAGATCAGCGCCCCGCCTTTGGTGTAGGCTAGCCCGCTCGGCTCCTCGCAACCGGCGAGCTTGGTCCGGCGCAGTACGGTGCGGGTCTTCAGATCGATCGTCGCCAGCTCGTTCTTGTCTTCGATGTTGACGAACAGATGGCCTTTGCCGTCGAGCGCGGCGAACTCGAGCGCGCCGCCGATGACGATCTTCGCAACCTGCTTGGCGGCGATCGGATCGATGATGGAAATCACGCCGTCGCCGGCGTTCATCACGTACAGCATCTTGTCGTCGGGATTGTAGACCGCGGCATCGGGTTTTTGACCGGTCTTGATGTCGGCGGTCACCTTGCCGGTGGTCGCGTCGAACAGATAGGTCCCGCCGCTGGTGCTGCTGGTGACGACGCCGGTATTGCTGCCGGGGATGACGAACGCCGAATGAGTGCGGCCCGCGGCAACCAGTTGCGGCGTCACTGCGCCGGTGCCCAGGTCGACCGTCATCACGCCGTCGCCGCGCGCCACGAACAGCCGGTGGCTCGCCGGGTCGACGGACGCATAGTCCCAGTCGCCATCGGGGCCGGCGATGCGCTTGCTGACGATCATGCCGGGAGCCGTCGTGGTCTGGGCGACGGCAGGCAGCGCGATGCACGCCAGCACCGCCCCCGCGAGTAGGTTGCTCAACATTGCCTTGTCCCTGTCCCGGATTACGCGAACGCGATTTGACGATTCACGTCTTAACCTAGAATTTCAGGCGAACGCCAGCCTCGTAGCTGACATCGTAGAACTCGCGCTGAACCTGGCGGTACGAACGGCCCTCGTAATAGCGCAGCGGAGTGTTGAGCAGGTTCTTGGCGTTGAAATAAAGCGCCATGTTCGGGAACAGCTGATAGCTCGAGGTCAGGTCGAGCGTCGTGCGCTGGTCTTCGAAGATATCGAGCCCGGCATCGGTGCCGACCTGGAAGATCGTCGCGTCGACGTGAAGCAGCGACAGCCGGACCTGCGCCTTGTGCGCCTCGTACGACAGCCCGACGTTATAGGTCAGCTTCGAGTCGCCGGGGACGTTCGAATATTCGCCGGGGCGGATCTCGACCTTCGAATCGGCATAAGTGATGTTGCCGGTAAAGCCGAAGCCGTCGAACGGAGCCGGCAGGAACGCGAGTTTCTGAGTGTATTGCGCCTCGACGCCGCGAATGTAGGTATTGCTGCCGACATTGGCATTGCTGGTCACCCGGACCCGGGCACCCGCCGGAAAACCGGGGTAGCTCGTGCTGAAAAAGCCGCGGGACAGCACGTAATCGCTGATCTCCTTGTCGAACAGGCCGACCGAGACCACGCCCGAGTTCGTCAGATAATATTCGAGACTGCCGTCGAAGCTGTTCGCGGTGAACGGCTTCAGGTTCGGGTTACCGACGACGACCGTCTGCGCGCCGAGGTCGACCCGGGAACCGGCGACCAGCTGGAGAAAGCCGGGTCGCGCGATCCCGGTCGAATAGGTGGCGCGGGCGACGAGATCGTCCGCCAGATCATAGCGTAGCTGCACGGTCGGGAAGAAATTGGTGTAGTTGCGCTTCTGCGACACCGGCGCGAAGGTCGAGACGCCGTTGACGTCCTTGGTGATCGCGATACCGCGATAGGTGCCCTCGGTATTCTCGACGCGCAGCCCGGCGAGCACGCCGAGCTTGCCGAACTTGCCCTGATACTCACCGTAGCCGGCGTAGACGTTCTCGGTGTCGTTGAAGAAGCCGCTTGCCGACCGGATCGCGTCGGCTGTGCGGTTCTCGACGAAGGCGGGATTGCCGAAGAATAGCGTGCGCACCTTGCTCGCGTCGGGACTGTAGCCGACCGCATAGCGGTTGCCGTAGAAATCGGTGCACGGCCCGTTGCCGAGCACCGCGGTCAGCGGCGTTGCCGGCGTCGCGTAGCTGAAGTTGCCGCGGGTATCGATCTTGTCGCGGAAGCGCAGCTTGCCGCCGAACTTGAAGCTGCCGTCGCCGCCGAGCAACTGCGTCGGGATGGTGACGTTGAACACGCCCGAATATTCGCGGTCGTGCGCGCGCTCGACGGTGTTGTTGAACGCAAACAACGAGAACTGCGTCGGGTCGTTCGGATTGAAGCCGATCGGGCGAAGGACCGGAAAAGTCGCGTTGGTGATATTATCATAGGCGACGCTGAAGTCGGTGGGCTCGCGGAAGGTGCTGTTGAAGTCGTAATCGCGGTGGTAGGTTGCCGCGGTGTAGGCCAGCTGATAATCGACGATGATGCCGCCGAGGTCGTTGCGGCCGCCGACCGAGCCGATGAAGTTGATGGCGGTCTCCTGCTCGTCGCGTAGTGAGACGCGGGCACTGGTGCCGGTGGCGATCAGCCCGTTGCGGTTGGCGGGATCGACCACCGTCGTATCGCCGAGACCGCGGTATTGCAGGATCTGGCGGTTGACCGATTCGGTGTAGCCGGCGTCATTGGCGCGAATATAGTAATAGCTTTGCGGATTGGGGTCCCAGCGCAGCTCGCCGCCGAAGCCGAAGCGGCGGCGATTGTAGTTATAGCGGCGCAGGTCGATCGAATCGAGCGTGATATCCTTGAATGTCGGGTCGTCCGCCCCCGCCTGTGTCACTCCGGCGTCGAGCGGACCTGGCTCGATGTCGTCGAAGCCGCGCTTGTCGGTGTGGAACGAGCCGGTCAGCACGATGCCGAACTGCTTCGACGGACCGAAAGTCGTGCCGACCGCGGCCTCGCCGTCGAACACGTCCCAGTTCTTGCGGAACGCTTCATAGCCGCCGCCGAGCGTCACTTCGAGGAACGGCCCCTTCAGTCCCGCCGCCGTACGCGGCGTCAACTCGACAGAGCCGCCGATGCCCTCGGCTTCCTGATCGGGCATCCCGGTCTTGCGGACCACCAGCCGGTCGATCGAGCCGATCGGAATGGTGTCGAGTTCGACCGCGCGCCCGCCGCCGCCGAAATAGGTCCCGCCGGGCTGCGTGTTGAGCAGCGTCACGCCGCCGAACGTCGTGCCGTTCAGGTTGCTGTCGATGCCGCGGATGGCGACGAAGCGGCCTTCGCCGGTGTCGATCGCGAGGCTGACGCCGGGGATGCGACCGAGCGCCTCGGCGGCGTTGAAGTCGGGGTATTTGACGATTTCCTCGGCCGCCTGGACGTTGATCAGGTTCGGCGCGGCGCGCTCCTCGGTGCGCGCGGTCGTGTTGGCGCGCTTGGCGGTGACGACGATCTGATCGGCGATCGGGTCGGCATCAGGGGCAGCGGGAGCGTCCGCGGCGGCGGCCATCGCACTGGTCGAGGCGAGCAGCGCGGCCAGAACGGCATTCCGAGTTAACATGCGGGGCTCCAACAAAGGTGTCGAGCTCGCAGGTACGGCGGCTCAAAGACATTTCGGCGACAGCTGTGTGACCGCTTTCTTACACGGGACGATGGTCGAGGATCGTGACCGGCGGGCCACAGTGCCGCGTCTGCACGGCGAGCGCGCTCCTCACCGTTGCGGTGGCGCAGCCGCCAGCGGTGGTCTAACGCCGAGCGATGAACGCGACCCGCCCGGCCCCCACCACGGCTTATCCCGCCGCAGCCGACCTTTACGGCGACCTCGAGCCGGCGCCGCGTGCCGCCCGCCGCGATTACCTGCCCGGTCTGGCGGTCGCCGGTGCGGCGACGCTGGCGGCAGCGTACATATCCGACCATTACGGTGCACCGCTGACGCTGATGGCGCTGCTGATCGGGCTGGCGCTGAACTTCCTCAGCGCCGATCCGCGGCTGACGCCCGGTCTCGCGCTCGCGTCGCGGACGCTGCTGCGCTGGGGCATCGTGCTCGTCGGCGTGCGGGTGACGCTGGCGCAGGTCGTCGGGCTCGGGCCGGTGGCGCTGCTCGCGGTGCTGACCATCGTCGCGGCGACGATCGGCGCGGGCGTGCTCGCGGCGCGGCGGCTCGGCTTCTCGTCGGCCTTCGGCGTGCTGGCAGGCGGCGCGGTGGCGATCTGCGGCGCGTCGGCGGCGATGGCGTTCGCCAGCGTGCTTGGCGAGCGCCGCATCAACCAGGCGCAGCTGACCTTGGTGCTGGTCGGCATCTCGGCGATGAGTTCGCTGGCGATGTTCTTCTATCCGATCATCGCGCATCGTATCGGGTTGAACGACGTACAGGCCGGCTTCATGCTGGGTGCCGCCATCCACGACGTCGCGCAGTCGCTGGGGGCAGGCTATTCGTTCTCCCCCGGTGCGGGCGCAACCGCGGCGGTGGTCAAGCTGACCCGGGTCGCATTGCTCGCTCCCGCCATCGCCGCGGCGGCGCTGTTCTTCCCCGGGGAGGGCGGGGCAGGGGCTGTCCGCTCGACCGGTGGCGGGGTGAAACGGTGGCGGGCGGCGATCACGCTGCCATGGTTCGTCATCGGCTTCTTCGTGCTCGCAGCAGTGAACTCGACCGGCGTCATCCCGGCGTTGGTCGCCGATGGCACGCAGCAGGTCGCCACCGCGCTGCTCGCCTGCGCCGTCACTGCGACCGGGATGCGCTCGCCGATGCAGTCGCTGCTGGTGCACGGAACCAAGCCGCTGCTGGTGATTGCGGCTGCAACACTGGTCGCGCTGGTGCTGGCGACGCTGGGCGCATTGTTCCTGATCCGCTGAGCGCCGAATCCAACCGCGAGCATCGCGCTCGGTTCGCCCGCGGCGATCAGGAGACGCAGGCCGTCAGCCATCACGACCTCGTCGGCAGCTCAGGTGCAGCCGCAACCGACCGATACGGTGGCTGCTCCGGTGCCGTTCGTTCGGACTTGCGGCGTGCCGCGGGCGACTGTATGGTTTCGATAGTACACAAAGGAGGTCGACATGCGTTTTGTGGCAATCGGAGCAGTGCTGGTGATCCTCGCGGGCTGCGGCTCGCAGAAGAGCACGGTGACCACCACCGCCACCGACGCGACCGGCAAGAAGGTCTCGAGTACGCTGGCGATCGACACCGACGCGTTCAAGGCCAATATCGAGGTGCCCGGCCTGCAGTTATCGGGCAGCCACGTCGACATCTCCGGGATCAAGCTCTACCCCGGCTCGACGGTGCGCGCCATGAAGGTCACCGCCAATGATCATGACGGCGACAAGACGCACCGCGTCGCTTTCGACTTCAGCAGCCCGGCGGGGGTGGCCGACGTCGGCCGCCATCTCACCGGCCAGGGCACCGCGGCCGGCTTCGCGCTGACCAGCACAGCGGACGCGAGCGGGGCCACGGTTCTCGAAGGGTCGCGGCGTAAGTCCGACGAGGTCGAGCACGTCCGCTTCGTCCTGCACGGCGCAGGCGCGCAGACGACGGGCACTGCGATGATCGACGGCAATAACACCAGCGACGATTGAGCCGCGTCCGGCGCATCGGCTGAACCGCGCCGCTTCGGCTCGCCAACGCCGCGACGCCGCGATAAGGCGGTGCATGGACGTTACCCAGGCCGTCACCAGCCGCCGCTCGGTCCGCGGCTTTCTCTCGACCCCGGTCGATCCGGCGCTGTTACGGCAGATCATCGCCACCGCCTCGCGCGCACCGTCGGGCGGCAACCTCCAGCCTTGGCATATCGATGTCGTCGGCGGCGGCGACCTCGACGCCTTGAAACAGATCATGGCGGTGCGCGTCATCGACCCCGAACGCGAAGCTGCCGAATACGACATCTATCCCAAGGACCTGCCCGAACCGTATCGCAGCCACCGCTTCCAGGTCGGTGAGGATCTGTACGGCGCGCTCGGCATCCCGCGCG
>JANOOK010000115.1:0-9336 GCA_031421275.1 Sphingomonadaceae bacterium
AGCGCGTCGGTGTCCGGCGACACCAGCACGGCCGGGCGCGCGCGGCTGAACTGGGTGCTGGCAGGGCTGAAGGTCAAGCCCAGCCTCGTGCTGCTCGAACTTGGCGCGAACGATATGCTGCGCGGCCAGCCACCCGCGGCACTGCGTGCCAATCTCGCGGCACTGCTGAGCGCGTTCGCGCAGCGCGGCATACCCGTGGTGCTGGCCGGCATGCAGGCCTCGCCCAATCTCGGCGTAACGTATGCGCGCGACTTCAATCGCATCTATCCCGAGCTGGCGAAGGCGCATCATGTGCCGCTGTACCCGTTCTTCCTGAACGGCGTCGCGGCAACCCCGGCGCTGCAGCTCGCCGACGGCATGCATCCCAATCCGCGCGGCGTGGCCGTGATCGTCCGCGGCATCCTGCCGATGGTCGACGCCGCGCTCGGACCGGCGCGGCCGGGGCGCGACCGGCGTCAGCTGGTGCCGATCGCCTCGTCACAGCCGACGCGCGTCCGCTAGACCGCGACGTGCACCGGCTTTTCGCCGCCATCGAGCTGCCCGTGGGCGTGCGCGACCGCCTGCTCGACGTCATGGGCGGCATCAGCGGCGCACGCTGGCAGCGCGACGATCAGCTCCATCTGACGCTCCGCTTCGTCGGCGAGGTCGACCGAAACATGGCGCAGGACATCGCCGCTGCGCTCGGCGGTGTCCACGCCGCGCCGTTCGAGCTCGCGGTAAGCGGCACCGGCGTGTTCGACCGGCGCGGTGTGACGGAGACGCTGTGGGCGGGCGTGACCCCGCACGATGCGGTGACGGCGCTGCACCTGAAGGTCGATCAGGCGCTGCGGCGGGCCGGCGTGGTGCCCGACGCCCGCGCCTACCAGCCGCATATCACCCTGGCGCGGCTCGGGCGGCAGAGCGGCCCGGTGACCGGGTTCATGACCACGACGGTGCTCGGCGGATTTGCCTTCACCGTGTCGGAGTTCGCGCTGTACGAGAGCACCCTGACCCGCGACGGGGCAGAGTACCGGATCGCCGAGCGGTATCCGCTACGACCTTGAGCGTTCAGATCGGCTCCCCCGTCCATTCCCAGTGCCACGGCTCGAAGACGTAGTTGACGAACCCGAAGCGCCGCGCGTTGACCAGCAACCAGCGGTAGGCGGGGGTCTGCACCATCGCGGCGCGATCGACGTCGGCGGTCGAGTCGGGGCCGTAGCCGGGAGCCTGCCCGACCCACATATCGACCGCCAGGCCAGTGCGGTGCGCCGAGCAGGTGGCGCGGACGATGCCGTTGCAATTGCCTTCGACGGTGCAGCGCGCCGCGTCGCTGGCGGGATCGCGGAACCCCGAGAACAGGGTGAAGGCGCGGCGCTCGCCGTGCAGCTCGCGGCGGGCGGCGGCAACCATCGCGCGATAAGCGGCGAGTGCGCCGATACGCAGCTGGACGAGCTTGCCGCCATAGCCCTCCGAGGCGCGGCTCCACGCCAGCGTCTCGGGCGGCGGCGGCGGCGGACAGCTGGTCTTGCTCGCGACGTGCGCGAATGGCCGTTCGCGCTGCCAAGCCGCCTTCATCGCGGCAAACGTCGGCGGATCGAACTGGCCGTTCGCCGGCAACCGGTGATGCGCCTGCCACGCCGCCAGCCGGTCGGCGAAGGCCGGCGTCGCCGCGTCACAGTTCGAGCCGATCTCGGTGGCGACCTTGGGCGCATAGACCGACCAGCCGATTTCAGCGCGCCCGAAGGGGTTCCAGCTCAGGTTGAGCAGCGATACCGCATTTGCCGCTGCGGCCGCAAAGCCGACCGGGGTCGTCGCGGCGCAGCGGCTGGCCGCGGCGGTGGCGTTCATCGTCAGCAGGGAGAGGGCAATCGCAAGCATCGGTGACCCGAGTTGGAACTATTGCAGGGACGAAACTTTGAGCGCTGCAGCATTTTAGCAAGGATATTCGGATGCGTCTCGCCTCGGCTACCGTGTTGCTTATGGTCGGTGCCGCGCTGCCGGCGCTGGCGCAAACGACCGGTCCGGCACGGCCGCGCCGTTCCCCGCCAGTGACGGCAGGGCCTGCCGCGCCTGCACCCACGCCGGCCACCGCGCCTGCCGGTGCCGCGCCGACGGCAGCCAAGCCGCAGCCGGCTCCGGCCGCCACGCCCCAGATCGCCGATGCCATCCCTGTCCCCGACGCGGTGACCGCGCCGCAGCGGATGCTGATCCGCGCCGAGGTGCTGCTCGACCGGGCACACTTCTCGCCGGGCGTCATCGACGGCACCGAGGGCAGCAACCTGAAGCAGGCGGTCAGCGCCTATCAGGCGGCCAATGACCTGCAGGTCGACGGCGCTGTCAGCGACGCGCTGATCGCCAAGCTGACGGCGACCGATACCGCGAACTCGGTCAAGCGCTACACGATCGCTTCCGAGGACCTTGCCGGGCCGTTCGTCGCCAAGCTGCCGACCGACTTCGCCGACTTGGCCAAGCTCGACAGCCCCGCCTACTCGGGCCCGGTCGAGGAACTGGCCGAGCGCTTTCACATGGACGAGGGCTTGCTCAAGGCGCTTAATCCGAATGCGGATTTCAGCAAGGCGGGCACGGCGATCACCGTGGCGGCGGTCAACGACGACAAGCTGCCCGCCAGCGTCACCAAGATCGAGGTCGACAAGACCAAGCAGGCGGTGCGGGCCTATGACGACGGCGGCAAGCTGCTGGCGAGCTATCCGGCCACCGTCGGCAGCACCGAGCGGCCGGCCCCGACCGGCACCCTGACCGTGCGCGCGGTGGCACCGAAACCAGACTACACCTTCGATCCCAAGCGGCTGACGTTCGGCAAGAAAGGGCAAGGCAAGCTGACGATCAAGCCGGGGCCGAACAACCCGGTCGGCTCGACGTGGATCGCGCTCAGCAAGGCGACCTATGGCATCCACGGCACCCCCGACCCCAAGCTGGTCGGCAAGCGCGCCTCGCACGGTTGCGTGCGGCTGACCAACTGGGACGCGCACGAGCTGGGGGCGTCGGTCAAGGCGGGCGCGAAGGTCGTGTTCATGGGGAAGGAAACGCGAGGGTGAGGGTTGGCGGAAGGCGAATGAAAGTTTAGTCGCTGCAACAAAGAAATCTGTATGTTCCTAAAGACTTAGACGAAATCTTTATGCGATATTCTCGTTAGTTCATCAGTGCGGTTCGTGGCGGTGGGGGCTTGGGCTCACCGCAACAATGAACACGTCATAACCAAATACGCGCATTTGTCAAGCAAGTTGCCTAAACCAGTCGGCTCTGCTTCACCGCCGCCTCGATGAAGCTGGCAAACAGCGGGTGCGGGTCGAACGGCTTCGACTTCAGTTCGGGGTGGAACTGCACGCCCACGAACCACGGGTGATCGGGCCGCTCGACGATCTCGGGCAGCACCCCGTCGGGCGACATGCCGCTGAACAGCAGCCCGCCCGCCTCGAGCCCGGCGCGGTAATGGACGTTGACCTCGTAGCGGTGGCGGTGGCGCTCGCTGATGTGCGTGGCGCCGTAGACGCTCGCCGCGACGCTATTGCCCGCCAGCACCGCGGGATAGGCCCCGAGCCGCATCGTGCCACCCTTGTCGCCGTCGGCGGCGCGCGTCTCGACGCCCTTGCCGGTGGTCCATTCGGTGATCAGCCCGACGACCGGCTCGGCGGTCGGGCCGAACTCCGACGACGATGCGTCCGCCACGCCGGCGGTATTACGCGCGCCCTCGATGCACGCCATCTGCATGCCGAGGCAGATGCCGAAGAACGGCACGCGGCGTTCGCGGGCGAAGCGGACGCTCGCGATCTTGCCCTCCGAGCCGCGCTCGCCGAAGCCGCCGGGCACGAGGATGGCGTGCATCGGTTCGAGCTCGGCGGCGACGTCGGCGCGCTCGAAGGCGTCGGCGTCGATCCACTTCAGGTTGACCGCGACCCGGTTGGCGATGCCGCCGTGGACCAGCGCCTCGGTCAGTGATTTGTACGCATCCTTGAGCCCGGTGTACTTGCCGACGATGCCGACGGTGACCTCGCCCTCGGGCTGGCTGAGCCGTGCCATGATCTCGGTCCAGCGCGCCAGGTCGGGCGCGGGTACTTCGAGCCCGAAGGCGGCGAGCACCTGATCGTCTAAGCCCGCGGCATGATACTGCATCGGCACCGCGTAGATGCTGCTCGCATCGAGCGCCGGGATCACCGCTTCCTTGGGCACGTTGCAGAACAGCGCGATCTTGGCGCGGTCGCTGTCGGGCAGCGGATGTTCGGAGCGGCAGACCAGCACGTGCGGCTGGATACCGATACCGCGCAGTTCCGCCACGCTATGCTGGGTCGGCTTGGTCTTCAGCTCGCCCGCCGCCGCCAGATACGGGATCAGCGTGCAGTGGATATACACGGCGTTGCCGCGCCCGACCTCGTTGCCGAGCTGGCGGATCGCCTCGAGGAACGGCAGGCTCTCGATATCGCCGACGGTCCCGCCGATCTCGCACAGCACGAAGTCGAGGCCGTCGGTGTCGGCGAGCGCGAACGCCTTGATCGCGTCGGTGACGTGCGGGATGACCTGCACCGTCGCGCCCAGGAAATCGCCGCGGCGCTCCTTGGTGATGATGTCGTAGTACACGCGTCCGCTCGTGACGTTGTCGCTCTGCTTCGAGGCGACGCCGGTGAAGCGCTCGTAATGCCCGAGGTCGAGGTCGGTCTCCGCCCCGTCGTCGGTGACGTAGACCTCGCCGTGCTGGTACGGCGACATCGTGCCGGGATCGACGTTCAGATACGGGTCGAACTTGCGGATGCGGACGTTATAGCCGCGCGCCTGCAGCAGCGCGCCCAGGCTGGCGGCCATTAAGCCCTTGCCCAGCGACGAGACCACGCCGCCGGTGATGAAAATGAACCGGGTCATGGGAGGCCGTCATAGACGCTTGTGTCGGTAAAGCGCCAGTGCGGCAGCGGGATTAGGTGTGGATAAGCTCCGCCCGCCGCGGCAGCAGCAGCGCCGCGAGCAGCGAGCCGCCGCACATCGCCGCGACATACCAGAAGAACGCCGCCTCGTGTCCCGCACCCTTGAACCACAATGCGACATACTCTGCGGTGCCGCCGAACAGCGACACCGACAGCGCATAGGGCAGCCCGACCCCGAGCGCGCGGATATGTGCCGGGAACAGCTCGGCCTTCACGACGCCGCTGATCGCGGTGTAGGCGCTCAAGGTGGTCAGCGCGGCCAGGATTCAGCACGAACGCGGTCGTATGGCTGGCGGTGCGCGACAGCAGGGTCAGCAGCGGTACCGTGCCGAGCAGCCCGAGCACGCCGAACGCGATCAGCTGCGGGCGGCGGCCGATGTGGTCCGACAACGCCCCGAACGCCGGCTGAATCAGCATGTAGATCACCAAGGTGCCCGCCGACGTCAGGCTGGCATCGGGCTTCGACCAGTGCAGCGTGTTGACGAGGAATTTCTGCATGTAGGTGGTGAAAGTGTAGAAGGCGAGGCTGCCGCCTGCCCCGAGCCCGATGACCAGCGCCACCGCGCGGCGATGCGCCCACAAGCGGGTCAGCAGGCCATGCTGGCGGGCGCGGTCGATGCCCGCGAACGCCGCGGTCTCGACCAGCCGACGCCGTAGCTGCAGCGCCGCCAGCGACGCCAGCGCGCCGATCGCGAACGGCACGCGCCAGCCCCAGTCGGCGAGCTGCGCCTCGCTCAGCGCGCGCTGCAGGATCAGCAGCACGGCCAGCGCCAGCAACTGCCCGGCGATCAGCGTCACATATTGGAAGCTGGCGACAAAACCCCGGTGGCGCGTGCCCGCGAGTTCGCTCAGATAAGTCGCCGACGCGCCGTACTCGCCGCCGACCGACAGCCCCTGCAGCAGCCGCGCGGCGACCAGCAGCACCGGCGCGAACACGCCGATGCGCGCGTAGGACGGCGCGAGCGCGACCGCGAGGCTGCCGGCGCACATCAGCCAGACCGACAATGTCAGCCCGGCCTTGCGCCCGTGCTTGTCGGCATACACGCCAAGCAGCCAGCCGCCGACCGGGCGCATCAGGAAGCCGATCGCGAATACCGCGGCGGCGTTCAATAGCTGAGCGGTCTGGTCGCCCTTGGGAAAGAAGCTCGGCGCGAAGTAGAGCGAGAACGCCGAGTAGACGTACCAGTCGTACCACTCGACGAGGTTACCGATCGAGCCGCCGATGACGGAGCGGATGTTGGCAGGGCCCAAAGAGATCAGCTCTACAAATCCCGCTCATCCCGAGCTTTTGTCGAGGGACGCAGGATCATCGTGCGTGCGTCCCTCGACAAAAGCTCGGGATGAGCGGGGTTGGTAAGGTCAGTTCGCCAGCGGCACCGAGTCAGCAGGCGCGGGCTTGGGCGCTTTCGGTACGGAGGCGGCGGGCCTGGCGACGCCGTTCGGCACCAGCTGCACGCCCGCCGCCGACGCTGGCGCGCCGGGCGCGGTCGTCGTCGTCGTGGTCGTCTTCGCCAGGCTGGTATCGATGACGTGCGCGCGCTTGCCCGTCGCCGCCAGCACGGCAAGCAGGATGCTCGTCGCGATGAACATGCCGGCGAGGATCGTCGTCGAACGGGTCAGCAGGTCGGCCGCACCCCGCGCGGTCAGCATGCCACCGGCATTACCGCCACCGATGCCGAGCCCGCCGCCCTCCGACCGCTGCAGCAGAATGACGCCGACCAACGCCAGCGCGATCAGCGCGTGGATGACGAGAATAAAGGTGGTGAGCATGCGACGGAGGGCTTTCGCGGCGTGACGTTGTTACGCGGCGATGTAGCGGCGGCGGGGCCGATGTGCAACTCGACCGACAAGCTCTCGCCTTCCCGACGAGGTCGCCGACGCGCCCGGAGGCTCGTTATCTGACGCGGTCGGGCTTCGCATAGGGCACGAACGGCCCGAGCCCGACCGACCCGACCTCGAAGCGCGAGACGAAGTCGTACAGCCGGACGATGTCGATGCTGCACAGCTGCGACGAATGGGTGTCGGTGACCAGCGAGTAATTATCGTTGAGGAACGATGCCCCTGACGCCGGCCGATTGACGTAGATCGTGCCGTTGTTCATCTCGTACAGAATTGCGGTCCGGTCGATGATCTTGGTCGATCGGATATCGCGCAGGTACAGACAATCGGTCGGCTTCCCCTCAACACGCCCACTGATCGCCTTCGCGATCTGATCGTCGTGAGACACCGCCGGTGACGCCGATCCGCCAACGGCGGCGAGGGCGAATACGGCCGCTGCAAACGTCGCTACGTAATTCATACATCCTCCTGAATACTGTGAAGAGCATGAACGAGAGCGGCTTAACCGCTGCTGACCGCGAACTATCGTTCCGGCGCAAAATCGCGGAGACGCGCCACCGTCGGCGTGTCGAGCTTTCCGATCAGCGCCACGACGAGGTCGACCATGCGGTCGAAGTCGGCACGGTCGATGATGCCGTTGTGCGCGTGCGTGTAGCGCGCCGCGACGACGAGGTTGACCGTGGGTACGCCGCCCGCGGTGGCCTGGATTGCGGCGGAGTCGTCGCCGTAGCCTTGGACGAGATCGCGCTGCAGCGGGATGTTCTGTGCTGCCGCGACGTCGCGGACGAGTGCCACGAAGCGTCGGTTGGGCAGCGTACTCGAATCGTACAGGAAGATGCCCGGCCCCGCCCCGAGCACCGCCTGCGTCTCTTCGGGGTTGCGGCCGATACCGTCGCCGGTGATGCCACCTTCGATGGCGATGCCGATGTCGGGCTTGATCAGGTCGGCCGCCGTGCGCGCCCCGCGCAGGCCCACTTCCTCCTGTACGGTCGCGGCGACGAACAGCTGGTTCGGGTGGCCGCTGGCGCGCAGCCGGCGCAGCGCTTCGATCACCACCGCGCAGCCGACGCGGTCGTCCCACGCCTTGCCGAGATAGCGGCTGCCGCCCGCGAGCACCTCGAACGGCGCATCGGGCACCACCGGATCGCCCGGCTCGAGCCCGAGCGCCGCGACCTCGGCGGCATTGCGCGCACCGACGTCGAGATACAGGCTGTCGCGCGGAAACACCTTGGTGCGCTCGTCGGCGGGGACGACATGGATGTCGCGGATGCCGGTGACCGCCTTGACCGGGCCCTTGCTGCCGATGATGACCCAGCGCTGGTCGGGCAGCGCCTGATCGAGCCACCCGCCGAGCATCTGCATCGACAGGAAGCCGCCGGGCGTGACGCGGCGCACGACCCCGCCGAGTTCATCCATATGCGCGTCGAGCATGACCTTCGGCCCGGTGCTGCCCGCGCGGGCGATCACCGAGCCGACGCCGTCGTAGCGGATCTCGTCGCTGAGCGGCTTGAGTTCGCGCACCATGATCTTGCGCACCGCCTCCTCGAACCCCGACGGACCCGGCGCATCGGCGAGTTCGCCGAGCAGGCGTTCCGTCCGGTCGCCGCTGGTGCGCGCGGTCAGCGGCTGCAGCGGCAGCAACAACGCTATCACGATGACTAAGCTCGCTCGCACTCTTTGCTCCTGTCAATGCAACCCTGTAATCCGCTAGCGTACCTGAGTTCTGACCGCGACGAAGGTTCTACGTTCGTCGGTATTCATAGGATGTTTGATGCCTCTTACCAATCGTCGTGGTGGCCGCGTCGCCGGTCCCGCGGCGCAGAACGATTTCGGCAAAGCGACGCGGGCTCGGACTTCGACCCGTTGAGTGGTTCCGCCAACGCGCGGCGAACGAGCGTCGCGATCGCTCTCGGTGCGATCCTCGCCGTGGCCCTGGCGGTGCGTCTCGCCGGGGTCCGCTTCGGTCTGCCGGCGTTGTACGATCCCGACGAGCCGCTGTTCATGCTGGCTGCCCTCAAACTGCTGCGCGAACGGACGCTCAACCCCGGCTGGTTCGGCCATCCCGGCACGACGACGATCTACGGCATCGCCGTGGTCGAGGCGGCAACGTACCTTGTCGGCCATGCTGTCGGGGTTTTCCCGACGACGGCGGCCTTCCTCCGCGCGGTCTATCTCGACCCGGGGCTGGTCTGGTTGCCGGCCCGGCTGATGATCGTCGGATGCGGCGTCGCCTGCGTCGGCCTGACCTATCTTGTCGGGCGGCGCGCCTTCGACGTCCGGACCGGGCTCATCGCGGCGGCGGTGCTCGCGGTCAATGCGCTGCACGTCGAGTGGTCGCAGATCGTCCGGACCGACGTCCACGCCACGGTGTTCATGCTGCTCAGCGTCCTCGGCGCGATCGGTATCGTGCGGCACGGCCGCTGGCGTGACTATCTGTGGGCCGGCGCGATGGTCGGCGTCGCCTGTGCGACGAAGTGGCCGGCGGCAACCGTCGTGGGGGGGGGGTTAGCCCCCCCCACCGGGGGGGGTTGCGGCGAACCCCCCCCCAAACCCCCCCACCCACGCCCCGGGGGGGGGGGGGGTGGGG
>JANOOK010000116.1:0-2590 GCA_031421275.1 Sphingomonadaceae bacterium
GGCAACTTCGCCACCGCGCTCGGCACCGTCAGCGCCGCGACCGGCAAGGCCAGCTCGGCAACGGTCGGCACGCTCAAGCGTATCGCGAAGACGGCCGATCCGCACATTCGTCCGTTCAAGTCGGATATGACCGAGGGGCGCGAGTTCTTCGTTTGGTTCGTCAGCAGCTTCACCTTCCGCGATCTTTCGCAGGACCCGACGATCGTCTCGGCGAATACCAATGCGCGCCCGCGTGAAAACGGCGGCATGGGCCAGAACCCGATCTTCCAGGACGGCGATCTGATGTATCAGGGCGTCATCATCCGCGAAGTTCCCGAGCTGCCGGTCATTGCGGGTGCGGGTGCAGCGGGTATCGACGTTGCGCAGGGCTTCTTCTGTGGCCAGTCGGCCATGGCGATTGCCTATGGGCAGGACCCACAGCTCCGCATGGACCGTCTGCGCGACTATCAGTTCCGCCCCGGCGTCGCCATCGAGGAGCTGCGCGGTCAGAAGAAGATGAGCTTCAACGGCAAGATGTACGGCTGCGTCGTGTCGGTCAACAGCGCCACGGCAGACGCCTAACCCCTG
The DNA here is from genome assembly GCA_031421275.1 of Sphingomonadaceae bacterium. GTDB lineage: Bacteria > Pseudomonadota > Alphaproteobacteria > Sphingomonadales > Sphingomonadaceae > Polymorphobacter_B. The sequence goes on from JANOOK010000116.1 coordinate 568, forward strand.
AGCTAGAGAGGATCAATCATGACCGCATATAACTCGCTTGAGATCGCCCAGCGCTACCCGGTTTCGGGTGTCGGCATGGGCGGTCGCACCACGCACCATGCCCGCGGCTTCTTCGACCTTGCCACGGCGGGCGTCGCGCTCGCCACTGGCGACGTCGTGGCGCTATTCAACCTGCCGACCCGTGCCCGCGTGATCGGCGGCTTCATCAAGTCCGACACGCTGGGCGCCGGCGCATCGTTCAATGTCGGTGACGCCGCCAACCCGAGCCGCTACTTCAACGGCTCGGCAGTCGGCGTTGCGGGCGGCGTCGATCGCGCTCTTGCGGCAACCGGCACTGACTATCTGACCCCGACCAAGGGCTTGGTATCGCTGACGCTCGCCGGTGGTGCGGCGGCGACGACGGGTCAGGTTGTCGTTTATCTTGCCTACATCAACGAGGAGCCGGCATAATGCGCTACGCCTGGATTGGGACGCCTAGCGATCCCACAGAGTCGATCGTTCACCGCGGCATCGAGTTCTTCAAGGGCAAGATGACGACGGTTCCCGACGATCACGAGTTCGCGGCGGATTTCAAGAACAATCCGACGTTCACGGCAGAACCGAAGGAAGCGAAAGCCGCCTTGGAAGCCGCGCCGGTTGATCCGGCTCCGCAGCCTGATCCGCTCACTGCGAGCATGGGCTCGGTTTGATCGTCAACGACGTCTTGAAGGGCGCGCTCAGGAAACTGGGCGCGCTCCCTTCGGGTGCCGACATTCCCGCCAGCGAAGGCGAGGATGCGTTGGCAGTATTGCGCCAGATGTACCTTGAAATGGTCGGCAGCGGTATGTTCGGCAGGCAATGCGAGATCACGGTGCCAAGCGGTACGCCGGACTTCGTTGCACCCGAAGGCGCGCGCATGGTGACGGACAACCTTGCGGCGATCAACATCACGCTGCCGATCACGGTGCAGGATACGTGGTGGCGATACGACTATGGCGCGCGGTGGCTGCCGCCTGCGATCGTTACCGCACCGACGTGGAATAACCAGCGCCCGCCGCGCGACGGTGCGGTCGTGACGGCTGCCGACCTCGCGCGGGACTACAACACGCGGACCTATGTCTACGACGCCGCGTTGGCGCGGTGGACCGACCTTGCGGCGATGGACGTCGGCGATCAAGCGCCGCTGTCTACCCGCTACGGCGAAGGCATCATGTGCGAGCTGGCGATACGGCTGGCCCCCGAATACGGGCAGGAGCCTAGCGCCTCGATCGTCCGCGGGGCCGCACAGGGCCGCTCGGCAATGGTTTGCCGCTGGGATGGCCCGGAGCGTACCGTCCGCGGCAACTTCTTCTAATGCCCGCGCTGCCGCTTGGGAACGGCGAAGAGTTCCGCGGTTATGGCCAACTGCCGCATCTGCAGATGCGTAATATGTTCATCGAGGCCGATCCGACCAACACTATCGACGGGCAGGTGCGCCTGCAGCGGCCGGGATTGGCCCCGTTCCTGACGCTGCCCGGCAAGGCAATCAACGCAGTGTGGCAGCAGCTCGGCACGTTCAACGACGATTACCTGGTTGTCATCGACAGCACGCTGTTCCGCGTCACCACTGCGGGCGCGGTGACGAAGATCGGGAATGTCAATCCGGGACGCGCCCAGATCGTCGCCAGCGCGACCAAGGCGATGATCGTCTCCGGCACGACGGCATACACGACCGATGGCATCACGCTGACGCCGGTCAAGATGCCGACAGGCTATGAGGCGGTGTCGAGCATTGCTTATATTTCCGGCTTCTTCCTGCTGACGATCGCCAAGACGAACCGTTTCTACTGGATGGCACCGGGCGAAAGCTTTCCCGATCCGCTGTCATTTGCTTCGAAAGAGCGCTCCCCCGATCCACTGATCAATATCGGCGTGGTCGGTGACGTGCTGTGGATGCTGGGCACGCAGAGCGAAGAAGTTTGGGTGCCATCGGGCGACATTGCCGCGCCGTTCCAGCGCATCAACGGCCGCGCTTACGAGAACGGCTGCGCGGCGCGCGATGCCG
>JANOOK010000117.1:0-36576 GCA_031421275.1 Sphingomonadaceae bacterium
TCGGCCGCGGCAAACCGGTCCATGCCGCCGTCCTCGGCCTGCCTTGCGAATTCGACGATCAGAATAGCGTTCTTCGCCGCCAGCCCGACCAGCACGACCAGCCCGATCTGGGTCAGGATGTTGTTATCGAAGCCGCGCAGGTTGACGCCGAGGATCGCCGCCAGCAGGCACATCGGCACGATCAGGATCACCGCCAGCGGCAGCAGTAGCGATTCGTATTGCGCCGCGAGCAGCAGGAAGACGAACACCACCGCCAGCGCGAACACTACCGCGGCGGTATTGCCCTGCGTCTTCTCCTGATAGGCGAGCTCGGTCCATTCGTAGCTGAAGCCCGCGGGCAGGCGTTTCGCCGCCAGCCCTTCCATCGCGCTCAGCGCCTGCCCCGACGAGAAGCCCGGCACATGGTCCCCTTGCAGCTCGGCCGCCGGGTACAGATTGTGCCGCACCACGCGGTACGGGCCCGACTGGTCCTTCAGCGTCGCCACCGAACCGAGCGGCACCATCGCGCCGCTCGCCGAACGGGTCTTCAGGTTGACGATGTCGACCGGCGAGCTGCGAAACGGCGCATCGGCCTGCGCAGTGACGCGGAAGGTGCGCCCGAACAGGTTGAAGTCGTTGACGTAGCTCGAGCCCAGATACGTCTGTAGCGTCGAGAATACCTGGTCGGGGGTGACGCCGAGCTGCTGCGCCTTCTCGCGGTCTATATCGGCATAGACGCGCGGCGTCCCGGTATTGAACAGCGAGAACACCGAGGTCAGGCCCGGCGTCTGGTTCGCCGCCATCATCATGCCGATCGTGGCGGCTTCGAGCGCCTGCGGGCCTTTGTTGCCGCGGTCCTGCACCATCATCTTGAAGCCGCCGCCCGTTCCGATGCCGCGCACCGGCGGCGGTGCGATGACGAGCAGGTTGGCGCTGTCGATCCTGCCGAACTGCTTGCGGACGGCGGCGAGGATCGAGTCGCCGGTCTGATGATTCTTTTTGCGCATTGGAAAGTCGTCGAGCGCGAGGAACATCGTCCCCGCGTTGGGGGCGTTCGAGAAGCTGGCACCGTCGAGCCCGGCGATCGAGACGATGCGATTGACGCCCTTGACCTTCAGCCCGGACTGCACCGCGGCGCGCATCACCGCGTCCGTGCGCTCGAGCGACGAGCCCGGCGGCATCTGGACGACGCCGATCAGATAGCCCTGATCCTGCGCCGGGATGAACCCCCCCGGCGTCGCACTGAACCGCCAGCCGGCGATCCCGAGCAGTACGATATAGGCGATCAGCACGATACCGATCGTGCGGATCGTCCGCGCCGTGATCCGCCCGTAGCGGTCCGACAGCCACGCGAAGCCGTGATTGAAGCCGTTGGCGGCGCGCTGCAACGGTGCGAACAGCCCGTGCGGCTGCTGCTCGTCGTCCATATGCGGCTTGAACAGCAACGCCGCGAGCGCCGGCGACAGCGTCAGCGAGACGAGGCACGAGATCAATGTCGCGGACGCGATCGTCAGCGCGAACTGCTTGTAGAACTGTCCCGAGATGCCGCTGATGAACGCCGTCGGCACGAATACCGCGCACAACGTCAGTGCGATCGCGATCAGTGCGCCGCCGACCTCGTCCATCGTGCGATAGGCGGCATCGCGCGGCGACAACCCGCCGCGCAGCTCGCGTTCGACATTCTCGACGACGACGATGGCGTCGTCGACGACGATGCCGATCGCCAGCACCAGCCCGAACAGCGACAGGTTGTTGAGCGAGTAGCCGAACGCCGCCATGATCGCGAACGTGCCGATCAGCGACACCGGAATCGCCAGCACCGGGATCAGCGCGGCGCGCCATGTCTGCAGGAAGATCAGCACGACCAGCACGACCAGCCCGACCGCTTCGATCAGCGTCTCCTGGACGCTGTCGATCGACTGCTGGACGTAGGTGGTCGGGTTATACGGGATGCTGTACGACACGCCGGGCGGGAAGGTCTTCTTCGCCTCCTCCATCACTGCGATGATCGTCTTGGCGGTAGCGAGCGCATTCGAGCCGGGCAGCTGCGAGATGCCGAGCCCGATCCCCGGCGTGCCGTTGACGTAAGCGTTGGTGCCGTAATCCTGCGCGCCGATCTCGACCCGCGCGACGTCGCTGACGCGGGTCAGCGCGCCGTTCGTATCGGCCTTGATGACGATCTCGCCGAACTGTTCGGGGGTGGTCAGGCGGCCCTGGGTCTGGACGCTGAGTTCGAAGCCCGAGCCGCCGCGTGCGAACGGCGGCGCCCCGACGCTGCCGCCCGCCACCTGGACATTCTGCGCGCGCAGGGCATTGACGATCTCGGAGGCGTTCAGGCTGCGCGACGCGGCCTTCTCGGGGTCGATCCACACCCGCATGGCATAATCGCGCGCGCCGAACACATTGATCCCGCCGATGCCCTGCAGCCGCAGCAGCTTGTCGCGGATCTGCAGCGCCGCATAGTTCGACAGATACTGCAGATCGTGGCTGCCGTCGGGCGAGGTGACGAACACCGCCATCAGGATATCGGGGGTGTTCTTGCGCGTCGTCACGCCGAGCTGCTGGACCGCTTGCGGCAACCGGGGCAGCGCCGAGGCGACGCGGTTCTGGACCAGCACCTGCGCGGTATCGAGGTTGGTGCCGAGCTTGAAGACGACGTTGATCGTCGTGGCTCCGTTCCCCGTCGACGACGAGGTGATGTACAGCATGTTCTCGACGCCGTTGATCTCCTGCTCGAGCGGTGCCGCGACGGTGTCCGCCAGCACCTCGGCGGCGGCACCGGGATAGCTGGCAGTGACCGCGATCGTCGGCGGCGCGATCTCGGGATATTGCGCCACCGGCAAGCCCGGATAGGCGAAGATGCCGATCAGCACGATCAGCACCGAGATCACGCCCGCGAAAATCGGCCGATCGATGAAGAAATGCGAGAAGCGCATCTAGCGCGCCTTGCTTGCCGAAGTTGCGGCGGCCGCGGGCGGTTCGGTCAGCTCGGGCGGCTGCGGACCGGTTCCGGGTGCCGGCGGCACGATACGCCCGGCGACGGTGGTGACTTTCGTTCCCGGCCGGGCACGCTGGACGCCGCCGATGATGACGCGGTCGGTCGGCTGCAGCCCCGAGCGGACGACGCGCAAGCCGTCGACCAATGGTCCCAGCTCGACGACATGCGGCGTCGCGACATTATCCGCGCCGATGACCATCGCAGTCTTGCGGGTCTGGTCGGTGACGACGGCGTCCTCGGGAATCAGCAGGCCATCGTACGACCCCGAGCCGAGCAGCCGCATCCGGCCGAACATGCCGGGAGTCAGGATGCCGCCGGGATTGCGGAACACGGCGCGGCCGCGGATCGTCCCCGAGCCCTGGTCGAGCGCATTGTCGACGAAGTCCATGCGGCCGTGCCAGTTGTAGTCGGCCTCGTCCCCGAGCTTGACGTCGACCGGATTGGCGGCGACCCGCGACGATGGCCGGGTTCCCGCGCGATTGGCGCGCTGGTATTTGAGATAGAGCGCTTCCGAACCGGTGAAGCCGAAATAGATCGGATCGAGCGAGACGATCGTCGTCATGATCGTCGTGCCGTTGGTGACGTAATTGCCGACGCTGAGCCGCCGGTCGGACAGCCGTCCCGACGCAGGGGCGGTGACGCGGGTGAAGTCGACATCGAGCCGCTTCGCCTGCGTTGTCGCCGCGGCGCTGGCCACCGCCGCCTGCGCCTGCTGTACCGTCGAGCGCGCGGTTTCATATTCTTCCTGGCTGACCGCCTTGGCATCGAGCAGCGTCTTGGTGCGCGCGAATACCGTGCCCGCGACGGTCGCGGCAGCCTTGGCGCGAGCTTCCTCGGCCTGCGCCTGCGCCAGCACCGCCTGAAACGGCCGCGGGTCGATGACGAACAGCAGCTGGCCCCGCCTCGCGAACTGGCCGTCGCGGAAGGCGATCTTCTGGATGTACCCCGAGACGCGCGGGCGCACGTCGACGCTGTCGACCGGCTCGAAACGCCCGCTATACTCGTCCCAATCGACGATCCGCTTGACCATCGGGGTCGCGACAGTGACCGACGGCGGTCCGCCGCCGGGTCCGCCCGGGCCGGGCGCGCCGCCCGCCCCGGCTTGCTTCTTGCCGCATGCGACGACGACGAGAGCGGTGGCAAACAGCGTCAGCAGCTTCGAGCGCATGCGATGGTATCTCCGAGCGCGGCACTAAGTCCGGCTCAATTTCGTACTTAGTTGTACCGCGCTGCACCGTCCAGTCGCGACGGCGGCGCTGAACCGGACTTATTCTTCGGTGCGGAACAGCACCGCTTCGCCGATCAGGAAGAACAGCCCGAACGCCGACCACGCCGCGAGCACCGGTGGGACGGTGCCGAAGTCGCCCATCGCCACCATGAAATTGTCGGCAACGAAGAACGCAAAGCCGAGCAGCATGCCGATCACGGCGCGAATAAAGAGCCGGCCCGAACGCGCCAGTCCAAAGGCGGCGACCGAACCGAGCAGCGGCATCAGGGCCGCCGACAGCGGTCCGGCAATCTTGTGGTTTGCCGCGGCGATAAGCTTATCGACCGGCTTTCCCGCATCGCGTTGCTGGCCGATCATCGGCAGCAACCTCCAGAACGGCACGAACTTGGGATTGACCGCCACGCTGGTGAACTGGGCTGGAACGATGCGGCTGTGAAACGTCAGCGGTGCGGCAGCCGACTCGGTGCCGCGCGCGACATCGAACACCCGCGCGGCGCTGAGTTCCCAGCCGCCGTCGACCGGCCGGGCGCCGACGGCGCGGACGACGCGCAGCAACTTGTTGGCGCGGCGCTCGTAGATCGTCACGTCGGTGAGACGCGTCGCGACACCGCTGCCCGTGACGACCTCGGCATGGAACAGGTCGTTCCCCGACCGGGCCCAGCCCTCGGTGATCCTGGCACCGCTCGCGGCGACCGGCTTGTACTTGGCCGCTTGCCACGCCGTCAGCGTCCGGTTCGCGCGCACGCCGAAGCGCTCGTTGATGCCAAAGTTGAGCATCGCGATGCCGAGCGCGGCAATGACCAGTGGCGCGAGAATCTGGTGCGCCGAGATCCCTGCCGACTTGAAGATCACCACCTCGCTGTTCGAGTTCAGCGTCGCCAGCGTCACCAGCGTCGCCAGCAGCACCGCGAATGGCAGGAACAGGGCGATCAGTTGGGGGACCCGCAGCGACACATAATGCCACAGCGCGGCTTCGGTGTTTCCCGCAGCGAGGATGCGGCTCGACTCGCCGAGCAGGTCGAGCGTTTCGAGGATCACGACGAGCCCGATCAGGAACGCAAAGCTGCGCACCAGGAACAGCCGTGCGGTGTACCAGGCGATCGTGCGCGACGGGAACAGGTTGGGCAGCAACCGCTTACTCGGCCGCGAGCACGTGCGCAGGGTCGTTCTGGACGTGCCAATCGGCGGGTTCGGCAGCGCCGGTGCGCTTCCATAGCTTGGCGAGCCACGCTCCGAACTGGCCGAACCAGCGGTCCAGCGCGCCGATCGGCTGCCCGCCGGGCGTGTACGCGAGCACGTAGTATAACCAGCCGATGAGCCCGGTGAGCAGCGCAAACGGCACCCACTGCGCCAGCACCGGATCGAGCCGCCCGATGCCGCCCATGCGCTCGCCGTACTCGGTAATCTTCTGATAGGTCACGAGCATCCCGATGGACAGGAACACCCCCAGCGCCGAGGTCGAGCGCTTCGGTGGCACGGCCAATGCCACCGCGAGGAACGGTAGCAGCCACATCACCACGCACTGGACGATGCGGCGGTTGAGCGACGCAATGCTCATCCGGCGCTGGACCGGATCGACGCCGGGCGCGACGCCGTTATGCGCCAGCTCGGGCAACGTCAGCTCGAGATACTCGTCGCCACGCTTGCGGAAGCTGCCCATCGCCGGGAGGTTCACCGGCAGATCGTGTTGATCGAACGACAGTACCCGCGGCGCAACGAAGCCGGTCTCGTTATGGACCAATGTGCCCTTGAACAGGCGCAGCAGGATGACGTCGGGGTTGTCGGTCGACAGAAAGGTGCCGCGGTCGGCGGTGACCGCCACCGATTGACCGGCCTTGCCTTCGGCGCGCACGAACAAGCCGCGCAGATCGCTGCCCTTGTTGAGGCTTTCCTCGACCCGCAGCGTCGTGCCCTTGCCAAGCCTGGCGAACTCGCCGACCTTGATGCTCGCCCCGAGCGCGCCCGAGCGCAGTTCGAAGCGCAATGCTTCATAGGCGTAGCGCGCGTACGGCTGCAGGAAGCCGACAACGCCGAAGTTGACCACCGCGAACAGCGTCGCAAACAGCAGCGGCACCCGCAGCATGCGGGTGTACGAGACGCCGACGGCGCGCAGCGCGTCGAGCTCACTCGACAGCGCCAGCTGGCGGAAGGCGAGCAGCACGCCGAGCATGACGCCGACCGGAATGCCGAGGCTGAGATATTCGGGCAGCAGATTGCCGAGCATCTTCCAGACTACCGAGACCGGGCCGCCCTCGTTCATGACGAAATTGAACAGCCGTAACATTTCTTCGAGCAGGAGCAGCATCGCCGCGATCGTCAGCGTCGACAGCAGCGGCACGATGATGGCACGCGCAAGATAGCGGTCGAAACGGGTAAGGAATGCCAACGCGACACTTTCGCTAGCCCTCTCCTGCACTTGCGGGAGCGGGTTGGGTGAGGGTCTTGGCTTTCTCCCTACCGGGCCGGAGCGGCAGAAGTAAGACCCTCACACAGCCTCTCCCGTCAGAACGGGAGATGGCTGGAAGCTAAGCCCCCACTGCCAGCTGCAGTCCCACCGCGCGCGCCGCCTCGCTGAACCGCGCCAGCACGATCTCGACCTGCGCGCCCGTATGCTCGGCGCACAGCGAGCAGCGCAGCAGGAACACCCCCATCGGCGTCGCGGGCGGACGCGACATATTGACGTAGACGCCGCTCTCGAGCAGCGCCTGCCACATCCGCACCGTCGTTTCCTGGTCGGGCATCAATACCGAGATGATCGCGCTCTCGGGCGTCTTCGTCGCCAGATCGAAGCCCGCCGCGCGCAAGCCCCCATGCAACCGTCGGGTGGCTTCCCACAGATGTGCGCGCTTGTTGTGATTGAACATCAGCTTGCGGATCGAGGTCGCCGCACTTGCAACGACGGCGGGCGGCAGCGATGCGGTGAAGGTGTACGGGCGGCAGACCAGCCGCAGGATTTCGAACTTCGGGTGGTTCGAGACGCAAAACCCCCCGACGGTGCCGACCGACTTCGAAAAGGTGCCGATGATGAAATCGACCTGGTCCTCGACGCCGGCGGCTTCGGTGACGCCGCGGCCGTGGTCGCCGAAGAAGCCCATCGCGTGCGCCTCGTCGACGAGCACCATCGCGCCGTGGCGCTTGGCGACGGCGACCAGCGCGGCCAATGGCGCGATGTCGCCGAGCATCGAATAAACGCCTTCGAGCACGACCAGCTTGCCGGCATCTGCAGATAACCGGCCCAGCCGCTTGTCGAGGTCGTCGACCGAATTGTGCCGGAATCGGACAACGTCGGCATTACCGAGCGCGCAGCCATCGTAGATCGAGGCGTGGCTGTCGGCATCGAGGATGATGTAGTCGCCGCGCCCCGCCAGCGTCGAGATGATGCCAAGATTAGCCTGATAGCCGGTCGAGAACACCATCGCGTATTTGGTGTCGTAATAATCCTTTAGTGCGTCCTCGCACTCGCGGTGGCCCTGATAGGTGCCGTTGAGGACGCGGCTGCCGGTGGTGCCCGCGCCGAACTTGGCCAGCGCCGCCTGGCCCGCCGCGATGACGTCGGGATCGAAGGTCATGCCCATATAATTGTACGTGCCGAGCAGGATCGTGCGGTTGCCGTCGATGATCGCCTCGGTCGGCGACAGCACCTCGGACATGACGATCGCGAACGGATCGCGCACGCCGGTCTCGAGCAGGTCGTGGCGCTCGGCGATCAATGCGTCGAACTTGCTGAACAGGTCGGTCATTTGGCGGGCTGCTTCGTCGTCAGTCGCGCCACAGCATCGGCGACTTGCCCGATCGTCTCGAGCTCGGGCAGCAGGTTCAAGGGCAGCACGATGTCCCACTCGTCCTCGATGTTGGCGACCAGGTCCATGACGGTCAGGCTATCCATTTCGAGGTCATTGGCAAAGCTCGTGGTTTCACCGAGTGCGATCGTCTTACGATTGAGCGGGGCGATCAACTCGCAGATGCGCGCGAAGATCAGGGGGCGATCGGTCATCGACGCGTCCTAGGTAGCAAGTCGTCGAGTTGCCAAGACAATATGGTGAAAGCGGGGCCGCTTGTCTGGCGTTACGCCGGGACCGCAGCCGATCCAGCAGCGCTAGGAGCGCAGCCAGCCCTGCGCGCGGTACCATGCCGCAGTCGCGGCGATGCCGTCGGCAGCGGCGATGCGCGGCTGCCAGAGCGTCGCCGGGAACTGCTTACCCGTCCCCGCCAGCCAGTCGGGATGCAGCAAATAGCGGGCGCGGTCGAAGCTCAGCTTGGGTAAGCGCCCTGCTGCGCGCGACCATAGGGTATGGACCAACGCCCCGACCTGCATGCCGCGCGGTCCGAGACGGACCAGCCGCGGCCGGCGGCCGAGCGCGCTACCGATCATCGCCGCGAGTTCGGCATGCGCGTAACCGTCCGGGTGGCCGTCATCGACTTCGTAAATGCCCGACAGTGGTGCCGCCGCCACGGCCAGCAGCGCCGCCACGAGGTCGCCGACCTCGATCAGCGAAAACCGCCCGTCGCCGGGCAGCAGCGCGACACCGCGCGCGATCATGCGGTAGAATGGGAGCATCTCGGTATCGCCGGGGCCATAGACGCCGGGTGGACGGACGATGATCCAGTCGCGGTCGCTCGCCTCGACCAGCGCCTCGCCCGCCGCCTTGCTCGCGCCGTACAGCGACAGCCCCGGCTCGCGCGCGGCGAGCGAGGAGACATGGACGAAGCGGCAAACGCTTGCGGACTTCGCGGCGGCGAGCAGCGCCGCGGTGCCCGCGACATTGCCGGCGTCGAACTCGGCGCGGGTGCGAGCATTGACGACGCCCGCGAGGTGGATCACCGCATCGGCTCCTTCACAGAGCGCGCCGGGGTCGGCGAGTGTGCCGCTGATCCAGCTGACGCCGGGCTGTGCAGGCTGCGGCGAGCGGGTCAGGGCACGGACGTGGTGGCCAAGTCCGGTGACGAGGCGCAGAAGGTGGCGGCCGACGAAGCCGGTGCCGCCGGTGACGGCGAGGGTGAGCGTGCGCCTGTCTGGATGCTTCCCCTCCCCGGGCGGGGAGGGGGAGCAGGTCACGCCGCGATCTCGAACGGTTGTATCTCACCCGACAAATACTGACTCCGCGCCTTCGAGCGGCTGAGCTTGCCGCTCGACGTGCGCGGCAAGGTCCGCGGCGGCACCAGCTCGACGACGCAGCTCATGCCGGTGATCGCGCGGACCTTGACGCGGATCGCGTCGCGTAGCGCGCTGCGTTCGGCGAGGCACGAGGTGCGGCACTGGACCAGCACCGCGGGGGCTTCCTCGCCGCCCGGCGTGGTGATCGAGAACGCCGCGATGTCGCCCGCCTTGAAGCCCGGCAGCTGCTCGATCGCCCACTCGATGTCCTGCGGCCAATGGTTCTTTCCGTTGACGATGATCATGTCCTTGGCGCGGCCGACGATGTAGATATAGCCGCCGGCGAGATACCCCATGTCGCCGGTGTCGAGCCAGCCGTCGGGGCCGAGCACCGCCGCGGTCGCCGCGGGGTCGCCGAAATATCCCGCCATTATGCCTTCGCCGCGAACGAAGATGCGCCCGATATGGCGTTCGTCGAGCGTCACATCGCCGTCGCGGATTTCGACCGCCAGCCCCGGCAGCGGCTTGCCGCAATTGACGACGGCGCGGTAGCGCGCTGCCGATGACGGCTTACTCGCCAGCCCGGCGTAGCCTTCGCCCGACAGCACGCGCTCGTCGACGAGGTCGGTGACGATGCCCTCGCCCAGCGGCATCATGCTGACCGCGAGCGTCGCCTCCGCCAGCCCGTAGCTCGGCAGGAATACTTTGGGGTCGAACCCGGCAGGCGCGAATGCGTCGGTGAACGCCTGCATGACGTCGGGGCGGATCATGTCGGCACCGTTGCCCGCGACCCGCCAGCGCGACAGGTCGAAGCGCGCGGCGACGTCGATCGACGAGCTGATCCGCCGCGCACAGATGTCGTAGCCGAACGTCGGCGAATAACTCAGCGAGTGCCCCTCGTTGCGGCTGATCAGCGTCAGCCACGACAGCGGCCGCCGCGCGAAATCATCGGTGGCGAGATAGTCCGCCGACATCTGCGTGGCGAGCGGCGACAGCAGGCAGCCGACCAGCCCCATGTCGTGATAGAAGGGCAGCCACGACACGACGCGGTCGTCGTCCTGCACCCGCGTGCAGGTCGCATGGCCGAACAGATTGGCGAGCAGCGCGCGGTGGGTGACGGTGACGCCGTGCGGGAAACGCGTGCTGCCACTCGAATATTGCAGGTAGGCGATGTCACCGGGCTTGGCGGTGGGAAGCGCGTCGCTCGACATCGGCAGCGCCTCGAACCCATCCCAGTCGAGCGCGTCGCACAGCCCCGATCCGGCCGCTGCGACCAGCGGGAACAAGCCCGGCGGCGACAGCACCAGCGCCGGGCTGCAGCTTAGCAATTGCGTGCGGATCTGCTCGATGTAAGCGTCGCGGCCGCCGAACGAGGTCGGCAGCGGCAGCGGCGTCGGCAGCGCGCCGGCATAGACCGCGCCGAAGAACAGCGCGACGAACTCGGCCGAAGTCTCGGCGATCAGCGCGACGCGGTCGCCGGGGTTGACCCCGGCCGCCAGCAGCCGCGCGGCGTTCGCCAGCGCATCGTTACGCAACTCGGCATAGGAGTAGGCGCGGGCAAGCGCCGCCCGGGCATCGAAGAAATTAAGCCCGCGCTGCCCCCGTGCGGCGTAATCGAGCGCCTCGCCGAGCGTCGCAAAGTCGCCGCTACGCCGCCGCAAGCCATCGAGCGTCGGCGTCGGCATCGAAGTGCTCCGGGCCCGTACGGCGGTGGTCGTCTGCAACAAGCTTACGTCTCCCTGCCGTTCGTCCTGTAGCCCGGCCACGCCGCTCGCGCAAAATTCCGGGCTTGCCGTCGCCTATGTCGATGCCGCACGTTCAAATTCCGACCCGATAGTGGCAGCAACGTGGCACAGCAGCGTAAAGGCCCTCCGACACCGCCGCCGCCGCTCGATCCCGAGCGCCTGCGGGCGCTGGCGCTGCGCTATGTCGAGCGTTTCGCCACCTCCGAAGCGAAGCTGGCCCGCTATCTCCACCGTAAGCTATACGAGCGCGGCTGGAGCGGCGACGCATCGCCGCCGGCCACCGCCCGTGTCGAGGCGCTGGTCGCGAGCCTTGCCAGCCTCGGCTATGTCGACGACCGCGCCTTCGGCGAAGCGCGGACGCGCGGCCTCAGCCGCCGCGGCTTCGGCCCGCGGCGTGTCACCGCCGACCTCGGCGCGGCCGGATTGCAGCGCGAGCTGGCAGCCGAGCTCGGCGAAACCATCGACCCGCAGGCGGCGGCCGAACGCTTCGCCGCGCGCCGCCACTTCGGACCGTACGACCGGTCGCCGCCCGACCCCGACCGCCACCGCAAGCAGGTGGCCGCGATGCTTCGGGCCGGACATGGGTATGATGTGGTGCGCCGGGTGCTGGCGGGTGTGGTCGGCGACGACGAGGATGGCTTTGAGGATGGCAGCTGACAGCGCAACTGGGCGCGCAACGCTGCTCAAGCCGGTTGCTGGCGCTTGGCATCGCGACCGGCTCTCACCGATCCACATGTGATTTCGCGTCACCGCCGCGATGGGGGCGACGCTGCTGAACGACGGCTTCATAGCACGTTGGATACGCCGCCATGTGCCGCATACCACGCCAGCCAGCGCTGCATCCGGTCTTTGAGAAAGCTCGGGCGGGTCAGGCCGTGGAACTGCCCGGGGTAGATGATCAGGCGAGTATCGATCCCGCGGCTCCGCAGCGCCTGATACATCTGTTCGCTGTTGAGCAACGGCACGTTGAAGTCTTTGTCGCCGGCCATGAACAATGTCGGGGTCGTGACCCGGTCGTTGTGGTAGAACGGATAGCTGACCCGCGCCCAGGCCGCAGCGTTCTCCCACGGCCGACCAAGCTCGACTTCGTAATCGCGGATATACTGATCGGTGCCGTAACCGGCGAAGACGTTGGCGATCGAGGCACCGCTGACCGCCGCTTTGAACCGTGTGTCGGACGCGATTAGATAATTGGTCAACATGCCGCCGTAGCTCCAGCCGCCGACGAACAGCCGGCCCGGGTCGGCGAGGCCACGCGCCACCGCGTCGTCGACGGCGGCGAGCGCATCGGGAACCGCCGGCCCGCCCCAGTCGGCGTAAAGTGCCGCTGCAAACATCTGCCCGCGACCGGTCGAACCGCGCGGGTTGGATGAGACGACGATGTAACCGGCACCGGCGAGGATTTGCCAATTGGCGTTGAAGCTGAGGTCGAACTGCGCTTGTGGACCGCCGTGATTGAACAATACCAGCGGGTAAGGTTTGGCCGATGCCGCTCCCGGCGGCGTGACGACGAAGCCGTGGACCTCGGTTGCATCCCTGGAGCGCAGCCGGGTTCGGGCGACAGCGCCGAGCGTCACCGTCTTCAGCCAGTCGTCGTTCTGATGGCTGAGCGCGCGCACGTGGCCGCGGTCGAGCGCATGGACCTCGGCCGGATGCGCGGGGTCGGTCATCAGCACCGCGTCATGGCCTTTCGGTCCAGGCGCAAAGGCGCTGAACACGCGCGCCCCGCCGATAACCGGGCGCAGCGCACCGCCGCTGATGGCCACCTCGGCGATGCGCTCGACACCGTCGTCTTCGACGCGGAAGCGGAGGGCGCGCCCGTTCGCGGTCCAACTCGGGTTCGAGACATTGCGGTCGAGCGACGTCGTCAGGATATGCGGTGCTCCGCCGGTTGCTGCAATGACCGCAAGCGTGCGGACGCCGTAGCTGAACAGCTTGACCGGCCCGCCCTGGAGATAGGCGATCGAACGACCGTCGGGGCTCCACGCGGGATAGGACTCCCAGTCGGGATCGGCGTTGTCGCCCTCGAACGTCGTCACCGCGTGCGGTTCGGCAGCGGTCGCGCCGGCGGCAACGGTGAAGATGCCCCAATTGTAGGTCCGGTCGGGATCGCTCCCGTGCTTGGAGACGAACGCGATCGTTCGACCGTCCGGCGCAAATGCGGGTAAAGCCTCGTCATAATCGCCGGTCGTCAGCCGGGTTGCGCGGCTGGTCGCGAGATCGTAGCGCCAAAGCCGCTTGCGCTGGGTGCGCCGGTAACCGTCGATATCCTGCTTGAACTGGAAGCGGTCGATCACGATCGGCTGGGGTTTCTTGTCGTCCGGCTTGCTGCTGTCACTGGGCGGCGGCGCGTCGTCGGGGCTCGTCGTCGGCGGCGCGGCGGTCCCCGGTTTGGCCGCCGCCGGCAGCGCCGCACTGGCGGCGGCGTTGGCTTTACGATCGGGATCGGGATCGCCGACGATCAGCGCCAGCGTCGTGCTGTCGGGGGACCAGACGACGTCCGCGACCGAGCCCGTGATCCCTTGCAGCTTGCGGGCTTCACCGCCGCGACGGTCGAGCAGCCATAGCGCATCGTCTTCGAGGTCATCGGCTCGCGACGAGATGAACGCGATCCAGCGGCCATCGGGACTCCATCGCGGCGTCGTCTCGCTCTCCTTCGGTCGCGATGTGAGCTGCACGCTGCCGCCGCCGTCCCAGCGGCTCATCCACACATGCGTGATCGTCTTGTCGGCGACTGCATCGGTGCCGGCGACCGTATAGGCGACCCAGGTTCCGGACGGATCGACCTGCGGATCGCCGACCGCGTGCAAGCGGGCAATATCCTCGGGACCCATGAAGTGCGGGGCCGGAGCCGCTCCCGCCAGAGCGGTCCACATCGCCGCGGTAAGGAAGACCAGCTCTTTCAAAATGTGCCCCTGCAAATTTGATTTCGCGTCGCACGATGTTACCGACTGTCATCCAAACGCAACAGTTTCTTTCAGAGTTTGCTGCGGTGCCGCGAAAGCTTGCTTTTCACCATCAGTCCGGCAAGCTGCAGGCATCGGACATCGTCCGATAAGGCAATCGGGTGGGGGCTTGAACGTGACTTGCACAACGAAGCATCGTTTTCTGGCAACGGTATCGACGCTCATCCTTGCGTTTGGATCGAGCGCAGCGATCGCCCAAGCGGTTGCGAAGACCGATGACGCAACGGTCGGCGTGGAGGAGATCATCGTCACGGGATCGCGTATCGCGCGGCCGGAGATCGAGTTCTCGAACCCGGTCACCTCGGTCTCGTCGGTGCTGATCCAGCGGTCGGGAAAGACCGACGTTACGTCGTTGCTCGTCGATTCCCCGGCGCTGGTCGGTTCGCTGACCAACGGGGCCAACGCCGGATCGAATTCACAGAACTATGGCGGTTCCTCGGGTGCCGGCAATGTCGGGACGTCGGTCCTCGACCTGCGCAACCTCGGATCGCAGCGGACACTGGTGCTGATCGACGGGCGGCGGCACGTCAACGCGCTATCGGGCGAGAATTCGGTCGACATCAACACGATCCCGGTCGACCTGATCGAGGGTGTCGACATCTTAACCGGCGGGGTCTCGGCAATCTATGGTGCCGACGGCGTCACCGGTGTGGTCAACTTTCGGCTGAAGCGCAATTTCGAGGGGCTGCTGGCGCATGGTCAGCTGGGCATCTCCGGTCGCGGCGATGCCGGCAATCAGTTCGGCTCGGTCGTGTTCGGCCATAACTTCGCGGGCGGCCGCGGCAATATCACCGTCGCTTACGAATATAACCGGTCGGCCCGGCTCAATCAGCACGATCGCAGTTACCTGGGCGAAGCCGCGTACAATCTGCAACTGATACGCAATGCCGACAATCCGACGGTGAACGGCACGAACAACCTGAAGCTGCCTTACGACAAGATTTATACCAACGTCAGTTGGTCCGACAGTGCGCCGAACGGGGCCGTCGACATCGGCGTCTTCAATCCCGATTCGGGCAAGACCGAGTTCCAGTTCGTGCCGAACTTCGACGGTAACGGCAGGCCGTATGATCGCGGTATTCAGCTCCCCGGCAGCGGCGGCCGCGCGTATAACAGCACCTCGAATACACCGACGGCCGGTTACTTCGGTGATATCGAGCCGCAGCTCAATCGCAACAACGTCAACATCCTCGCACATTATGAGTTCAGCCCGGCGGTGAATTTCTATGCCGAAGGCAAGTTCGTTCGCATCAATGCCTTCACGCTCGTACAGCCTTCATTCGACTTTTTTACGTTGCTGGCACCCGACAATTACTATTTGAAGCAGCGCTTCGGCGCGGCGGCTCCGATCGGGGCCCTGGTCAGTCGCGACAATTTCGATCTCGGCGTCAATAACCGGACGGCCAAGCGCGATACCTATCGTGCCGTTCTAGGCTTCAACGGCACGCTGAGCGAAGGCGACCATAGTGCCAACCTGCATTATGACGTGTCCTATGTTTATGGGCGCTCGTCGTCGGTGGTGACCTCGGGCAACGCGAGAGTGACCGACCGATATTATGCGGCGGTCGATGCGGTGGCCGATCCGGTCACCGGACAGCCCACCTGCCGCATCAACCTGCCGGGTGAGACGGTCATCGACCCGAACAACTATGCCGGCGTTCTGAGCATCACCGGTGCGCTGGTTTCCGGTGCGCCGCTGAGCTTCAAGCCCGGCCAGTGCTCGCCGGTCAACCTTCTCGGCTACGGCGTCACGACGCAGGCCGGACATGACTTCGCCTTCGTCAGCGACACCACCCGCGCCTACAGCGAGCAGCATGTCGTGTCGGGATCGGTCCGGGGCGATCTCGGCTTCCTGTTCAGCCTGCCGGGCGGCCCCGTGCGCTTCGCCGTCGGCGGCGAGTACCGCAAGGAGAAGACCGCTTCGACGCCGTCGGCATTCGCCCAGGGCGGCTTCTTCGACGGCGGCAACCAGACGCAACCCAGCGGCGGCCAGTTCGACGTCAAGGAAGGCTACGGCGAGGTCAACGTCCCGCTGCTCTCGCACGTTCGCTTCGTCGAGGACCTGTCGTTCGGCGGAGCCGTCCGGTATTCGAATTATTCGACGATCGGCAACACGACGACGTGGAAGGTCGACGGGACCTATTCGCCGTTCCGCGACATCACGTTCCGGGCGACGCTGTCGCGTGCGGTACGGGCACCGAACATCACCGAACTGTTCAGCCCGCTGCAGGGGGTGCAGACCTTCCTGAACGATCCCTGCGACCCCAGCTTCCTCCCCGAGGGCACGACCTACCGCGCTGCGAACTGCACCGCGACGCTGAAGGCACTCGGGCTGTCGCCGGCGCAGATCGCGGCATTCAGCCCGGCGACCGACCCCAAGCAGAGCACCAGCCAGCCGGGGCAATCGGGTGGCAATCCCAACCTGAAGGCCGAAACCGCAAAGACCTGGACCGCGGGCATCGTGCTGCGCCCGACCTTCCTGTCGGGCTTCTCGTTCACAGCGGACTGGTACAACATCAAGCTGACGAACGCGATCATCACGCCCGACGTCAACGAGGTGTTCAAGCTCTGCGTCGATCAGCCGACGCTGGCGAACGTCTTCTGCAACAGCTTCACCCGGTCGCCGACGACCGGCTTCATCAATTCATACAAGACGCAGACGCTCAACGTCGCCGCGTTCACGACATCGGGACTGGAGATCAGTTCGGCGTACCTGCTCAGGCTGCCGAAGAACTTCGGCAGCCTCGATTTCCGGCTGTCGGGCGGGTATCTGAACGATCTGACCTTCCTCGCGACGGTCGGCGGCAAGCCCGAACAGCAGCGCAACCGCACTTACCGCCCTGACTATAGCGGGAACGTCGACATCGCCTACATCCGCGGGCCGTTGACGCTCAACTATCGCCTCGCGTGGCAGGGCAAGACCGAACGGTATACGCAGATCGAGCAGCTCGCCCATCCCAACTACGATCCGCGATATATCATGTTCAAGGAGCGCTGGGAGCATGATGTCCAGATCAGCTACGACGTCGACAAGCAATTGAACATCTATGGCGGCGTCAACAACGTCGCCGACCAGCAGCCCGACATCGCCGCCGGTTTTGCTTACCCGGTCAGCGCCATCGGTCGCTCTTTCTATGTCGGCGCCAAAGTCAGACTGTGATTATCTTGCTCGATACTGTGTACACTTCCTGATGCGCCGGGTCTGAATTCGCCAGCGCGGGCTTGACACCGTGAGGGTGGATCGGAAAAGTGAAGGCGCAAGGAGAGCGTAATGGTGAGGCCGATACCGATACTTCGGGTCGTCACGACCGCTGCGCTGTTTTTCTGCGCTTTGCCGGCATCCGCTACGCCGCTGGCGGTCTTCACCGATCCGCCGCATGACGCCGCGCATCCGGCGCGGATGGCGGTGCTGCATGTGCCGAGCGGCGGGGTCGAGATCGACGGGGTCGCCTATCTCGCCGCCGGGGCCGGGCCGCATCCGACGCTGGTGATCTGTCATGGCTGGCCGGGCAACGAAAAGAACCTCGACCTCGCGCAGGCGGTGCGCCGCGCCGGGTGGAACACGGTGACGTTCAATTACCGCGGCAGCTGGGGCAGCCCCGGCGCATTCGCCTTCGCGCACAACCCGGCGGATGCGGCGGCGGTGCTGGCCTATCTGCGCGCCCCGGCGAACGCGGCAAAGCTCGGCGTCGATCCGGCGCGCATCGCCATCGCCGGGCACAGCATGGGCGGCTGGGTCGCGGCGCTGACCGGCGCGCGCGACCCGAAAGTCAGCGGCGTCGCGCTGTTTTCGATGGCCGACATGGGCCATCTGCGCGGGCTGCCGCGCGCCGAGCTGATCAAGCTGGCGGCGGACAACGCCGAAACGCTGGCGCAAACATCGCCCGAGGCGATGGCGGACGAGCTGCTGGCCAATCATGCCGCCTTCGCTGTCGGGAACGCTGCCGCCGGGCTGGCGACGCGCCCGTTGCTGGTGCTGACCGCCGACGATGGCCTCGCCGGGGACGGCGACCGGCTGGTTGCCGGAGTCCGGGCCGCCGGCGGCACGCGGATCACGGCGCAGCACGTCGCCACCGACCACAGCTGGTCCGACAGCCGCATCGCGCTCGAAAGCGCGGTGATCGACTGGCTGGCGACGTTGCGGTGACGAGGATCACGTTCTGATAGGTTGACTTTCGAGCCCATATGGCTATCAATGAGGGATGGCCAGCTGTTCTCGCCCCGCGTTCGACGCTGCAACGCTCCTCGTGCGCTGCGGTCCGGAACGAAGTCGTTGAAACTGTAGGACTTAGCGACTTCATCGGGCTCGTAAGTCTCTCAGAAGATTGAGCAATGTTTGTTGCAGCGGCTAAACTTCGATTCGCCTTCCGCGCCCTTCCGGATGGCCGTGCTGGGTGACGACGAGCCGCATCAGTTCAGCGTCGCCCGCATCGCCGCCAGCGCCTCGGGCGTATCGACGTCGGTGAGCACGCCGTCGTCGCTCGCGGCGACTTCGATGACGTGGTGCGCCTGTTCGGACAGCAGCGACTTGCCGCCGACGTCGCCCTGCAGCCGCGACAACGCGGCGAAGTGCGCGCGGCCCCAGAGTACCGGGTTACCGCGCTTGCCCGCCCAAACGGGCACGGCGATGACTTCGGCGGTGGCGGTGGCGCTGGCGGCGGCAGCAGCGAGCGCGCGCAGCGTGGTGGCGCCGATGCGCGGCATATCGCCGAGGCAGACCAGTGCCGCGCCGCAGTTCGACGGCAATGCGGCGACACCGGCGCGCAGCGAGGCGCTGAGCCCATCGGCGAAGTCGGCAGCCGCGACGAAGTGAGCGGATGGTTTGCTGGCCGGCACGTGCTCGCCTGCGGCGCGCTGGCCTGCCGTCTGTCGATCGATCGCAGCACGCACCTCGTCGGCGCGGTTGCCGAGCACGACGATCGGTGTGGGCAGTCCGGCGGCCGCCAATTGCTCGACGATGTGCGTCACCAGCGGCCGTCCGCCGAGATCGGCTAGCAACTTGTTGCTGTCGCCCATCCGCGACGAGCGTCCGGCAGCGAGCACGATGGGCATGACCGGTCCGGTGGAAACCACGGCGACGGCGCGCGGCTGCGGGCGCTCGGCCTCGGGCAGCAGCCCGCCGACGCCCATCGCCGCGATATCGGCGCTGGTCACCGCCAGTCCGGCGCACAGGCGCTCGAGCACCCAGTCGAAGCCGTTGCGCTTGGGGCTGCGCGCGCACCCGGGCAGTCCGATGACGGCGCGACTGTCGAGGCTGCCGAGGCACAGCAGATTGCCCGGGTCGACCGGCATGCCGAGCCGCTCGATGTGCCCGCCCGCGGCAACGATGGCGGCGGGGACGACATCGTGTCGGTCGGCGGGGGCCGAGGCACCGGCGATCAGGATGATGTCGCAGCGCGTGCCGGACCGGTCGGGGCGGAGCAGCGCTGCCAGTACGCCGCCGAGCGCGTCGACCGTATGCGCACAGCTGCCGCCGTCGATCAGCGTGCCGCCGAGCGCCGCGATCCGTGCCGCCGTCACCGCGACGGTGCGCGCCATAGCCTTGGCGCTGACACCAGGGAGCTGCGTCTGGATCAGTGCGACGCGCCGAGGACCGAACGCGACGACCGCCAACGGCGTCGATCGCGGCGCAGACGCCGGGTCGGACGCGCTCATCGCCGGGCTCGCAACGTCGATTGCCTCGGCCAACCTGGTCCCGCTGACGGCATAGGGGATGATCTTGACCGTCGCGACGATCTCGCCGGCCCAAACTCGCGCAAATGGTGCGAGCGTTGCCAGCGTAATGCTCTCGTCGATGCGGTTGAGCGCCGCGACGAGCGCGCCATCGACCCTGAATACCCCGTCGTGGAGCGCGGCGAGGTTGGCGCGGCCGTGCGCTGCGGCGAGTGCGACGATACCGCTTCCCGTAAGCGCCGTTGCCAGCGCGGCAGCGGCGTCGGCCTCGTCGACGTCATCCTGATCAAGTCGAGCCACGGTCAGCAGCGTCAGCCCGGCCGCTGTCGCGGCGGCGATGTCGGCAGCGCTGAGCCGGCGGCCCTTGTTCCAGCGGTCGCCCGCCACGAGCACCGAATGCGCCAGTAGTCCATCCTCGGCATCGCCCACCGCAACGGTGGCGAAGATCAAGCTTTGCCTCGCCAGGCGGCAACCATTTGCGCCGCGATCGACAGCGCGATCTCGCTCGGCCCGGCGGCACCGATGTCGAGCCCGGCGGGACCGCGTACCCGTTCGACATCGCTCAGTCCGAGTGCGCGCAGCCGGTCGAGCCGGGCCGCATGGTTCTTCCGCGAACCGAGCGCGGCGATGTAGAACGCCGGCGAGCGCAGCGCCGCGGCAAGCGCCACGTCGTCGAGCTTGGGGTCGTGCGTCAGCGCCACCACGGCGCTCGCGGCATTGGGTTGCCAGCGCGCCAACGCCTCGTCCGGCCAGCCGTCGTCGAGTGCGATACCGTCGAAGCGGGCGTCAGCAGCGAACAGCCCGCGCGGGTCGATCACCAGCGGCGTATAGCCGAGCAGCTTCGTGATCGGGATGAGCGACTGTGCAATATGCACCGCACCGATCACCGCGAGCCGTAGCGGCGGCGCGTAGCTTTGGACAAAGGCTTCACTTGCAGCGGCGAGGTCAGGGCTGGCGGCAGCTGCGGTCGGGTCGACGGTGCCCGCGACGGCTGCCGTCGTCCCGTCGCGCAAGTTGGTCGTCAGCGTCAGCGCTCGCCCGGCGGTGCGCGCCTCGATCAACAGCTCGATCAGTTCGGGCGGGAAATGCGCGTTATCAACCGTCTGGACCAGCACCGAAATCCTGCCGCCGCACGCCAGCCCGACTTCCCATGCGGCCGCGTCGGCGACGCCGTAGTCGAGCCGCTTCTGCCCGCGCGCCGGGATCAGTTCGGCCGCCTCGGTGATGACGTCGGCCTCGACGCAGCCGCCGCTGACCGAGCCCTCGAACAACCCGTCGTCACGGATCGCGAGATGGCTGCCGACCCGGCGCGGGGCCGAGCCCCAGGTCTCGATCACGGTTGCGAGGGCCACGCCATGCCCGGCGGCATGCCAGCCGTGCACCGCACGAAGCACGCGGTCGAGATCGTCGCTCACGGGCGCAGTTGCCAGAACAGCAGCAAGGCGAGACAGACGATGAGAAGCGCTCCCCAAATAAGTGGCGGAATGCCTCGCCGATCGCTGCTCTCCACGCGCTCACTCCTTCAAGGATAGCTCCCGAGCGGTCCTTTAACGTGACAATGCGATGTGCAACAACATCGTTTCGTAGCCGTTTCGTTTGTGCTACGGACCGTAATGCTTTATTTGCAGTTGCGTGGGGCAAGTATGCCGGTTTGGCTAGGGTGGAAGAAGTGCTAGTTCGGACGGGGATGGTGACCGAGCCAGCCGTGGTACCTGCTGATACGGAATCGCAACTCGCCGTTCGGTTGTCAGGCCGCGTCAAATGGTTCGACGCCGTGCGTGGCTATGGGTTCATCGTGCCGAGCGATGCGAGTCCCGATGTGCTGGTCCATTTCACCGTCGTGCGGGAGCTTGGCCGGCGGACCCTGCCCGAAGGTGCGCGCGTGGTGTGCATGGTGATCGAACGCGGCCGCGGGCGGCAGGCGCTGACCATTATCGAACTCGACGTGACCACGGCGACTGGTCCCGACCCCGAAACCGCGATGCAGCGCGCCATCGCGAAGATCGATCCGGCCGAATTGCTCGACATGGCAGGACCGTTCGAGCCGGTCTCGGTCAAATGGTTCAATCGGCTGAAAGGCTATGGCTTCGTCGTCCGCGAGGGTGTCGACCAAGATATTTTCGTGCATATGGAAAGTGTCCGCAGCGCCGGGCTGGAGGAGTTGTTACCTGGCCAGATGCTGCGGGCGCGGGTCGCCGCCGGCGCGAAGGGGCCGCTGGCGGTGGTGATCGAAGGGATCGCGGTGTGAGTATGCGTCGGTGACCGGGCGTTCGATGTTATCGAGGCTGGTAGCGACCGCGATCGTCGTCGCTGCAACATCGCTGGCCCCGCGGCTGTCCGCACAGCCGCTCCCGCTTGCGGCGCAGGCGGTCAACACGACGCCAAAACTCGTCGCCAATCCGACGCTGCGGTCGGTTCCGCTGACATTGACCGCGCACGGCAAGGTTCAGCGTTACCGCGTCGAGGTTGCCGCGACGCCGCTCGAGCAGGAGCGCGGGCTGATGTTCCGGAAAACGATGTCACGTCGCCACGGCATGATCTTCTCGTTCGATCCGCCCAAGCCGGCGACCTTCTGGATGGTAAACACCGTGCTGCCGCTCGATTTGATCTTCATCGCGCCCGACCACCGCGTCCTGAGCATCGGCGCAGATGCCAAGCCGTACTCGCGCGAGATCATCGACTCGGGCGGCACGGTCAGTGCGGTGCTCGAGCTCAACGCCGGCGAAGCCGCGCACATCGGACTGCGAGTTGGCGACAAGGTCGGCTATACGCTGACCCGCTGAGACAGCGCGGCGCTTGCGTGACGCGGCGGTTTCGGGTTGAACGCGGCGCATGGGCTTGTTCTCGAATATCTTCAGCTGGTGGAATGCGCCGACGTTCGGCACGCAGCTGTTCACCCGCCGCTTCGGCCGCGAAGTCGGTCGCGACGATCAGGGTAACATTTACTACATCTCGAGGTCGGGAGCGCAAACTAAAGGCGGTGAGCGCCGTTGGGTGACTTACAACGGTATTCCCGAGGCGAGCCGCATCCCGCCCGAATGGCATCTCTGGCTGCACAAGACCGTCGACACGACGCCGCTCGAACGCCCGTTGAAGCCGCGCATCTGGGAGAAGCCGTGGGTGCCCAACCTGACCGGTACGCGCGCCGCGCACGCGCCGTCGGGCAGCCTCGCGGTGACCACGCAGCGGGCCCGGACGACCGGTGATTACGAAGCGTGGAGCCCCGACCAGTAATGCGCGCGCTGTTCAAGCAGAACGTCATCGAGTCGCTGATCGGCTTGCTGGTGCTGGCCGTGGCGGTGTGGTTCGTCCAGTTCACCTATCAGCGGACCGAGCGTGGCGGCGCGGGCGGGGGCTATCAGCTGTCGGCGCGCTTCCCGAACTCGACCGGGGTGACGGTCGGCACCGATGTGCGGATTTCGGGGATCAAGGTCGGTACAGTGACAGCGCAGCAGCTCGATCCGGCGTCGTTTCAGGCGGTGATGAAGCTGTCGGTCGCGAACAACGTCAAGCTACCGACCGATACCAGCGCGGCGATCACCTCGGAAGGGCTGCTCGGCGGCAATTACATCTCGCTGATCCCCGGCGGCGACACGACGATGCTCAAGCCGGGAGCCGAGATCGTCGACACGCAGGGCGCGCAGGATTTGATGGGGCTGGTCGGGTCGTTCATCAACAAGACCGGCAGCGCCTCATCGGGGGGGGCAGCAGCTGCTCCGGCTTCCAGTCCAGCAGCCGGGTTGCCGGCAACGGCCAAGCCGTGATCCTGATTGCCCTGGCGCTGGCGGGGGCCACCGTCGCGGTCCCCGCGACATCGCCAATTTCCGCGCTGCCATCGACCCGGCCGGGCGTTCCGCCACCGGCTGCCGCGCCGCCGGTAACCGGCACCACTCCCGTGTCCGAGCGAGTCGCCGTGATCGCGGCGCTCAACAAGCGCAACGGCCAGACGCAGCAGTTCGAGGTCAAGCCCGGCAATGCCGTGAGCTTCGGCGGGCTGACCATCCGCGTGCGCACCTGCGAGACCGCGCCGCCGTGGGAAGCGAGGCAGACCGCCGCGTTCCTGCAGATCGACGAGGCGGTGGTCCAGCCGCGCACTGCGCAGGGCGGGATCATACCGGCTGGCAGGCGGGTGTTCTCGGGCTGGATGTTCGCCGAGAGCCCGTCGCTCAACCCGCTCGCCGACCCGCTCTACGACGTCTGGCTCAGGAGCTGCACGATGAGCTTCCCCGGCACCGGGCCAGGGACGATCGTCGCCGCCGACGACAAGCACGGCGCAGCGCACAAACCCAAGCGGTCGAGGGCAGCGAAGTCGCCGGAGCCCGATACCGCCGACGCCAGCCGCGCCTTGTAGACGCGCCGCGGGATCTCGACCGTCCCGAACCGCGCGAGGTGATCGGTCAGGAACTGCGTGTCGAGCAAGGTGAAGCCGCCGACCCTGAGCCGGGCGACCAGCGCGGCGAGCGCCACCTTCGACGCGTCGCGGACGCGGGTGAACATGCTCTCGCCGAAGAACGCCGCGCCGAGCTTGACCCCGTACAGCCCGCCCACCAGCACCCCGTCGGCCCAGCATTCGACCGAGTGCGCGTTGCCCTGCGCGTGCAGCGCGGTGTAGCCCGCGACGATCGCCGGGTTGATCCAGCTGTCGGGCCGGGTAGCGACCGGCTCGGCGCAACCCGCCATGACAGCGGCAAAGGCGCGGTCGGCGGTGATCTCGAAGCGCTCGGCCTTGAGCACCCGCGCCAGGCTGCGCGGCAGGTGAAAGCCGTCGAGCGGCAGCACGCCGCGAATCTTGGGCTCGACCCAGAACACGTCGTCGGTATGCGCGTTCTCGGCCATCGGGAATACCCCGAGAGCATAAGCGCGCAGCAGCAGCTCGGGGGTCAGCCTCACCCCACCCATAAGGGCGGCCGGCGGCGGTGCCAGCCGACGATGTGCTCGAGTTCGTAAGCCAGCTCGAGCAGCACGCGCTCGCCGCCGGGGCGCGTCGTGAACTGCATGCCGATCGGCAGCCCATCGCGGCTGAACCCCATCGGCAGACTGATGGCGGGTGCTCCCGCGGCGTTTTCGATCGGCGTGTAGGGCACGTAGCGGCGCACCGGATCGTGCAGCGACTCGTAGCTGTGCAACGGCGACAGCATCCCGATCGTCACCGGCGGTTCGCCGAGCGTCGGCGTCATCAACACGTCGTAGTTATCGAACTGCGCCGTATATTGGCGTTCAAGCAGCTGCAGCGCAGCGACGGCCTTCGTGACATCGGCGTCGGTCCAGCGAGCCCCATAGGCCGCCCAGCTGAACGTCAGCGGCTCGACATCCTTGGCAGTCAGCGCGCGGCCGATCGCGTCGCTGGCGACCTTGAGCCGCGCCGTGACGCCGCTGCTCCACATCGTCTCGAAGGCGCTGGTCACCGCCTCACCGTCGAACACCGGCGGCGCGTCGACGAGCTGGTGTCCGACCTTGTGCAGCAAGCGGCGGCTCGTCTCGAAGACCGCCGCGACCTCGGGGTGCGGTTCGACGCCGAGCGCCGACGCGCGCATCGCGCCGATCTTCAGCCGTCGGCGGCTCGGACCGGTGACGAGCCCGAGCATAGGAAAAGCCGTATCACTTGTCGCTTCACACGCGGCGACGAACGCCGCGGTATCGCGCACGGTACGCGTCAGGCAGCCCTGGACGCCGAAGTCGGTGACCTTGCGCGCGTGATTGTCACCCCTCATCCGCGCCCGCGACGGCTTGAGCCCGACCAGCCCGCAGCACGACGCCGGGATGCGGATCGAGCCGCCACCGTCGTTACCGTGCGCGATGGCGACGACGCCCGCGGCAACCGCCGCTCCCGAGCCGCCCGACGAGCCGCCGCTCGACCGGTCGAGCCGCCACGGGTTGCGCGTCGGCCCGGTCAGCAGCGCCTCCGATGTCGGCGATAGCGCGAACTCGGGGCAGGTCGAGCGCCCGATCGAGATCAGCCCGGCGTGCGCCATCGCAGCGACGATCGGCGCATCGGTGACGCCGACGCGATTTCGCAACACCCGGCTGCCGCCGGTCCAGATCAGCCCGGCCTGCTCGGTATTATCCTTGATCAACGTCGGGACGCCCGCCAACGACCCGGTCGGGTGCGCCGCCGCTGCAGCACGGGCACGATCGTAGTTCGGGCGTGCGGCGTTGATCATCGGATTGGCCCGGTCGAGCCGCACGATCGCCTGCTCGACCAACGCTGCCGCAGTAGTCGAGCCGTCATCGATCGCAGCCGCCTGTGCCGTCGCGTCGAGATCCGGCGTAGCTTTGGCGTCGAGGCCCGACAGCGGCGCGACCGTCGCCAGTACCGCGCCCGCCTCGATGAAGCGCCGCCGTGACAGCGTCGTCATGCTTGAGACACCGCTGTCGCCCGCTTGGCCAGCCAACGCTCGAGCCATTTGATCGAATAATCGCCCGCCGCGAACTCGGGATCGTCGATCAGCGCCTGATGCAGGGGGATCGTCGTCTTGACCCCGAGAATGACATATTCCTCCAACGCCCGTGCCATCCGGCGGAGCGCGTCGTGCCGCGTCGCGCCGTGGACGATGAGCTTGGCGACGAGGCTGTCGTAGTAAGGCGGGATGCGGTAGCCGGCGTAGAGGGCGCTGTCGACGCGCACGTCGAGCCCGCCAGGAGCGAGATAGTCGGTGACCCGCCCCGGCGACGGCGCGAAGCTGGCGGGGTCTTCGGCGTTGATCCGGCACTCGATCGCATGGCCTTCGAGGCGGACCTGATCCTGCGTCACCGATAAGGGGAACCCACTCGCCACGCGGATCTGCTCGCGCACGAGATCGAGGCCGGTAATCGCCTCGGTCACCGGATGCTCGACCTGCAGCCGGGTATTCATCTCGATGAAGTAGAACTTCCCGTCCTCGTACAGGAACTCCATCGTCCCCGCGCCGCGGTAGCCGAGCTTCGCCACGGCCACCCGCACGATCTCGCCCATTTCGGCCCGAACCTGCGGCGTCAACGCGGGCGAGGGGGCTTCCTCGAGGACTTTTTGGTGGCGGCGCTGCAGCGAGCAGTCGCGCTCGCCGAGGTGGATCGCGCCGCCTTGGCCGTCGCCGAACACCTGATATTCGATGTGCCGCGGCTCGCTCAGATATTTCTCGATATAGACGGTGTCGTCGCCGAACGCCGCCTTCGCCTCGGCTTTCGCCTGCGCCATCAACCCGCCGAGCGACGCCGCATCGGGAATCACCTTCATGCCACGCCCGCCGCCGCCGCTCGCCGCCTTGATCAGCACGGGATAGCCGATCTCGGCAGCGACCGCCTGCGCCTCGGCGACGCTCGCCACTGGACCGTCACTGCCCGGCACCAAGGGCAGTCCGAGCCCGGCGGCGGTGCGCTTCGCCTCGACCTTGTCGCCCATGCGCCGGATATGGTCGGGCGACGGTCCGATCCAGATGATATTGTGCTCCTCGACGATGTCGGCGAAGCGCGCGTTCTCGCTGAGGAAACCATAGCCCGGATGGATCGCATCGGCCTGGGCGATCTCGGCCGCCGAGATGATGTTGGGGATATTGAGATAGCTGTCGGTCGCCGACGGCGGTCCGATGCAGATCGCCTCGTCGGCCAGCCGGACGTGCATCGCGTCGGCATCGGCGGTCGAGTGCACCGCGACGGTGCGGATCCCCATTTCGCGACAGGCGCGGTGGATGCGCAGTGCGATCTCGCCGCGGTTGGCGATCAGGATCTTGCGGATCGTCATGCGGCTATCGCTTGGATGCCCGTCAACGTCGCCGTCATTCGATGACAATCAACGGCTCGTCATATTCGACCGGCTGCTCGTTGCCGATCAGGATGCTGACCACCCGTCCGGCCTTGGGTGCGGTGATCGGGTTCATCACCTTCATCGCCTCGATGATCAGCAGCGTTGCACCCGCCAGCACCGCGTCGCCGACCGCGACGAAGTTCGGCGCGCTCGGCTCGGGCGTCAAGTAAGCGGTACCGACGATCGGCGAGCGCACGAGGCCGGGGTGCTTGAGCAGGTTGTCGGACGGAGCGGTGCCCGGCAAGGCGGGAGCAGCGCTCGCCATCGGCACCGGCGCTGCAGGAATGGCCGGTGCAGCTGTGGCCGCTACCGTCACCTTGCGGACGACCCGGATGCGGCGCTCGCCGTCCTGGACTTCGATCTCGGTCAGCCGTGTGCTGTCGAGCAGTTCGGCCAGTTCGCGAACCAAAGCGGTATCGACCCGCATCGCGCCAGCTTCGTTATCGTCCATTCTGGACCCTCAAAACCATATGCAGCCGTCCTAGTGTCAGAATGCCGCAATCGCGTCCAGCGCGAGCACATAGCCTAGCGCGCCCAGCCCGGTGATCGAGCCGCGCGTGGCGGGCGCGACGAAGCTGTGGTGACGAAAGCTTTCGCGCGCCGCCGGGTTCGACAGATGGACCTCGATCACCGGCGTCGCAATCGACCGACACGCATCGTGCAGCGCCACCGAGGTATGCGTCAGCCCGCCGGCGTTGAGGATCACGCCTTTCGCACCCCGGCTGGCAGCCTCGTGCAGCCAGTCGATCAGGTGTCCCTCGTGGTTCGACTGGCGCAGGTCGATGGTCAGGCCGAGTGTCGCGGCGTGGTCTTCGAGCCGCACCGCGATGTCGTCGAGCGTGTCATGGCCGTACACGTCGGGCTCGCGGGTCCCAAGCAGGTTGAGGTTGGGTCCGTTGAGGACGAAGACGAGAGACATGGCTGGTGCTTCCTGCTCCCTCTCCCGTGCTCACGGGAGAGGGTTGGGTGAGGGACTTGCTTCCTTGTTACGTCACACGGGCAGAAAGCAAGCAAGTCCCTCACCCAACCCTCTCCAGTCAGGACGGGAGAGGGCTAGAAAGGCCCCCCGCCGCGGCTCTATATGGTATCCATGACTGACCGCATCGAAATCACCCTGAACGGCGACCCGCGCCGCATTGCCACCGGCGCGACCATCGCCGCGCTGCTCGCCGAGCTCGACCTCGATGCCGCGAAGGTCGCGGTCGAGCGCAACCGCAGCATCGTGCCCCGCTCGACGTTCGCGCATGCTGCGCTCGCCCCGGGCGATAACCTCGAAGTCGTGCACTTCGTCGGCGGCGGCGACGTGCAGGCTCCCGATGACGGCTGGACCGTCGCGGGCCGCCGCTTCAGCTCGCGGCTGATCGTCGGCACCGGCAAGTACAAGGACTATGCGCAGAACGCCGCCGCGGTCGTTGCCTCGGGGGCGGAGATCGTCACCGTCGCGGTGCGGCGGGTCAACGTCACCGACCGCAATGCCCCGATGCTCACCGACTTCATCGACCCCAAGCGCTACACCTATCTGCCCAACACCGCGGGCTGCTTCACCGGCGACGACGCGGTCCGCACGCTGCGGTTGGCGCGCGAGGCTGGCGGCTGGAACCTCGTCAAGCTCGAGGTGCTCGGGGAGGCGCGCACCTTATACCCCGACATGGCCGAAACGCTGCGCGCGACCGAGGTGCTGGTCAAGGACGGCTTCGAGGTCATGGTCTATTGCGCCGACGACCCGATCGCCGCCAAGCGGCTGGAAGAACTTGGTGCCTGTGCGATCATGCCGCTCGGTGCGCCGATCGGCTCGGGGCTCGGCCTGCAGAATCCCGTCATGATCCGGCTGATCGTCGAGGGCGCGAAGGTGCCGGTGCTCGTCGACGCCGGGGTCGGCACCGCGTCCGACGCCGCGGTGGCGATGGAACTCGGCTGCGACGGCGTGCTGATGAACACCGCGATCGCCGAGGCGAAGGACCCGGTGCTGATGGCGCGCGCGATGAGGCTGGCGGTCGAGAGCGGGCGGCTCGCCTACCGGTCGGGACGGATGCCGAAGCGCCGCTATGCCGACCCGAGCAGTCCCTTGGCCGGGCTGATTTGATCGGGCTCGACGCGCTTCGGGACAAGCGCGTCATCTACATCGGCGGTGCCAGCGGCAGCGGCAAGTCGGTGTTCGCCGCAGGTCTGGCGGCGTCGCTGCCGAGTTTTAACCTGATCAAGCTCGACTGGATCTACAACGGTTTGCATGCGTCGAGGACGCACGGCGGCGTCAAGCGCAGCCGCCGCGTTATGGCGAGGCTCGCGCCAGCAGTCGTTGCTGAGATCGTGGAAGACGGCGGGTGCGTTATAATCGAAGGCGGCTGGGTCGAGCCCCGCGCGTGGCGGCGCATCGCGGCGGATGACGCCGCGATGCATGCGTTCTACCTCGGTTATCCCGAGAGCAGTGTGGGGACGTTGATCGAGAGGCTCGGCACGACGGCGCACTGGCTGAGCGGCGGGACGGCGGCAGACCGCAACTTTCTGACCGATCAGATCAGGCATTCGAAGCGACTGCGGCGCAAGCTGGCCGGGCGGGCAGGGATTGATTTCATCGATGTGAGCGAGGGTTTTGCGACCTGCCCGGTAAGCGTGGGTTGACGGCGTACACGTCTAAGCGCCGACAGCAATGCGCGCCTATTGACCCTGTGCCTTGGCCAACGCCCCCATTGTTTTGAGCCGCTGTCCCGCCTGTTCGAGTTCAGCAAAGCATCGCTTCGACTCGTCCTGCCACGCGCCGCCCGGCGTTGCCCTCAGAACGTTGGACAGCCGCCGGGGTAGGTCGGCTTCGGCCACTTCGACTTCGATACGTCCCAGAAAATATAAGATGATGCCTTTGATTTCCTGCGCGGCGTTAGCGGTTGGTGCTCGCGCAAACAGCAATTCGGAGGCGACCATGCAGCGAAGGTCGGCGTCGACCTTCTCGGGCGAGGCGAGCGCGGTCACGCCGGCAGCAAGAACGAAAAGCAAGGACATCAGACGGTCTCTCAGTCAAACTTCACGAGGGGAACCTAGGCTGGTCAGATCAGCAGCTCCGCGAACTCAGCCAGCACCGCAGCATACAACTCGCGCTTGAACGGCACGATCAACTCACCGAGTTCCGCCGTTGTCGACCAGCGCCAGGCGCGGAACTCGGGATGTGCGGTGGCGATGTCGATGTCGGTCTCGCTGCCGGTGAAGCGCATGGCGAACCACTTCTGGCGCTGGCCAGCATAACGCCCCTTCCACAACACGCCGATCAGTTCAGGCGGCAGGTCGTAGCTCAGCCAGTCGCGCGACTCGGCCAATAGCGCCGCCTTGGTGATGCCGGTCTCCTCGGCGAGTTCGCGGAAGGCGGTGTCGAGCGGCTCCTCGCCGGGGTCGATCCCGCCTTGTGGCATCTGCCACGCTTCGACCTTCGAATCGAGCCGCTGGCCGACGAAAATTTGGTTGTCGGCGTTGAGCAGCATGATGCCAACGCCGGGACGATAGGGCAGCCCCGACGGGTGCTCGCTGGCGAAAGCGGCGGCGATCATGCGGCCGCCTGACGTTGTCCCGCAGGCAACGCAGCGACGGCTTCGGCGACCATCGCTTTGAGGTCGGCGAGGCATCCGTGAAGGTCACCCTGCGTGCTCGGGATAGCACCACGCAGCGTGAAGCAGCCGTGGATCTGGCCCGCGGCCTCGCGAAATCTCGTAGGAATGCCGTGCTCGATCAGCTTCGCCGCATACGCGCGGCCCTGGTCGCGGATCGGGTCGAGCCCGCAGGTGAACACCAACGCCGGCGGCAATCCGGCCAGCGTGTCGGCATGGTATGGTGAGGCGTGGGCGTGCGACAGATCGGCCGCTTCGCCCATATAGTGGCGGCTAAACCATTCCATCCCTTTGAAGGTGAGCAGGTAGCCCTCGGCGAATTCGACCATCGAGCCGCCGCCCGCCGTCATGTCGGTTCCCGGATAAATCAGCCACTGCGCCAGGATCGGCACCGCCAGTTTGCCGTGCAGTTGCTGGGTGACCACAGCGGCAAGGTTACCGCCGGCGCTGTCGCCTGCCGGGATCAGCCCGGTAACGATATGCCCGACAGCCAGCGGGGTCTCGGCAAGCCAGCGCGTCGCCGCAAGGCAATCGTCGGTCGCGGCTGGAAAAGGGTGCTCGGGGGCGAGGCGGTAGTCGATGCTGACGACAGTCATCGCTAGCGTGCGGGCGATCTCGGCGCACAGCGCATCGTGCGTCTCGAGGTCGCCGATGACCCAACCGCCGCCGTGATAATAGACCAGCACCGGGCCGGCTGCGGAGCTGACCGCATCGCTGTAAGCGCGCGCTGGAATGGCATGACCATGCGGGCTCGGGATCGTGAAATCGACGACGTGGGCGATCTCCCCGCGCGGCAACTCGGTCAATTGCCCCATTTGGCGCATCATCGCGCGCGCCGTTACCGGATCGACCTCGTGCATTTGCGGGCCGGGCACCGCGGCAAGCATGGCGAGCAGGTTCTGCACATCGGGTCGGACATAGGCCATTCGGTTCACTCCAGGTTATCCCGCCAGCGGACCATAGCGACAGGCCGGCGTCGCCGCCAAGGGCTGCCCGGTGCAGACGGCAACCTCGGCGCGGCTGGTTCGTTCTGGCATCGAAGATTTGGAGAGATAGCGACTGTGGTCGACATCGTGAGGCACGACAATGTCCGGTAGCGAGGACTGGCGGCGTCAGCGCGCCGAGGAGCTGCGGCTGCATGACGCCGGCCCCTTGGCAGCGCGGCCGGCACGCGATCGCCGCCCTGCGACCGACGACGTCGAGCCGATGCTTCGTCCGGTCGTAGCGCCCGAGCCGATTGTGCCCAGGGTTGAAGAATCTGCCCGTTATCGCAAGCCGGATCGCGGCGCGGAGCCTGTCTCGCGCCGCTATCGGCAGCAGTCGCCCTTGTTGTCGGGAGCTGCTGTTGCAGCGGTGAATGCGGCCTCACCGCGCATGAGGAGGTCACCGCGGTTCGCCATAGGGCAGCCAACGGCGCTCGTAGCTGCCGTCAGCTTGGCGATGGTTGGTGCCGGGGCGCTCGGCTGGGTGCTGCATTCCGAGACATCGCCGGTACGGACGATAGCTCCCTCGGCGACGCGTGCTGCATCGGCTGACTTGCCGGCAGTTGCGGTTGTGCCCGCGACTGCCCGTCCAGCTGCGCCGGCACCATCGAATACGGTCACGTCCGCGCCGCTCGCCAGCGGCGTAGCGAACGCTCCAGCCCGCGATACCGCCGCCATGCCGCCCGCTATACTCCAGCATCGCTCCCCGAAATATGCGATAACCAAGGCTGCCTCGCTCCAAAGCGCGGCCGTTATTATGCCGCGACGTATCGCGCCAAAAGGCCGGGCAGCGACCGCGATCGCGACGCGGCGATTACCGGTAAAGCTTGCCGGTGCAGCGAGGACCGGTCTGCGGCCAGCAGCATTCCGGAACGTAAGCGCACGCTGGATGCATCCCGCCAAGGCGGTGGCGCTGCCCGGGCGCAACTTCCGTCCGAGCTTCAACTGCCGCCGGGCGATCGCTGCGGTGAACAAGGCGATCTGCGCCAATTCCGAGCTGTCTTCACTCGACCGGCAAGTGTCGGAGAAATTCTATCGCTCGACCGCCAACGTCAATCTCGAACGGCACAAGGCGATCGATCGCGACCAGGTCGATTTCCTCAACCTGCGAGCCCGGTGCAACTCGGATGATTGCGTCGCGAGAGTGTATCATCAGCGGCTCGACGCACTGCGCGAGCGCGCGCCGGGCGAGTAGCGAGCGGCCACAGCCGTCGCCCGCGGCGATCACCCTGCGACAGGTGCTCGCCGCGGGAGCGAACGTTACTTCAGCACGAGTTCTTGTAATTCCATGGTGCTGATGATCTTGCGCATCGGGCCGCGCTTGGCGGCATTGGCCTCGCTGACCCGGCGGTCCTCGTTCATCATCGCGTTAAGCTTCTTCTCATAGGCAAGCTGCTGCGCGGTGGTCATGTAATCCTTCGAGGTGAAGACCAGGTACAGGTCGGGATCACCGGCGCGCTTCTGGTTGACCGCGAGCACGTGGTAGCTGAGCTCGACGCCTTCCTTGATGCCGAACTCGTGCTCCTTGCGGAACTGGTTCGACAGCCAATCCATGTAATTCTCGAACTGACCGTCTTCGACGTGCACGGCGGACATATACCACAGCGGACCCGGCGTGTAGTGCGAGTCGCTCTGCGCCGCTGCCGGTGCGGCGAGGCAGACGAGCGCGGCGGCGCAGGCCGCCCCAAGTAGCTTAATTCTCATGATAGCTTCCCCTGACGTGGCGCGCCCAAGCGGCGCATGTCACTCTGGCGGCAAAGCAACAAATACTAAGCGCACGTTAAGCGGGTTTGCCGCATTGGCAAGCGCCATTCCTCGGGCGCAAAGCAAGCCGGTGTTCGCGCTCGTCCACCACCGCGAGTATGTCGCGCCGCTGCCGCCGGGCAACCGCTTCCCGATGAGCAAATACGGCCTGCTGCTGCCGGCGCTTGCCGAGCTTGGGGTCGAATACCGGCTGCACATGCCCGCGCCGATGCCGCGCGTCGCGATCGAGGCGGTGCACGATAGCCACTATGTCGCGGCGGTATTCGACGACGCGCTCAGCCGCGAGCAGACCCGGCGGATCGGCTTTCCGGTGACGCCCGAGGTGACCCTGCGCTCGCGCCGCGTGATGGGGGGCACCTATCTCGCGGCGCGGCTGGCGTTGCGTCAAGGCTTCGCGGTCAACACCGCGGGTGGCAGCCACCATGCGCTGGCCGATGCCGGTGCCGGCTACTGCGTGTTCAACGACCTCGCCGTCGCGGCAGCGCGGCTGCTCGGCGAAGGCCACGTCGCGCGGCTGTTGATCGCCGACCTCGACGTCCATCAGGGCGACGGTACCGCGGCGATCTTCGCCGGGCGGGTGGACGCGATCACCTTCTCGATGCATGCGGCGAAGAATTTCCCCGTCCGCAAGACGCAGTCGACGCGCGATGTCGAGCTGCCCGACGGCATGGGCGATGCGGCGTATCTGGCCGTGCTCGCCGCCGAACTGCCGCCGCTGCTCGACCGGTACCGGCCGCAGCTGGTGCTGTACCAGTCGGGGGTCGATCCGCACATCGACGACCGGCTGGGACGACTGGCGCTGACCGATGACGGGATCGCCGCGCGCGACCGGTTTGTCGTTGGTGCCTGTACCGACCGGGGTATTCCGCTCGCAACGACGCTCGGCGGCGGCTACGGCAACGACGTCGCAGCAGTCGCGATGCGCCATGCGCGCAGCATCAAGGCCGCAGCGGACGCCTTTGCCTTGGTCGCCGCATAGTAAAATCTTCTTTGCCCGCCGGCCCGCGCGGGAGTATCCCCGCCGCCTTGGCGACATGCGGGACGACTGATGGCGACGGCGTTAAAGACTGTGTTCGACACCGAAGATACCGTTGACCATGCGAAAACCCAGGCCGATGCGGTCGTCGTGCGCTTTGCCGGCGACAGCGGCGACGGGATGCAGCTGACCGGCGGCCAGTTCACATTGTCGACGGCACTTTCCGGCGAGGACTTCTCGACCTTCCCCGATTTTCCCGCCGAAATCCGCGCCCCGCAAGGCACGACGTTCGGCGTTTCGGCGTTTCAGATCAACTTCGGCTCGATCGACATCGATACCGCGGGCGACCAGCCCGACGTGCTCGTCGCGATGAA
Organism: Sphingomonadaceae bacterium; assembly: GCA_031421275.1. Classification (GTDB taxonomy): domain Bacteria; phylum Pseudomonadota; class Alphaproteobacteria; order Sphingomonadales; family Sphingomonadaceae; genus Polymorphobacter_B. The sequence continues at coordinate 35,152 of JANOOK010000117.1, forward strand.
CCCGGCGGCGCTGAAGACCAACGTCGACGACCTCCGCCTGGGCGGGCTGGTGATCGCCGACACCGGTGAGTTCACACCGCGCAATCTCGCCAAGGCCGGTTACGAGATCAGCCCGATCGATGACGGCAGCCTCGGCCGCTGGCAGGTACTGGCGTTCGACATCTCGAAGTTGACGCTGGAGGCGGTCAAGCCGTTCGGGCTGGGCAACAAGGAAGCGCTCCGCTGCAAGAACATGTGGACGCTGGGGCTGGCGCTGTGGATGTTCGACCGCGACCGCGAGCCGCTGATCGCGTGGTTGAAGACCAAGTTCGCGAAGAACCCGATCCTTGCCGACGCGAACATCGCGGCGCTCAACGCCGGCCATGCGTACGGGGAGACTGCCGAACTCGGCGGTCCGCTCAAGCAGTTCAAGATCGACCCTGCAACCAGCGCGCCAGGCTTCTACCGCACCGTCACCGGCGGCGAGAGCCTCGCGCTCGGGCTGGTCGCGGGGGCAAAGCTCGCCGGGCTGCCGATGTTTTTCGGGTCGTACCCGATCACGCCCGCGTCGCCGATCCTGCACGCGCTGGCGAAGTTCAAGGAGTTCGGCGTCACCACTTTCCAGGCCGAGGACGAGATCGCGGCGATCTGCTCGGCGATCGGCGCGAGCTATGCCGGTCAGCTCGGCGTGACCTCGTCGAGCGGGCCGGGGATCGCGCTCAAGGGCGAGGCGATGGGCTTGGCGATCATCACCGAGCTGCCTTTGGTCATCGTCAACTCGCAGCGCGGCGGGCCTTCCACAGGACTCCCGACCAAGACCGAGCAGAGCGACCTTTATCAGGCGGTCTACGGCCGTAACGGCGACGCGCCGCTGGTTGTGCTGGCGTCGCGCTCGCCCAGCGACTGCTTCGAGGTGGCGATCGAGGCGTGCCGGATCGCGACGCAGTTCATGACTCCGGTGATGGTGCTGTCGGACGGCTATATCGCCAATGCCGCCGAGCCGTGGCTGGTCCCCGACATGGACAACTACACGCCGTTCCCGGCGGTGTTCGAGACCGCGCTGCCGGCGGACGGCAAGGTCAAGCCGTATCTGCGGGAAGCGGGCTCGCTCAAGCGGCCGTGGATCAAGCCGGGAACGCCGGGCCTGATGCACCGCATCGGCGGCATCGAAAAGGGCTTCGGCACCGGCCACATCAACTACGAGGGCGACAACCACCAGCGAATGACCGACGCGCGGCAGCACAAGGTCGCGGGCATCGCCGACCACATCCCCGAGCAGTCGATCGAGCTCGGCGCGGCCGGCGGCAAGCTCGTGCTCGTCGGCTGGGGCTCGACCTACGGCCCGATCCGCAAGGGCGTGCAGCGCGCCCGCGCCAAGGGGCTCGACGTCAGCCACATCCACCTCCGCCACATCTGGCCGCTGCCGCGCAATCTGGGCGCGCTGCT
>JANOOK010000118.1:0-5166 GCA_031421275.1 Sphingomonadaceae bacterium
GCGGGGAGGATCGGGGTGGGGCTCCATCTACGAGATTGCCTTCGAAGCTGTTGGAAATAGCGCGTAAAGATTTCACTTAACCCGTTCAGGATATTCAGCTTTAATTGTTGTAGCGACTAAACTTCGATTCGCCTTCCGCCAGCCCGCCAGCCCCTCCGGCCGCACCCCTTCCATCACCGCGGCGCTTTCCTACATTGGGATCAACACTCCCTCTCGATGAAAGCGAACATGGCGGATTTCCCCGACTGGCACGGCACGACGATCGTCGCCGTGCGCAAGGATGGCCGCGTCGTCATCGCCGGTGACGGCCAGGTGACGATGGGCCAGACCGTGATGAAGGCCAATGCCAAGAAGGTGCGGCGGCTCGGCAGCGGCGGCGACGTCATCGCCGGGTTCGCCGGCGCGACCGCCGACGCGTTCACGCTGTTCGAGCGGCTGGAGGCCAAGCTCGAGCGCTTCCCCGGCCAGCTGACGCGCGCTGCCGTCGAGCTGGCGAAGGACTGGCGCACCGACCGCTATCTGCGGCGGCTGGAGGCGATGATGATAGTCGCCGACAAGGACGTCACGCTGATCCTGACCGGCACCGGCGACGTGCTAGAACCGGCCGACGGCATCGCCTCGATCGGCTCGGGCGGCAACTATGCGCTCGCCGCCGCGCGCGCGCTGGCCGACAGCAGCCATGACGCCGAAGCCATCGCGCGCCGCGCCATGCAGGTGGCGGCCGACATCTGCGTCTATACCAACACCAATCTGACCGTGGAAACCATCGGATGAACGTCACTTTGCCCATAGCCGAAGCCGAGACCGGGGCGGCGCTGACCCCGCGCGAAGTCGTCGCGGCGCTCGACCGTTATATTGTCGGCCAGATCGATGCCAAGCGCGCGGTCGCCGTCGCACTCCGCAACCGCTGGCGGCGGCAGCAGCTCGGCGACGACCTGCGCGACGAGGTCAACCCGAAGAACATCCTGATGATCGGGCCGACGGGCTGCGGCAAGACCGAGATCAGCCGGCGCCTGGCAAAGCTCGCCGACGCGCCGTTCCTCAAGATCGAGGCGACCAAGTTCACCGAGGTCGGCTATGTCGGCCGCGATGTCGACTCGATCATCCGCGACCTCGTCGAGGAGTCGATCCGACTGGTCCGCGCCAATCGCCGCGCCGGCGTCAAGGACGCAGCGGAAGCCGCCGCCGAAGCGCGCCTGCTCGACGTGCTGGTCGGCAAGGATGCCAGCGAGGCGACCCGCGCCGCGTTCCGCGCCCGCTTCCGCGACGGCCATTTAAAGGGCCGCGAGATCGAGATCGAGGTCGAGGACAGCCCGTCGGCCTCGTTCGAGATTCCCGGCCAGCCGCAGATGATCAACATCTCCGAGATGCTCGGCAAGGCGATGGGCGGCGGCAAGACCAGGCGCCGCAAGATGCCGGTCGAGGCGGCGTGGGAGGTGCTGCTCGCCGAGGAAAGCGACAAGCGGCTCGACAGCGACGACATCAACCGCGAGGCGGTGCGCTCCGCCGAGCAGAACGGCATCGTCTTCCTCGACGAGATCGACAAGATCGCGGTCAGCGACGTCCGCGGCGGCTCGGTCAGCCGCGAGGGCGTCCAGCGCGACCTGCTGCCGCTGATCGAGGGCACCACGGTCGCGACCAAGTACGGCCCGGTCAAGACCGACCATGTGCTGTTCATCGCGAGCGGCGCGTTCTCGGTGTCGAAGCCGAGCGACCTGCTGCCCGAGCTGCAGGGCCGCCTGCCGATCCGCGTCGAGCTGAAGGGGCTGACCAAGGACGATTTCGTCCGCATCCTGACCGAGACCGAGGCGTCGCTGATCCGCCAGTATACCGCGCTGCTGGCGACCGAGGGCGTGTCGCTGAGCTTCACGCCCGGCGGCATCGAGGCGATCGCGGCGACCGCGGCGCAGGTCAACGACGCCGTCGAGAACATCGGCGCACGGCGGCTCCAGACGATCTGCGAGAAGCTGCTCGAAGCGGTCAGCTTCGACGCCAGCGACCGGCGCGGCGAGACGGTGGTCGTCGACGGCGCTTACGTCGAAGCGCAGCTCGGGGATATCGCGCGGAACACGGACTTGTCGAAGTTCATCCTGTAGGCAGACGTGAACGAAGGCGGTCGCATCTGATTATAGCTGCGATCGCCCTATTCACCCGCTCATCCCGAGCGAAGTCGAGGGACCTGCCCGGAGATTGTGCGTCCCTCGACTTCGCTCGGGATGAGCGGGCTTAGGGCCATTTCTGGATCGATTCGACTAAAAGTCGAACCGCGCCCCAACAGAAACCAGCCGTCCAAGGATCGACCGCGCCGCGCCCAGTCCCGAGGCGTTCGGGTTCTGGTCGACCTCGGTAATCCCGACGACGTTGAACAGGTTGTCGACGTGGGCGTTGACGTGCAGCCGCTTGAGCACGGCATATTCGCCGAAAAGCCCGACGATGTTGAACGCCGGCTGGCGCAGCGTGTTGCTGCTGTCGGTGTACGAGCCCGAGGTGCCGGTCAGCGTCGCACCGACGTCGAGCGGGCCGAAGCTCGCGGTCGGGCGCAGCTGATACACCCACTTCGCCTGCCGCTGCGGGATATTGCCGACGTCGGTCGCGCCGTTCTGGCCGTCGCCGGTGATCTTGGCATCGGTATAGGTCAGCCCGCCGTACAGGTTGAAGACGCCGTAGTTGACCGAACCTTCGAGCTCGACGCCGTAGGCGCGGTAGCGCCTCGAGAACACGAACAGCCCGCCGCCGTTGGCGTTGATGTCGGTGCCGAACTCCGCCGTAGTAGTATGGAAGCCGGTGACCGCTCCGGAGAAATGCGGGACGGCGAACTTCGCACCGATCTCCTGCTGCGAGGCGAAGTTCAGCGCCGCGAACGATGCGACATTGCCCGACGCGTCGGCGGGCAGCACGCGGTCGGCGTTGAAGCGCGCGCCGCGGCTGGCGCGGCCGAACACCGCCAGCTCGGGGGTGAACTCGTAGTTCGCGCCGACCGAGTAGGACAGATAGCGCTTGGTGTAGCGCACCGCCTGCGGCAGACCGCTGGTGACCGTCTTGACCAGCTGCTCGGGGACCGACAGGCTGCCGTTCTGGTTGACGTCGATCGGGCTGCCGTTGCCGGCCGCTTCCTGATAGGTGCCGCGGGCGCTCTGGATATCGTAGCGCAGGCTACCGTCGAGGGTGAAGCCGAACGCCTTCCAGTTGAGGTTCACCCACGGCGCGTCGATCGAATATTGCACGTCGTAGTTGCGCACGCAGCAGTCGCCGAAGGCGCGTGCGTCATAGGCGACGAGGCCGTTCTCGGTCTGCAGGATGCCGCCGGCGCTGGTGACGTTCAGGCGCTGGGCGTTGCCGCGGTCCTGCGCGGTGATCAGGTAATCCTGCCAATGCCAGTCCATGCCGATGTGCTGGCCCGACTTCATATAGCCGAAGGTCAGCGTGCCATGGCCATAGTCGCCGCCGTCGAAGTCCTTGGCGAGCGTCAGGTCGTTGGTGAAGGTATCGAAATTGTTGAGCGTCACGTCGAACAGCACGGTATTAACCGCGACGCCGGCATACGGCTGCCCGGCGTTCGGGCCGGTGGCGTAGGTGACCCTCGCACCTGCGCCACCGATGCCGTTGGCGATGTTCTGCGCGAAATCGACGTTCGCCGGATACGGCCCGACGAACTTGCCCGAGTTGATCGCATAGCGGAACTTGTCGTCCATCTTGATGCCGCTGCCGAGATCGAACGAGGCTTCGCCGCCGAACGCCTTGCTGACGCTGCGGTAGCCGTCGGAGACGTTGTCGGTGACGCGGTTGCCGTTGTGATCGAGCGACAGCAGCTGCTGCAGCTGCGGCGACTGCAACGCGCCCGAGCGCAGGTCGAAGCCGGGGATCGATCCGTACGTCGCGTTCGCCCCGCTCCGGCGGATCACGGCCGGGACCGGCAGATAGACCGGCGCGCGGTCGTCGAGGAACTTCAGGTCGAAGCGGATGAAGCCGTTCTCGAAATCGTGCGTGACGTTGGCCTTGATCTGCCCGCCGTTCTCGCCGGTCAGCCCGATGCGCTTGGCACCTTCGCCGTAATGATAGAAGCCGCCGATGTGGAAGCGCCAGTCGGTGCCGAGATGCCCGCCGAAGTCGGCATCGAGCCGGGTGCGGTCGAAGTCGACGCCGCGGGTCAGCCCGATCGAGCCGCCGTCGGTCTGGCCGGTCTTGGTGATGAAGTTGATGATCGCGCCGGGCGCGTTGCTGGTCGCGGTCGACGCCGAGCCGCCGCGCACGACCTCGACCCTGGCAATGTTGGTGTCGGCCTTGACGAAGGTGTCGGCGGTGGCGAACGCGATGTCGCCGAAGGTCAGCACCGGGATGCCGTCCTCCTGGAACTGGACGAACTTGGCCCCGCCCGAGGCGACGGGCAGCCCGCGCACCGAGATGTTGGCGTTGCCCTCGCCGCCCGACGCCTCCGACCGGATGCCGGGGATGAAGCGGATCAGGTCGGCCGCGCTTTGCGGGTTGATCTGCGCGATCGTCGCCGCGGTGACGCTGCTGACCGACAGGCTGGTGTCGAGCTTGCGCTCGGGGCGGACGGTGCCGGTGACGACGATCTCATCCTGCGCCGCGCCAGTGTCGAGCACAGGCGACGGCGTCGCGCTTTCGGGCGCCGCGACGCCAGGCGACGCCGCCTGCGCCAATACCGGAACCGCGGCGAGCAGCGCAAATGCCAGGCTGGCGGACGATATGGCGCTACGGGTTATCCGGGTCGTCATGCTTGCTCTCCCCAAGGTTGTCTATCGTGTTGAGCTTTGGCTAAATCGGGGAACAATCGATTGCAACCGTAAACTGCAATCGATTGGCCGATCCCCGCGATTTGATTGACAGGTGTGGCTTTCTGGTCAAAGCAGGACGTGCCTAGTCGGTCCGCGGGGCAGCGGTCGCGGGCGGGAGCGCCGGTGAACAATCCCAAGCGAATCCGCAACATCGCCGAACTCGCGGCGATTGCCGGTGTCTCCGCGGGGACGGTGTCGCGCGCGTTGAGCGGGGCCGGGCTGATCAGCACCAAGACCCGCGAGCGCATCCAGGCGCTCGCCCGCGAGCACGACTTCCGGCCCAGCGTCATGGCGCGCAACCTGCGCATCCAGCGCACCGGCGCGATCGGCGTCGTGATTCCGCTCGGTCACGAAACCGGGCAGCATATCT
>JANOOK010000119.1:0-39140 GCA_031421275.1 Sphingomonadaceae bacterium
CCCGAGCGGGTGACGGTGGAGACCGACAAGAGCGGCTGGCCGACCGGCTATAGCTATCGTGCCGGCGAGATCTTCGTGCGCTATCCGGCGGTCACCGTCGGCGATAAGCCGGGGCTGCTGCATATCCGCAGCTATCACCCGCTCGACGATCATTACGGGCTGGGCTGCCTCGGTGCGGCGAGCGGCGCGGTCGACACGCACAATGCCGCGAGCCGCTGGAACAAGGCGCTACTCGACAATGCGGCGCGACCATCGGGAGCGCTGGTCTATGCGCCGGGTGACGGCGGGACGATGTCGCCCGAGCAATTCGACCGCTTGAAGACCGAGATGGAAGCGGCGTTCACCGGTGCCGCCAACGCCGGCCGGCCGATGCTGCTCGAAGGCGGGCTGAGCTGGCAGGCGCTGTCGATGACACCCGCCGAGATGGATTTTGGCCGGGCGCGCGATACCGCCAGCCGCGAGATCGCGCTGGCTTTCGGCGTGCCGCCGATGCTGCTCGGGCTGGCCGGCGACAACAGCTATGCGAATTACCGCGAGGCCAACGTCGCGCTGTGGCGGCTGACCCTGCTGCCACTGACGCGCCGGATCCTGACCGCGATCGCCGAGCATCTCGGCGACTGGTGGCCCGGGCTGATGTTCGACATCGACCGCGATGCGATCCCGGCGCTGGCCGCCGACCGCGAACGGTTGTGGAGCCAGGTCGCGGCCGCAACCTTCCTTTCGGACGAGGAGAAGCGTGTGTTGCTTGGCTTACGGATGTCGTCATGAACGGCGCGATGCTGGCGGGCCTGCTGGCGCAGGCCGAAGGGCAGGGCAGCGACCTCGTGATGCTCCGCGCCCTGATCGAGGAGGCAACCGAGGCGGGCGCCGCCCGTGCGCTCGGCCGCATTGGGTTGCTTGACGACAAGGCCGGCTCCGACATCGTAGAGCTGCGGCAGCTGATCCAGGGCTGGCGCGACGCCAAGCGCTCGGCGGTGAGCGCGATGGTGACGTGGCTGGTGCGCTCGCTGATCGCGGCGCTGCTGATCGGGATAGCGGTCAAGCTCGGGATGATTGGAATGATCCGGGGATAGCCGAACAATCTTCCCCGCCTTCGGAGAGGTGGCGCGCCCTTGCGCGACGGGGGGGTGGTGGTGCCGGGCACGATCCTCTCTCGTCCGCGAGTCAGGAGCGCGCCTGGTCGATCCGCCCCTCCACCGCGAAGACGCGGTCCCCCTCCCCGAAGGCGGGGAGGATCGACTTGCGCCGTCTCGATCTAGCCGGAGAATCTCACATGCCCAATCTCATCCGGCTGGCGGGCTACGCCAGCGTCTTCGGCGTGCCCGACTCCAGCGGCGATGTCGTTGTCCGCGGCGCGTTCGCGCGCACGATTGCGGCGGGCAGGGTGCCGCTGCTGTGGCAGCATGCCGTCGATACCCCGATCGGCGTCGTCGAGAAACTTGGCGAGGACGCGCGCGGGCTTCGCGTCATAGCAGCGATCGTCGCCGACACCGAGCAGGGCCACGACGCGGTCGAACTGCTGCGGGCCGGGGCGATCAGCGGGCTGTCGTTCGGTTACCGCGTCCGCGCCAGCCGCCCCGATCGCGCGCGGGGCATTCGCGAGCTGACCGATCTCGACCTGCTCGAAGTCTCGATCGTGACCTTTCCGATGCAGCCGCTGGCGCGCGTCATCGCCATCGACCCGCTGCCGCAAGTCATCGCCAAACCTTCCCTCCAGGAGACCATGCAATGAATTATGAAACCAAGGCGGACACGCTCGAGGCCAGCTTCGGGACCATCGCCGCACCGGCGGCCGATCCCGGTCCTGACGTGACGGCGCTGCGCAGCGAAGTCGCGCGGCTGTCGGTCAAGATGGCCGCCATGAGCCGCCCGGCGCTGAGCGGTACCAAGGGCGATGCCGATCCGGCGCGGGCCGCCTTCACCGAACGCTACCTCCGCAAGGGTCTCGACAGCGGCTTTGCGACCAAGTCGCTGAGCGAAACCGTCGGCAGCGACGGCGGCGTCGCGATCCCGCAGCAGATCGACGCGATTATCGACCAGACGCTGATCCAGATTTCGCCGATCCGCAAACTCGCTACCGTCGTCGCGGTCGGCACCACCAACTACTCCAAGCTCATCGTCCAGGGCGGTATCGCCAGCGGCTGGGTTCCCGAGAATGGCGGCCGGGCACTGACCGGCACCCCGAACTTCATCTCGGTCGCGCCGCCGATGGGCGAGCTCTACGCCAACCCGGCGGCGACCCAGGCTATGCTCGACGACGCGATGTTCGACGTCGAGACGTGGCTGGCGGGCGAGATCGCCACCGAGTTCGCCCGCGCCGAGGGCGTCGCCTTCGTCACCGGCTCGGGGGTGTCGCGGCCAAAGGGCTTCCTGACCTATGCGACTGCCGCCAACGACGACTCCAGCCGGCCGTTCGGGACGCTGCAGTATCTCCCGAGCGGGGCGGCGGGCGCGTTCGCGTCGACCAACCCCCAGGACAAGCTCGTCGATCTCGTCCACTCGCTGCGGACGCCGTATCGCCAGGGCGCGTCATGGGTGATGAACTCCGCCGTGCTGGCGCGCATCCGCAAGATGAAGGACAATTACGGCGGCTTCATCTGGCAGCCGGCGCTCGCGGCCGATCAGCCGGCGACGCTGCTCGGCTACCCGGTCATCGAAGCGGACGCGATGCCCGACCTCGCTCCCGACAGCGTCTCGATCGCCTTCGGTAACTTCAAGGCCGGCTATCTGATCGCCGAGCGCCCGTCGACCGCGGTGCTGCGCGATCCGTTCACCAACAAGCCGTTCGTGCAGTTCTACGCGACCCGTCGTCTCGGCGGCGCGGTGATCAACTCCGAGGCGATCAAGCTCCTCAAGTTCGCGGCGTCGTAAGCCCCTTCGACAAAGCGAACCTGAGCAGCCGGTGACCCGAAAGGGACGCCGGCCGCTGCCGCGCGGCTATGCCCCTGGCCGCGCGGCAGCCAATTTCTCGTGGCCTGAAGGAGTATCGCGATGGCGATCACCGCTGCCTCGATCGAGGCCAATGGCTGGGTCCTGGCGATCACGCATAACCGCGGGCTGGGCAGTTTCGCCAGCTACGCGCTGACCCCCGACACAAGTCCGGCGTTGACGCTGGCCTCGCAGCACCCCGGTTACGACGCGACCGTCGTGACCGGCGGCGGCGTCGTTTCGAAAGCGCGCAGCTTTACCGCAACCAAGCCGCTGCGGCAGGCGGCGATCGTTTCGAACGCGGGTGTCCTCGGCGCGAAGGCGATCGACGAGACCGACAATGGTGGCGGCAGCGTCACGGTCCGCATCGCGCTGTCCAACTGGGTCTACGCCACCGATACCGCGCTGACGCTGACCGCGGCGGCAAACTGGCGGACCGGCGAGGCCGCGGCGACGATTGCTGTCACTAACAACTCGACCGTGGCCTGCCCCGCGCCGATCCATCGCTGGGCCGACGTGCCGTACCGGTTGCAGCGGGGCAGCTTCGACGTCGACATGCTAATATTCGGCTTCTTCCCGCAGGGTAACCAGCCGGTCGCCGCGGTCAAGTTCACCGTTACCGACGGCACCGCCGTCAAGGTCTTCTGGTCGACCGCGCTATCGTCCTCGACGCAGTTCGGCGATAATCTGCGACTGTACCGCGTCACCGTCGACCCGAGCACGGCGACGGCGCTGACCAAGGGCCTGCTGCGGGTCGACGCCGAAGTCTATCCGTGGATCGGCGCGATGCGTCCGACCGACGTGGCGGGCAGCAAGGCGATGGCGAACCTCGCCACGTCGGCGGTGCAGTATGGCGCGGGCGACGGGATGCTCGGCAAGGCGCAGTCGCCGTTCGTCGTCGCGTGGGACCCGACCGGCGCGCGCTACCCGTTCAAATGCGTCTACGTTGATTTCACCAACGGCACCGCAGTCGCCTCGACCGCGATGATCGGCACCGGTACGAGCGATGCGACCGCGCTGACCGCGGCCAAGGCCGTCGCCCCCGCCGCCCGCGCGAAGGACGTGGCGTGTGCCGTCGAGGCGCTGCGCCTCACCGGGCTGAGCTACCCCGCCGCGAACGGCCAGGCGGCGTCGGCGACGCCGGCGGTCGACGGCTGCCGCATCGTGCTCGCGCCGCAGGTCCATGCCAACGGCCTCGGCGGCACTTCGGTCGGCTATACGCCGCAGGTGCTCGAGACCTGGTTGCGGATCGAGGGCGATCCCGCCGACGCCAACCCGCGGCAGAATGTTATCGTCCGCACCAACAGCACCGTCTCGCCCGGCTTCAGCAGCAACACCCAGCGTGTCGCCTATGCGACCATGTCGATCGAGCTCGGCTTCGACTTGCTGCTCTACACCAAGTACCAGTGGTTCGATAACGTCGAACTGCGCGCGCAGACCGGCCAGACTACCAGCAACCGCGCACCGGTCGGCGGGGCGCGGCCGCCCGCGGGCTATCTCGGGCTGTTCGCCACCCGTAGCCGCTGCTGGAAATCCGGCGTGTCGTTCGATTACAGTTTCGGCAGCCAGTTCCAACTCGTCCGCGCCTGTGAACATCGCCGCGCCGCGAAGTCGCCGGTGTGCGTCAAGAACCGCGTCATCTCGGAAGCCGAAGACCCCAGCTTCACCGGCGCGCTCGGCATCCAGATCACCGGCGCGCTGAGTTCTTTCACCGACGACCTGTCGGTTTACGATAGCATCGTCGCCTATGGGGACTACCGCGCCTGCAAGGAGGCGGTGTAGAACACCGGCTACTTCGCGGCGACCTATACCGCAAACCCGGTCTATGCGGCCGCGCAGTTCCGCCGTCAGGTCTACTTCGGCAACATCGGCGAGCGCATCGGTAACTTCGGGTCGTCGACCGGTGCGAGCACCGACAAGATGTTCAACTGCGGTGAGCAGGTTCAGGCCGACATGGCCGAGTGCATCGTCGAGGCCAACACGATCGTCGGGCAGCGCGTCAACTGGGGCTATAATGACAGCCAGCCGACCGGCGCGAACACCGCCGCCGGGGTCGCCGCGACCGACGCGCAGCCGCAGAACAGCTATGTCAACTGCCGCGTCGCGGGCAATATGTTCGCCGCGCACTTCACCAAGCACGACCGCTTCGACGATCCGGCGGTCAAGGCGCAGCGAGTCGCGGCGGGCGATCCGCGCCAGCACGGCATAAGGCCGTACAACACCGCCTGCTACGCCGCGCTCTACGCGGTCGGCCAGCGCGATAACGTCAATCTCCTGCAGGTCCCGATCGGCGTCCAGCAGGAGTCGTTCAACCACCAGTACGAGGGGCTCAACTGCCGCTTCGACACCGCGTTGATCGATCCCAAATACACCGCCGACAAGAGCCTCTGGCAGCTCGGCACCGAAACGCAAGCGACCGCGACTGGGGTGGGTAACTACACGCCGCTCGCCGCCTCGCCGGCCGTCGGGCGGGTGGCGAGCGGCAACAGCGATCGCGACTTTCTCAACGGGCCGCGTGCCAGCGCCTTTGCTGCCGGCGCGATCGAGGCTGCGGTTGTTCTTACGCTCGTTCCGGCGGCAGCGCGGAACACCAGCCTGGTGAGCAGCCCAACCGTCAGCTGGACCGGCGTCGTTGCGGGAACACACAGCGCTCTCGCGGCGCGCTCGCTCGGGTCGGGCCTGACATGGGCGGCACCGCTCAACCCGCTCCGGTCGTCACTCGCGACGCGAGCCAGCCAAGCCGGAGCAAGCTCGACGGTTGTACTGAACGGGCAGCGTTCGGGACTGGCGCTGGCAACGACGACCGCAAGCTTCGCCTCGATCGGCTGGGCGGGCGCGGTGACCGCCACCCGGTCCGCACTGGCGATGCGAGCCGGCGCGGCGGCACTGAGCGTCGGCGGCGGTAAAGCGGTCTTTGTCCTCGCGCCCGACGGCTCGACGCACCTGTTGCGGGATGCCTTCACCCTGAACCTGCAGCCTGGCGGCAACGACGGCGGTAGCATCCGCACGATCTCCGTGCCGAGCGACTTCCGGGTTCACGCGATCACCCTTTCGTAACGTCGCTCCTCATCAACCGAAAAGGACTTCACATGGGTAAATACGCCAACACCGACGTGCTCGACGGCGCGCTCAACATCGTCAAGCTAAACGCCACGACGATGATCGCGATGAGCGGCCAGCCCGCGACCTATGCCGCCGCAACGGCGGGCAAGCTGTGCGAGACGCCGATGACGACCGCCGACTTCACGCTCGCCGCCGGCGACATTTCGGGGCGCAAGGTGACGGTCGGCGCGAAATCCGGCCTCGCGGTCGAGGCGGCGGGAACTGCCGACCATGTCGCGCTGCTCGACCCGACGAACTCGCGGCTGCTTTATGTGACGACCTGCCCGGCGCAGGCGCTGCCGATCGGCGGCACGGTCAGCTTCGCGCCGTGGAGCGTCGAGGTCAACAACCCGGTCTGAGCCCACTCTACTCCCGCGCGGACATTCCGCGCGGGAGCCTTTCCTGTGGTCAGCGGAGACAGCGAGTGGGGATCTTCCTGAAGGATCCGGCGGCAGCGATCGACTATGCGATCGATTGGTCGGCGGGCTATCTCGGCAATCGCAACATCGTCGCGAGTACGTGGCAGGCGGCTCCCGCCGAGCCGGGCGGCATCGCGATCGCCGCGGCGCGGCGCAGTGCTGTCGGCACCGCGGCGACGCTGACCGGCGGCATCGCCGGCCATGTCTATCGGCTTACCAACCGCGTCACGCTGTCCGACACGCAGGTCGACGAGCGCAGCGTCACCGTTCGCGTGGAGGCTCGCTGATGCTGATCGAGCCCAATACGCCGCCGGTCGCCCCGGTCGCGATCGACGAAGTCAAAGCCTTCCTGCGTCTCAGCGGCTGCGACGAGGATGCGCTGCTCGCCGGTTTCATCCGGACCGCGACCGCGCTCGCCGAAGCCTTCACCAACCAGCGGCTGATTGCGCGCGACCTGTCGCAGCGGGTCAATGCCAGCTCGCGGTGGCAGCGCCTGCTCGCGGCACCGGTGGTCGCGATCACGGGCGTCGACGGCGCGGCGGGCGCGCTACCCGGCGGCGCTTATGAAACCGACATCGACCTGAACGGCGACGGCTGGATGCGCTGCCTCGATCCGGCGTCGATCGGCGCGAGCGTCGTCCAGGCGCTCGAGGTCGACCCGCGCGGCGACAACTGGGGCATGGGCTGGAACCTGGCGCTGCCGCCGCACCCGCCGCTGCGGCTGACGGTGCATTACACCGCCGGCATGGCAACCGACTGGAACGGCATCCCCGAGCCGCTGCGCCAGGGCATCGTCCGGCTGGTGTCGCACCTGCACGCGCATCGCGATGCCGCCGATGCGGGCGGCCCGCCCGCTGCAGTCGCCGCACTGTGGCGACCTTGGCGGCGGATGCGGCTGCATTAGGAGACACGCGATGAGCGAAGAATTCGCGGGCGCCCTGCGCGAAGCCGTGACGATCGAGACATGGTCCGGGACCCCCGACGATCTCGGCGGCATGACAGCGAACTGGCTGCCCGCCGGAGCGGACTGGGCGGCGCTGGTGCCGATCGAGCGTGGTTTCGGCGATGCCGTCAACCCGGTCGCGGGCGAGGGGCGGGTCTCGCGCCCGCGCTTCCGCCTGACGCTGCGCAACCGCACCGACATCGGGCTGACGAGCCGCTTCCACTGGCGCGGGCATCTGCTCACGGTGATCCGGCTCGAACCCGATCCGCGGACGCGGGACCGCATGACATTATTGGTGGAGCAACGCGCATGACAATGGCCGAACTGGTCGAGACCCTGAACGCGCGCGGTACCACGGTCGGCGCACAAGGCGTGACCGCGGCGCAGGCGGCGGTTGCCACGGTCGCGGCGACCGAACTGCCTTACGTGCACATCGAAATCGGGCCCGACGGGGTGTCGCTGACGGCACCCAGCTTGGCCGCGCGCGCGACCGGCACCCGCGCGCATGGCCCCGACCCGCGGCTGGTCGGACTGGTGCCGCTGGTGCTCGCGGCCGGGGCACCGGCATGACCTCGGCCAGCCTTGCCGTGCAGCGCGCCCTATTTGCGGCCTTCGCCGCCGAGCCCGGACTGGCGACTTTGACTGGCATCCACGACGCCGTCCCCGCGGAAGCATTCGCGCCCTATCTGACGCTTGGACCCGATATCGTCACCGACTGGAGCGGCAAGACCGCGGTCGGTCACGAGCATCGCATCCAGTTGGCGATCTGGGACAGCGGTCCCGGCATGGCCCGTGCCAAGACGCTGCTGGCCGCGGTCGAGACCGCCGTTCGCGCATTGACCGGCACCGTCGACGGACACCGCATCGCCAGCGTGCTGTTCCTGCGCAGCTTCGTCACCAAGACGTCGGATAACTGGACGCAAGGGGTCGCCGAATTCCGCATCCGCACCGAACAACTCTAGGAGAACCATGATGGCCGTGGAAAAGGGCAGCGCCTTCCTGTTGAAGGTCGGCGACGGCGGCACGCCCGTCGTCTATACGACGATCGCCGGGCTGCGGACCACGCAGATGTCGATCAACGCCGACAAGATCGTCATCACCAACAAGGGCTCGGGCGGCTGGCGCGAGCTGCTGTCGGGTGCGGGCGTCCGCTCGGTATCGCTGGCCGGAGCCGGGGTGTTCAGCGGCACCGCGGCCGAGCTGCGACTGAAGGCGAGTGCGCTCGCCGGGTTGCTCGACAGCTACGAGGTCAGCTTCGAAAGCGGCGAGCGGCTGCACGCCAGCTTCCTGATCACGCGGCTCGACTACGCCGGCGATTTCAACGGCGAGCGGAGCTACACGCTGGCGCTCGAATCGTCCGGCGCGGTGCTGATCCTGTGAGCGCCAATGCGCTACGCGGCGAGGCCGAACTGCGGCTGGGCGAAGAGCGCTGGCGGCTGCGGCCGAGCTTCGCCGCTCTGGTCGCCGCCGAGGCGGAGCTCGGGTCGTTATTCGCCTTGGTCGAACGCGCTGCGGCGGGACAACTGCTGCTGACCGAACTCGCCGGACTGTTCTGGCACTGCCTCGATCCACGCCCGGCGGCGCTGACCCGCAGTGCGTTTTCGGAGAGCCTTGCGGCGCAGGGCCTGGCGACCGCGACGCCGGTGCTGCGGGTGCTGCTCGGCCAGATCCTGCAGGGCCGGTGACCGCCAGTTTCGGGGCCGCAGCAGTGATAGCGGCGCGGCTGGCGCAGTCGCTTGGCTGGAGCCCGACGGTGTTTTGGGACGCGACGCCCGCCGACCTGCGCAATGCGCTCGGCAGCGACAGTCTGCGTGACGAGAGCCTTGATGCTGCCGCGCTGCACGAGCTCATGGAGGTCTTCCCCGATGAATGAACTGGACACGCTGATCGTCAACGTGCGCGCCGACACCGCCGGCTTTTCGCGCGACGTCGGCTCGATGCGCGCCGACCTCGAGGGACCGCTCGGCAGCGGCGTCGATGCCGCTGAACGCCGGATCGAGACGGCGCTGAGCAAGGCGATTACCAGCGGCCGGGTCGGCTTCGCCGATCTCGGTAAGATCGCGCTGGCGACGCTGGCCGAGATCGCGGCGAGCGCGGTCAAGGCCGACCTCGGCGCGTTGTTCGGCGGCGGTTCGAGTGGCGGCAACGGCGGCGGATTGCTGTCGAGCCTGGCAGGGGTCGCGTCATCGCTGTTCGGCGGCTCGCCCGGCCGCGCTACCGGTGGTCCGGTCACCGGCGGCCGGCCGTATATGGTCGGCGAGCGCGGCCCCGAACTCTTCGTGCCGACCAGCGCCGGCAGCATCCAGCCGGCATCGGCGGGCGGCGAGCGCGGTCCCGTCAACATCACCGTCAATGTCGCTGCGGCCGGCGGCAGCGACGATGTCTTCATGCAGCGTACCGGGGCACAGGTCGCGCGCGCCGTACGGCAGTCGCTCGACCGGGCCGCGGGCTGATGGGACACTGGCTCGCCACGGCTGCCGACCAGCAGCGCCGCGACTGGATCAAACGCTTCGACGCGCGGTTCTGGACGGTCAATTTCCCACGCCCGATGATGGCGGCGGTAACCACGCCGGCCCCGCAGGGTCTGCGCGTCGACCTCAGCTTCCTGAAAGCGAACGATCTTGCCGGGCTGATCTGGGAATCCGCCGATCAATTCGACCATCCGCTGTTGAGCTACGCGACGGCGCGCGACTATCGCGGGCTGACGTTGCGCTTCCGCTGGCAAGCCGAGGGTGCGTTGCGTGCACTCGATGCGGTGAACGGCGCGACGCTGACGATCGAGGGCCGCGACGTCGCAGGTCGGCCCCGCAGCTGGTACGTCCGGCTGTGGAATTATGCCGTCGGCAGTCCGGTCGACGCTGTCGTTACGCTCAACTTCGACGCGCTCGCAGGCGGCTTCCTGTTGCCGGGCGAGGCCGATCCGGTTTGGGCGGGTGATGTCGATCGGATATTTATCGCGCTCGTGCCGGCCGCTTACACCGCGGCCGATGCGCCGCTGGCCGCCCCGGTCGACGCTGCCGTGACCCTGTCGGGGATCAGCTGCGACGGGCCGAATTCGTCGCTGGCGATCGGCGACAGCTTCGTGCCCCCGCATGGGCTAAGCATCGCGACCGGCTACGACGACGGCTATAGTCTGACGCCCGAGCGCCTGCTGCGCGGCATCCTGCAGACCGGCTACCGGCGCTGGATCAACCACTATGTCGGGATGAGCCACTATTTCCAGCTCGCCTGGAACGCGGCCGATGCGAGATTCGAGGTCGATCCGGCGCGACCGCTCAACACGGCGTGCAGCGCTTGGCATCGCGACTTCGCTGCCCGTGCCGCTGCGCTGGGACTTACGCTGATCATGTCGCTGTCGTTCGAGCTGCTCGACCAGAATGCGCCCGAGGCATGGAAACAGCGCAATGCCGACGGCAATCCGGCGCTGACCGGCTACACGCCGCCGTCGACGCTGCTCGCGCCGACGCACCCGGCGGCGATGGCATATTTACAAAACGTGGCGAAGGCGCTGGTCGGACTTGTGGTCGCCGCCGGTCAAGCACCGCATTTCCAGATCGGCGAGCCCTGGTGGTGGGTTGGTCCCGATCACCGGCCGTGTTTCTACGACAGCACGACGGTCGCTGCTTACCGGGCTGCGACCGGTCTGTCGGCACCGCTGGTCCGCGATGCGCGAGGGGTCCTTGCCGCACCTATCGAAGCTTATCTCGACTGGCTCGGCGGCGAGCTCGGCGCGGCGACGATAGCCTTGCGGGACAGCGTTCGCGCCGCCGCACCCAGGCTCACCACCTACCTGCTATTCTATGCACCGCAAGTGCTCGACAGCACCTCGCCGGAGCTGCTGCGCGCGAACCTACCAGCGGCGTGGCAGGCACCGGCATTCGATGTGCTGCAGCTCGAAGACTATGATTTCGTGACGCGCGGCGACCTCGCCGGACAGTCGCGAGCGCGATCGGTGATCACGAGCCGGTTGGGCTATCTGCCCGCGCAGCAGCATTACTTCGCCGGCTTCGTCTTGAATGCCGCCGACCGCGCGCAGTGGCAGCCGATCGCCGCCGCCGCCGCGGCGGCGCAGGGGCGCGGCGTCGCCGAGACTTTCGTCTGGGCATGGCCGCAAGTCGCGCGCGACGGCTTCGTCGCATTCGCCATCGAGGGAGAAGAGACCGTGCCGGCATTCCACGACGTGCGCTTCCCGCTCGAGGTCGGCTACGGCAGCACCGGCGGGCCGCAGTTCGCGACGCAGGTCGCGGTCAGCGCCTCGGGCTTCGAACAGCGCAACAGCAGTTGGGCGGATGCGCGGCTGTATTACGATGCGGGCGTCGGCGTTCGCTCCGAAGCTGACGTGGCCGCGCTCGTGGCGTTTTTCCGGGCCCGGCGCGGCCAGGCCCATGCGTTCCGTTTCAGCGACCTGCTCGACCGCACCTCGGGGTCGGAACCGGTCTCGCCGCTCGACCAGCCGCTAGGGACGGGCGACGGTATCACGACGCGCTTTGCGATCAGCAAACACTACGGCGAGCCGACCGACCCGCAGGTCCGCCGGATTACGCGGCCTATAGCGACTTCGGTCGTGATCGCCGTCGACGGCATACCCCGGCTGACCGGCTGGACGGTCGGCGACGGCGGCTACGTCGATTTTACCATCGCACCCGCCGTGGGAACCACGATAAGCGCGGGCTACGAGTTCGACGTGCCGGTGCGCTTCGCCCAGGACCGGCTTGATGTTTCGCTCGCCGGGTATCGAATGGGCGACGTGCATTCGGTGCCGCTGATCGAAGTGCGGGAGGCCTGAGCGGTGGCCGATTTCAGCGCTGCGCTGGCACCTGAGCTGACGACGCTGGCGCTGTGCTGGCGGATCGTCCGCAGCGACGGCATCGCGCTCGGCTTCACCACGCACGATCAGCCGATCTGGCTCGACGGGCTGTGCTATGCGTCCGCCCCGGGGATGGCACCGTCGGCGGTCGCGACCACCGACGGCTTGGCGGTCGATACGATGGAGGTCAGCGGCGCGCTGAGCGCCGACACGATCACCGCCGCCGATCTTGCTGCCGGTCGCTTCGACGGCGCGGTCGTGGTGCTGTTCATGGTCGACTGGCAGCTTGCCGCGAATGGCCGCTTGCCGCTGGCGCGCGGTACGCTGGGGGAGGTGACGCGGCATCTGACCGCGGGCGGCGGCAGCTTCGCTGCGACCTTGCGCGGTCCGACAGCGGCGTTCGAGGCGAGTTCGGTCGAAGCCTGCTCGCCTGAATGCCGCGCCGATTTGGGCGATGCACGGTGCCGGATCGATCTCGCGCCGCGGACTGTGGCGGCGACGATCACGGCCGTATTCGACCCAGTGACGGTCACGGTCAGCAGCAACGTCGACGATCGCTACGGCCAAGGGCGGTTGCGTCCGCTCGACGGCGGCAACGCCGGTCTCGATGCCCGGATCAGCAGCGTGGTGAACGGTCGGCTGATCCTGTTCGAGCCGCTGCCGCTGCCGCTGACAGCGGGCACCCGTGTCAGCCTGCGCGAAGGCTGCGACAAGCGGTTCGTCACCTGCACCGGCCGCTTCGGCAATGCGCTCAACTTCCGCGGCGAACCGCATGTCCCCGGGGGCGACATGCTTACGCGCTTTCCCGGTGTCTAGACCCTTTATATGATCGAGGAGCGACCAGCATGCACTCGAAATCCGACGCCATCGTCGCGGCTGCACGCGGCTGTATCGGCACCCGCTTCCGCTCGCAGGGCCGGGCATCCGGGCTTGGGCTCGACTGCGTTGGCGTCGCGCTGATCGCGGCTCGCGCCGCCGGTGTTCTCGACCTCGTGCTTCCCGCTTATACCTTGTCCGGCGACAACGACTACCGTGTTGACGCAATCCTGGAAGACAGCGGCTGCCTCGCGCTCGGCGACGAGCCGCCGCAACCTGGCGATCTGATCGTCGTCGCGCCCGCGCCCGGTCGCCGTCACCTCGCTGTCGTGACCGACACCGGACTGGTGCATGCCCATGCCGGCCTAGCCAGCGTCGTCGAGGCTCCGGCAGATCCCGGATGGTTGCCGGTCTCGGCCTGGCGCTTGCCGGATCGGCGCTGAGCATGGCAACGCTCCTTCTTGGTACCGTTGGCCGTGCGCTCGGCGGCCCGCTTGGCGGGCTGGCCGGCACCCTTATCGGCGGCGGCGTCGACCGCGCTATCTTCGGCTCGGGAGCGGCGCGCGACGGCCCGCGGCTCGCGAACCTCGCCGTGCAAAGCTCGGCCTACGGGCAGGCGCTGCCGCGGCTGTACGGCCGGATGCGCGTCGCCGGCAACGTCATCTGGTCGTCGGGCATCCGCGAATCGGTGCAGCATTCGGGTGGCGGCAAACGCGGGCCATCGACCAACGCTTACAGCTACACCGCGTCGTTTGCGGTCGCCGTCTCGGCGCGGCAGGTCAATGGCTTCGGTCGTATCTGGGCTGACGGCAAGCTGCTGCGCGATGCCAGCGGCACCTACCTGTTCCCAGCGACGGTACGCAGCTATGCCGGCAGCGAAGACCAGCTGCCGGACCCGCTGATCGTCGCTGCCGAGGGTATAGGACTGGCTCCGGCCTACCGTGGCCTCGCCTATCTGGTCTTCGACAGTTTGCCGCTCGCCGACTACGCCAATCGCATTCCCAATCTGACGTTCGAAGTAATCGGCGACAGCGGCGGATCGATTGATATCGGCGTTATCGCGGCCGATCTGTGTGAGGCAGCGGGCAATGTCGTAATCGGTTCCGGCAGCTTCACTGCCGTGCAAGGCTTTGTCGCCAGTCGCGTCGGGACTGTCCGCGCGCAGCTCGAGCCGCTCGTCGCAATTGCCGACCTGGTCTTTACGCAAGGCGATGCGACGCTCGCCATCGCCGCTGGACCTGGCAGCGCTGTTCGACTGCTGGATGCGGACGCGTTGGGTGCCGCGCTGACCGGTAAGCCTGTGGCGGCGCGTACCGACCACCGCGCCGCGGCGACAACGATCGTCGACAGTCTGGCGCTCGGTTTTTCGGATCCGTCGCGCGACTATCAGTTCGGTTTGCAGCGTGCTGCGCGGCGGATACCAGCGATCAACGTCACGGAGCACGACCTGCCGGTCGCGCTCGACCCGATCGCCGCGAAGCGCCTCGCCGAAAAGCTGTTGGCGCTCGCCATCGCGCGACGCTCGACAGCTGAACTGCAGCTGCCTTGGCGTTATGCCGACCTGCACGTCGGCGATGTCGTGCAGGCCGGCGTCGGTGGGTCGTCGTGGCGCGTCCGCAAGTCGACACTGGTCGGCATGATCGTCGAACTCGAGGTCGAGGCGCTGCCGGGCGCGGCCGCCGCGGGCAGCCGGGCCGCCGATGGGGGACGGCCGCTGATCGCCGCTGCCGTGCCGGCAGGCCCGACCGTGCTGCACGTCCTCGACCTGCCGTCGCTGCCCGGTGCCTTGCCGGCAACACCACGGCTCTGGCTCGCGGCCGCCGGTGCCAGTGCCGGTTGGCAGCGTGCCGACGTGCTGGTCAGCAACGATGCCGGCAACAGCTATGGCCTGGTGGCCAGCGCGGGGCCGCCGGCCACGATGGGGCAGACCGGCAGCAGCCTTGCGGCTTCTGCATCCGATCGGTGGAATCGCTCCGATACGCTGGATGTGGTCCTTCTTAACCCGTCGATGTGGCTCGAAAGCCGAAGCGAACTCGCCGTGCTCGCCGGTGCCAATCTCGCGCTGATCGGGGACGAGTTGGTCCAGTTCACCACGGCCGTCGCGTTGTCGGCAGGCCGGTTCCGGCTCGGCGGCTGGCTCCGCGGCCGACGCGGCAGTGTCGTTACCGGCCACGTCGCGGCAGAGCGCTTCGTCATGATCGATTCCAGCCAGCTCGTGCCCTTCGACCCGCCGATCGAGGCGATCGGCAGTTCGTTGCGCTGCAAGGCGGTGGGCGCGATGGAAGACGCGGCATCGGTTGTTTGGTCCGACATCGTGATTGGCGGAAATGCACTACGGCCGCTGGCTCCCGTCCATTTGCGTGCCACCAAAACAGCCAACGGCGATGTGATCGTCAGTTGGACCCGTTGCAGCCGGTCGGGCTTCGCGTGGCTCGACAGTGTCGAAGTGCCAATCGCCGAGGAGCGCGAGACTTACCGCATCGACCTGTGGCTCGATGGGCGCCACGTCATCGGCACCGATGTGACCGCAGCGTCACTGACGTACCCTTCGACCGCGTTCGCCGCCGACGGCGGTCCCGCCGCAACTGTCCTGATGGCGCAGGTCTCGCAGGCCAGTGCGGTGGTCGGGCCTGGCCGGGTCGCGGCGGCAAGCTTCCTGCTGGGCGGCCTATCGCTCAACTAAGACAATCATCGAAGGATAAGTCATGACCGGATCGACCGACCGCTATGCGCTGCCAATGATCCAAACCGGGCAGGCCCAGAAAGATATTACCCATAACGACGCAATCGGCGCGATAGACACCTTACTGCACCTCGCCGTCGAAGGAATGGCCGCGAATCGGCCGGTTGCCCCGGTCGTGGGGCAATGCTGGATCATCGCGTCGCCAGCAACGGGTGTGTGGGCAGGTCACGACGGGCACATCGCCGCGTTCACCTCGGCTGGCTGGACCGAGGTGCTACCGAGCGAGGGCTGCCTGGCCTGGGATAAGGAGAGCGGCGTATTCGCCGTGTTTCAGAATGGCAGCTGGAATGTCGATCATTGGCCTGTTCGCGCGCTAACCGTCGGCGGTCGGCCGATGCTCGGGGCCGCGGTCACTGGCGCGAACGCAGCCAGCGGGGGTAACGTCGTCGACGTCGAAGCTCGCGCCGTTCTCGCTGTAGTATTGACCGGATTGAAAGCGCTTGGCCTGTTCGCATAGGCGATTGCTACTCACTCTACTTCATCCAGCGCTGTGTCTTGGCGGCAACAGTCCTGTCCAATCGCAGCTTGCACGGGTATATTCGCTGCGTTAGAGCGTTCGGGTAGCTCTAGACACAGTTCGATGAAGAAGGGGAACGACATGCGCAATTTAGGCTTGGCTTTGGCTCTCGCCACCACGGCGATCGCCGGGCCGGCATTGGCACGGCCGGCGCAGGCTTGGTACGTTGGTATCGATGCCGGCGCGATCTTGGCTGAAAATCAGAATTACCGGCTGACGTCGACGACCGGCGTGTCGACATCCAACGCGCTGACCGCGAAATATAACACCGGATATGATGTCGATGGCAACATCGGCTACGACTTCGGTGCGTTCCGTGCCGAGTTCGAGGTTGGTTACAAGAGCAATAAAGCCAATCACATCAACGTCAACGCCGGGGGTCTGCCAGCGCTTCCGTTCGGCAACACGACGATCAGCCCGACCCCAGGCAGCTATCTGTCGGATGGCCGCTCCAGCGTCCTGTCGTTTATGACAAACGGCTTGGTCGACTTCGGCGGATCGGACGCCGGCTCGATCGGCGGCTTCGTCGGCGGCGGTGTCGGTGTCGCCCGCGTCAAGGAAAATGCCTACGCCATTCAGCGGGGAGGAACGGTGTTCATGGACGATAGCGACACGCGCTTCGCGTGGCAGCTATTGGCCGGTGTCTATAAGCCACTGACGCCGCATGTCGACCTCGGGCTGAAGTACCGCTTCTTCAACGTCCCGAAAGTGCGGACCTTTGCGAACACCGGGGCCGAGCTCGACAGCCGCTTCCGCAGTCACAGCTTGCTGGTCAGCTTGACCTATCGCTTCGGTCATGATGCACCGCCGCCTGAGCCGGTCGTGCCGACGCCAGTTCCGGTCGCGCCGACGCCATTGCCGCCGTGCCCGCCTGCAGCGGTTACCCCGGGGCCCTTCCTGGTCTTCTTCGATTGGGACCGCTCGATGATTACGCCCGAGGCGGCTGCGATCCTCGACCGTGCTGCCGAACAGTACGCAGCGACGGGTCAGACCAGCGTCATGCTGGCTGGTTACGCCGACAAATCGGGTAAGCCAGATTACAACATGGCGCTGTCGCAGCGTCGCGCCGATGCCGCCAAGCGTTATATGGCCGGCAAGGGCGTGGCTGAAGGTGTGATCAACACCGAGGCGTTCGGTGAGACGCATCCGCTGGTCGACACTGCCGATGGTGTTCGCGAGCCGCAGAACCGTCGCGTCGAAATCACCTTCGGTGGTGCGCCGGCACCGCAATCTGCTGGTCCCTGCACGCCGCAGTAACGCCCTGTTCGATACTGAAGAGAGGCCGTCCGAAAGGGCGGCCTCTTTTTTTGGCATTTTTTCAACATGTCGACGCGCTCATGCTTTGGCATGGACTATCATCGGCGACGGACTGTTCGTCCGAGACGTATTCGGCTCGGACCAGGATGAGAGACGAACTTGGCGGACCGCCCGCAGTTCACTAAAGCGACATTACACCGGCGGGAGTTCCAGCGGCGGAAGGTCCAAGGGCAGCAGATCGACAGCTCCAAGGAAACTGAGCGGTTTGACCGGAACCAGCGATGCGCGAAGCATTGGGACACGATCGAGCGCGATCGGGGCGAGGTGGCCTTGCCGCACCGCGAGCACTTCGCGGCCGACGCTCGCTGTCTGTTCGCAAAACGCTAGCTGCGCGTCGAGCGTCGAGAACGCATTGTACGTCTTCGTTGTATACTGGTCGAAGCTCGTTTCCGCACGCCGACCCTCGTAACGCTGAAAATGCGCTGTCATCGTCGACTTGGCGCGAGCCAGCTCGTCAAAATGCTGCTTTTGAATATCGTTGTACAAGCTCACGGTGGCCAGGAATGGTGAGTACTGACACTGCAACGCAGCGATATTAAGCGCAGCTCGCAAATTCCAGATCGCGTCCGCCTCTGTCTCGGCCACTGTCATCGGGCGGAGATTGACGCCGAAGCCGCTGGAGACAGCATTGCCCGCCGACTTTGTGACGACGGCCTTCCGAGCCGCTACAGGCTTACGCTTTACGGCGGCTGAAAGCGGATTTTCAGTGGATACAACAAGCACAAGCACAACGACGGTGAGGCCACGAAACATTGACTATCCTCGAAACGCCCCGTTGTGCTTACCCGCCCATTTATCTGGGCACTGCGACCATCTCTCGGGTTTACCCGAGAATGGTACCGAGCTGCATCGCCACCGACATATCGCCGTCTACTTTCAGCTTGCCCATCATGAATGCCATCTGGGCGTTTTGCTTGCCGCTGGCGATCTCCATGAAATCAGCCATCGTAACCTTGACGGCGCAGTCGACCGGCAGATCCTGATTGTCGACAACCGCTGGCGTGTTGGTGTCATCGATTCGCACGACGCCGTCATTGCCGAAGTCGAATTTCACCGATTTTTTAAGCCCAGCGCTGGCACCCACACGAGTGCGCATCTGGTCGGTAATCTGTTCGAGGCTCATGTTAACTCCTCCAGTCAGTTGCTGCACTACTAGCATCCGCACCGCGTAAAGAAAGGGCCGCCAACGTGGCGGCCCTTTCGATCGCCAAAGTTTCTGGCTTACTTCTTGGTGGTCGTGGTCGTGGTCGTCGAGTTCGTCCCAGCGGCCATCGAGTCCGTCGCCGCCGGAGCGGTCGCGGTGGTGTCGGCGGCACCGGCAGCGGCCGGCGCAGTTGCCGTCGCGTCGGTGGTCGTCGTGTCGGTCGCTGCCGGAGCAGTGGTAGCGGTCGTCGTCGCCGCCGGAGCGGTTGCCGTGGTGTCGGTCGTCGTCGTCGCTGTCGTGTCGGCGGCCTTCTTGTCACCGCAAGCGACAACAGCGAGCGCAACGCCGGCGACAAGCGCAACTGTCTTCATCTTCATGGCAAAATCACCCATTTTGAACTCCTCTTGATTGCCTCGAGCCGTGATGCCGTGGTTTAGGTTGAGCCCTTATCCCCTAACCGTGGTAGACATTAGCAGAAACGCCACGCTCCTCAAGCGGCTTTAATGACGCCGGCCTGAACACCGCTGAGCCGCTGCAAAAAACCCGCGAACGTCCGGTTTAACGCGCCATCGAGATCGGCGAGACTGGCTTGCACGCCGATCTCGGCCGCGCTCGTGACGCGATATTCAGACAGACCACAAGCAATGATCCCTTCGAAGTGCCGGAGATCGGGAGCAATATTGATCGAGAAGCCGTGAAAGCTGACCCAACGGCGAATGCGTATTCCCAACGCCGCGATTTTGGCCTGTTCATCACCGGTTTCGACCCAGACGCCGATACGGTCGGGCACGGTAAAAGCGGTGATGTTAATCTCGCGCAATGTGCGCACGATCCAGTCCTCGAGCGCCGCGACGAACTGACGAAGATCACGGCCGCGCGCGTCGAGGTCCAGCATCACGTAAACGACCCGCTGTCCCGGGCCGTGGTAGGTGTAGCGGCCGCCGCGACCAGTGGTGAACACCGGGAAGCAACCTGGATCGAGGAGTTCGGCAATACTGGCGCTCGTTCCTGCCGTATAGAGCGGCGGGTGCTCGACCAGCCAGACCAGTTCCGACGCTGTCCCGGCGCGGATCGCCGCCACCCGCGCGTCCATCGCGTCGACCGCGTCCGGATAGTCGACCGGCGCCGGTTCGATCCGCCACTCGACCTCCCCAATCATAGCGTCGCGGCGAAAGCCTGCACGTCGGTCAAGAATAGCTCAGGCTCTTCGAGGCTGGCGAAATGGCCGCCGCGCGGCATCGCCGTCCAGTGCGTGACGTTGTAGCCGCGCTCGACCATCGTACGCGGCGGAAACGCCAGCAGGTCGTGCGGGAACGCCGCGATACCGACCGGCACTTCGACGCGGCGGTCTGCCGGCATGGCGAACCCGCCCTCCTGGAACATTCCCTTGTAGATCCACGTCGCCGTGTTGAAGCTGCGCGTCGTCAGATAGACCATGATGTTGTTCAGCAGCTGGTCCATGCTGAACGGCGGCTCGGGATTGCTCGTCCCGTGGAGATCGCTCCAGCCGTTGAACTTCTCGACGAACCACGCCGCCACGCCCATCGGCGAGTCCATCATCGCGAAGCCGAGGCTTTGCGGCTTGGTCCCCTGCAGTTGCAGATAGGCCGTCTCGGTATCGCGGACCTTCAACGCCCATTGCAGCCACGCGACGTCCTCGGGCGTGTCGGGGTGCATGTCGGCACAGCGCAGGCCAAAGCCGTTCAGGTGCAGTGCGGTAATCCGGCTTGAATCCAGCCCCATCCAGCCGCCGATGACGCTACCCCAGTCGCCGCCCTGATACAGGAAGGCCTCGTAGCCAAGCTTGCCCATCAACTGATCGTAGAGCCGCGCCACCGCGCGCGGCCCGAGCGGCTTGTGCGGCTTGTCGGACCAGGCGTAACCCGGCAGTGACGGCGCGACGACGTGGAAAGCGGGCAGCGCCGGGTCGCCGGGATCGGCCAGCTTATCGATGATGGCGTCGAACTCGAGAATCGACCCCGGCCAGCCGTGCGCGATCAGCAGCGGGCGAGCATCGGCGCGCGGCGACCGGTGATGGACGCAGTGAAGTGAATAGCCTGGTTCGACCTCGACCCGAAGATGCTGCAGTCGGTTGAGCCGGCATACCGCCGCAGGCCAGTCGAACTGGTCCAGCCAATAATCGCGCAGCTGTTCCATATAGCTGCGCTTGGCCCCGTATTCCCAGCCAGCCTCGACCGGTTCCTCGAAAAACCGATACGCCGCGACCCGTTCGCGAACCCAAGCCGCTTCGGCTGACGCGACCGGGATAGTGAACGGCGTACTCATGCCGCGATGCCGACCCGGGCCGATGCGGCAATCGTGTCGCTCGCCTTCTCCGCGATCATGATCGTCGGCGCATTGGTGTTTCCCGAGACGAGGTACGGCATCACCGACGCGTCGACGACGTGCAAGCCGCCGACCCCGCGCACGCGCAGATTGCCGTCGACCACCGCGGCGTCGTCGGCTCCCATCCGGCAGGTGCCGACCGGGTGGTAGATCGTCTCGCTCCAGTCGCGCAGCTTCGTCAGCAGGGCCGCGTCGTCCTGTACCGCTGCGCCCGGCCAGGCTTCGGCACCGCGGTACGGGTCGAAGGCCAGCGCCGCGCCGATCCGTCGCGCAATCCTGATCCCCGCCAGCATGGCGCGCTCGTCCTCGGGTGCGGCGAGGTAATTCGGGTCGATCAGCGGCGGCGCGAGCGGGTCGGCCGACGCCAGCGCGAGACTGCCGCGGCTCTCCGGCCGGACCTGGCAAACGTGCATCTGATAACCGTGTTCGGCCGACATCTCGCCCCGCCCGTGCGGCTCGCCCTTATACGGCATGAAGTGGATCTGGATGTCGGGCGCGGCGAGCCCCTCGCGCGTCGACACGAAAGCCCCCGACGGCGTCGCCATGGCCGCTCCCGAGCCGGTCTTGGCGAACTGCCACTGCAGCGCCGCCTGCAGCTTGCGGTACATCGGTTTGTTGGCGTTGAGCGTCACCTTCTGCGTGCACGACCACTGCACGATGACATCGAGATGATCCTGCAGATTCTGGCCCACGGCCGGGACGTCGCGGACGACCTCGATGCCGAGCGCGCGCAACGCTGCCGCCGGCCCCACCCCCGAAAGCATCAGCAGCTGCGGCGAATTGATCGCACCGCCGCTCAGGATCGTCTCGCGCCCGCGCACGGTCTCGTGCTGTCCGCCGCGCGTGTAGCGCACGCCGGTCGCACTGCCGTTGGCGAAGGTCACCGCCTCGACCTGGACGCCGGTGCGGACTTCCAGGTTCGGCCGCGACATCACCGGCGTCAGATAGGCCCGCGCCGCCGACCAGCGGCTGCCGGCCTTGATCGTGGAATCATAGTGCCCCGCGCCTTCGAACTGCGCGCCGTTGAAATCGTCGGTACGTGGTATCCCGGCCTCGACCGCGGCTTCGACGAAGACCTCGGAAAGCGGCAAAGGGTGACGGCGGTTCGAGGTGTGCAACGGGCCGCCGTCGCCGTGAAACTCACTGCCGCCGCGTTCGCTATGCTCGGCACGCTTGAAATACGGCAGCACGTCGCTCCAGCCCCAGCCGGTCAGGCCGGTCTGCGCCCAGCGGTCATAGTCGCTGGCGTGGCCGCGGATATAGACCATGCCGTTGATCGACGACGAGCCGCCGAGCACCCGGCCGCGCGGCCAATACAGCTTGCGGTCGTTCAGATGCCGCTGCGGCACCGTCCAGAACCCCCAGTCATACGGGCTCGGCTTGTCGGGTGCGATGATGTTGGCGATACCGGCCGGCATATTTATCAGCATCGCGCGGTCATGCCCGCCTGCCTCGAGCAGCAGCACCCGCGTCGCCGGATCCGCCGACAGCCGATTCGCCAGCACGCATCCGGCGCTGCCCGCGCCGACGATGATGAAGTCATATGGCTCGTTCATTTCGCCCTCCCCAGAGCATCGCCTTGGGCGCGACTCTACCGGCTTGCATCTTCACATCAAGCCCTGCTGCTGCCACATGGGTGCGGTGACAGATAGCCGGCAGCTTATCGCGGACGCGCCTTACGGCGAGGTCGAGACGCTGTCGCCGCTGGTGCGGCGCGTGCTGGCGCGTAACCCGTCGCCGTTCACGTTCACGGGAACGGGCACCTACATCGTCGGTCGCGGCACGGTTGCCATCATCGACCCCGGCCCGAACAATGCGGCGCACGTCGCGGCGCTGGCCCAGGCGGTGCGCGGCGAGACGGTGAGCCACATCGCCGTCACGCATACGCACAACGATCACTCGCCCGCGGCTCCGGCGCTGAAAGCCGTCACTGGCGCCGTGATCG
Source organism: Sphingomonadaceae bacterium (assembly GCA_031421275.1). Lineage (GTDB taxonomy): Bacteria > Pseudomonadota > Alphaproteobacteria > Sphingomonadales > Sphingomonadaceae > Polymorphobacter_B. Next base: position 23,028 of record JANOOK010000119.1, read on the forward strand.
CCGGCTGTGCGCCGCTCGTGTTCGCCGAAGGCGGGCCGCGCGCCGATGCCGGCTTCGACGCGAGCTATGCCCCCGATCTGGTGCTCGCCGACAGCGCGTCGATTGCCGGTCCGGGCTGGACGTTGCAGGCGCTGCACACCCCGGGCCACACCTCCAATCACCTGAGCTTCATATTTCCCGAGGAGCGCGCGCTGTTCAGCGGCGATCATGTGATGGGCTGGTCGACCACCGTCGTCGCGCCGCCCGATGGCAATATGACGGCGTACATGGATAGCCTGGCCCGGCTGCTCGACCGCGACGACGGCATCTATTACCCGACGCACGGCCCCGCGGTGACCGAGCCGCAGCGTTTCGTGCGAGGGCTGCTGACGCACCGCCGCCAGCGCGAGACGCAGATCCTGACGGCGCTGTCGAATGCCCCGGCGTCGGTACCGGAGATGGTCCGGGCGATGTACGTCGGCGTCGATCCGCGGTTGCATCCGGCGGCCGGCCTGTCGGTATCGGCGCATCTGCTCGATCTGCGTGCCCGCGGCCGCGTCGAATGCGACGGCGACATCTGGCGGCTGGCGGCGTAAGGACCGGCTATGGACGCACGACTGGCAACCGACCTGCGCGGGCTCGACCTGCGCGCCGAAATCGAGCGGCTGCGGCGCGACCGCAACGCCGTCATCCTGGCGCATTATTATCAGGACCCGGTGCTGCAGGACCTTGCCGATTTCGTCGGCGACAGCCTCGACCTGTCGCGCAAGGCGGCGGCGACCGAAGCCGACGTGATCGCCTTCTGCGGCGTCCGCTTCATGGCCGAGGTCGCCAAGATCCTCAGCCCGCAGAAGACCGTCGTGCTGCCCGATCTTGCCGCCGGCTGCAGCCTCGAGGATTCCTGCCCGCCGGGCGAGTTCGGCGCTTTTCGCGCCGCACACCCCGACCATATCAGTATGACGTATATCAACTGCTCGGCGGCGGTGAAGGCGCATAGCGACATCATCGTCACCTCGTCGTCGGCCGAGAAGATCATCAACCAGCTGCCGAGCGATCAGAAAATCCTGTTCGCCCCCGACAAGCATCTCGGCGGTTATCTCAACCGCAAAACCGGACGCGACATGCTGCTGTGGGACGGCGCATGCATCGTCCACGAGGCATTCTCCGAAACCGAACTGCTCAAGCTGAAAGCGCAATACCCGGCCGCGCCGGTGGCAGCGCATCCCGAATGCCCGGCGCACATCCTCGACCACGCCGACATGGTCGGCTCGACCAGCGCGATCCTCGCGTTCGCGATGAGCAGTCCCGAGCCCGTGATCATCGTCGCCACCGAGCCGCACATCATCCACCAGATGCAGAAGTCCGCGCCGGACAAGCTGTTCATCGGCGCGCCCGGCGCCGACGGCAACTGCAACTGCAACAACTGCCCGTACATGGCGCTCAACACGCTCGAGAAGCTGTACCTGTGCCTGCGCGACCTGACGCCCGAGATCGTCGTGCCCGAGGACATCCGCGTGAAGGCGCTGGTGCCGCTGAACCGCATGCTGACGATGGCCGCGGGGGTGTCGGACGCGCCGGTGATGGGTGATTGACCGGTTCGATCTGGCCGCCTTCATCGCCGCGACCCTCGCCGAGGACCTCGGCGAGCATGGCGACATAACTTCAGCCGCAGTCATCCCCGCCGACGCCCGCCTGACCGCCGTCCTCGCCAGCCGGGATGCTGTCGTCGTCGCGGGCCTGAGCCTAGCCGCCGCGTTCTTCACCGCGCTCGACCTGCAGGCCACCGTCACCGAACTCGTCGCCGATGGCACTGCCGTCCCCGCCGGCACGCCGCTACTCCGCATCTCCGGCAACGCTCGCGCGCTGCTCGCTGCCGAGCGGTCGGCGCTCAACACGATGCAGCATCTGACCGGGATCGCGACGCTGACCCGGGCCTACGTCGACGCCATCACCGGGACCGGCGCGATCCTGCTCGATACCCGCAAGACGCTGCCGGGTCTGCGCGCGCTCGAGAAATACGCGACGCGGATGGGCGGCGCGACCAACCACCGGCTGCGGCTCGACGACGGCGTCATGATCAAGGACAATCACATCGCCGCGGCGGGCGGCATCACGCCGGCGGTCAGCGCGGCCAAGCGCGCCGGGCTGCAGGGCATCGTCGTCGAAGTCGACCGGATTGATCAGATCGAACCGGCGCTCGCCGCGGGTGCGGATCGCCTGCTGCTCGACAACATGGACGTGGCGACGCTCGCCGCCGCGGTCGCGCTGATCGCCGGCCGCGTGCCGACCGAGGCGAGCGGCGGCGTCCGGCTCGATACCATCCGCGCCATCGCCGAAACCGGGGTGACGTACATCTCGGTCGGGCGTATCACCCAGTCGGCACCGGCGGCGGATATCGGGATGGACTATGCGTAAGCTGTTGTTCGCGCTGCTGCTGGCGACCGGCACCGCGGCGCAGGCGGCGGACAGCTGCAGGGTCCCGCCCAATCTGACGCCCGCTCCCGCCGGCGCGCAGGAGGAGCAGCGCATCCTGCCGGTGACCAAGCTGGTGCTGGCTTATTACTGGTGGCCCGAGCAGTGCCAGCGGCCCGACAGCGCCGCGACGCCGGGGTGCCAGGCGCACTTCGGCTTCGAGGTCCACGGGCTGTGGCCCGATAGCGCCGGCAAGACCTATCCGCAATTCTGCCGGGCTCCGACCGCCCTCGATCTGGCGACGGTGCGTGCGAACTATTGCCTGACGCCGTCGACATCGCTGCTGCAGCACGAATGGGCGAAGCACGGCACCTGTCACTGGGCCGACGCGCCGACGTATTTCGCCTCGGCGCATGCGGTGGCGGACAAGCTCAACCTGCCCGACGCCGCGGCGTTGCCCGCCGCGGGGCTGACGGTCGGGGCGCTGCGCGATGCGGTGGTCGCGGCGAACCCGACGCTGCCGCGCGACAGCCTGTTCGTGGCGACCAGCAGCAATCAATGGCTGACCGAGCTGCGGGTGTGCCTGACCACGCGTTATGAGCCGGTGGCGTGCGAGAACGGCGATATCGGTGCGGCCGACCGCGCCAGCCTGCGGGTGCGGCGGCGCTAGCCCAACGCCGGGGCAGTTCCGCTAACGGCGGGCTCCGTCCACAGTGACGATGACCGGGTGATGCCGGTCGAGGTGCTTCCTGATGATCCGCAGATTATAGGTGTTCGACCGGAACGCGAAGTCGAACCAGTCGCCGACCAGCGGGACCATGCCGACCAGCGTGTCGATGCCGATGTTCGCGGTCATCCGCGCCAGCTGCCACTTCGGCATGCCGAGGCTGCGCGCCTCCCAGACGATCCACAGCCCCATCGCGCCGGTGATGAAGTCGCCGACCACCGGCACCAGCCCGACGATCGCGTCGAGCCCGACGCGGCGATTGATGCCGGGTACGACGAACAGCCCCTCGAGCAGATGCTCCATCGCTTCGATCCGCTGTCGGATATGCGCGGGCGAGTTGGTCAGCCCGGGCAGGCGCGCGGCGAAGGCGTCGAGACGGGCGGCGGGCATCGGCGTCCTTTCGGGCAGCGTGATGGTCGCGATATGGGGAGGGGTGGGGCCGATTCAATCCTCCCCGCTTCGGGGAGTGGGGACCATGCTCTTGCATGGTGGAGGGCGGGGCGACCGGGACGGCCGCACTTCGACTGGAACGAACCAGGCAGAGGCGTGTGCCCAGTCGCACCGCCCCTCCGTCGCGCGAAGAGCGCGCCACCTCCCCCAAGCCGGGGAGAATCGAGTCAGCGCGCCATCAGCGCCGGCAGCGTGCCCTCATAGGCGGCGCGGAGGTTGGCGAGGGGAACCTCAATAAACTCGCCCCGTGTAGGGTCGATGAGAAGGCTGTAGCTTCCGTCCTGTCGACGACCGCCCACACGACCCATCATCATAACGGTAACGCCAGCTGCTCGCCCGCGTTCGATCATCGCGCTGTCGGATTCTAGCGTGCTGACGACAAAAAGACCCTGATCCTCGGCAAATAGTGCCGACATACTGAACATCTCATGCGGTCCATCATGCAGGAACACGCCGACGTTGCCCGCGAGCATCATCTCGGCGACTGCAACGATCACCCCACCATCAGAAACATCATGCACCGCTGTGAATAGCCCGTCGCGAATACCTGCCTCAATAAAGTCGCCCGCTCGACGTTCAGCGGCAAGATTGACCGGCGGCGGCGGCCCGTCTTCGCGTCCGAGTATCTCGCGCAACCACAGCGATTGTCCGAGGTGTCCGCGCGGTGTTCCGATCAGAAGGATTGGCGATCCCGCTTCTATACCACGGTCGGAGATTGTCAGGCGGTCGACGAACCCCATCGTCATCATCTTCGCATAGTCGTCGATCAGCCCGACCCCCCCGATCGCCGGCGTCGGCAAAATCCCCGTCCCATCGGTCTCGTTGTACAAACTGACATTCCCGCTCACGACCGGATAGTCGAGCGCCCGGCACGCCTCCGCCATGCCCTCGATGCAACCGACAAATTGCCCCATGATCTCGGGCCGCTGCGGGTTGCCGAAGTTCATGCAATCGGTGATCGCTAGCGGCCGCGCCCCCACTGCGATCAGGTTGCGCCAGCTTTCCGCCACCGCCTGCTTGCCGCCCTCATACGGGTCGGCGTAGCAATAGCGCGGGGTGCAATCGACGGTCATCGCCAGCGCCTTACGGGTGCCGTGGACGCGCACCACCGCCGCGTCGCCGCCGGGGCGCTGGACCGTGTCGGCCCCGACCATGTGGTCGTACTGCTCCCAGATCCAGCGCTTTGACGCGAGGTCGGGGCACGCCATCAGCTTGAGCAGGTCCGCGCCAATGTCGGTGCTCTCGGGAATGTCATCGAGCGGCTTGACCTGCGCCCACGTCTTGTAGTCCTCCCGGCTCAGTGCCGGTCGGTCGAGCAGCGGGGCCTTGTCCGCCAGCGGCCCGAGCGGGATGTCGGCGACGCGCTCGCCGTGAAAGGTCAGCACCAGCCGCTCGGTGTCGGTGACGTGGCCGATGACCGCGAAATCGAGTTCCCACTTGCGGAATATCGCCTCGGCGAAGGCCTCGCGTCCCGGCTTCAAGACCATCAGCATGCGCTCCTGGCTCTCCGACAGCATCATCTCGTACGGCGTCATTCCGGTCTCGCGGCACGGCACCAGCTCGAGGTCGAGCTGCAGCCCGACGCCGCCCTTCGACGCCATCTCGACCGAGCTCGACGTCAGCCCCGCCGCGCCCATGTCCTGGATCGCGACGATCGCGTCCGACGCCATCAGCTCGAGGCACGCCTCGATCAGCAGCTTTTCGGTGAACGGGTCGCCGACCTGCACCGTCGGGCGCTTGTCCTCGTCGCCTTCGGTGAACTCGGCCGAGGCCATCGTCGCGCCGTGGATGCCGTCGCGCCCGGTCTTCGAGCCGACATAGACCACCGAATTGCCGACGCCCGCCGCGGCCGAGTAGAAGATCTTGTCGGTCCGCGCGACGCCCACCGTCATCGCGTTGACGAGGATGTTGCCATTGTAGGCCGGGTGGAAATCGACCGAGCCGCCGACCGTCGGCACCCCGACGCAGTTGCCGTAGCCGCCGATCCCGGCGACGACGCCGCGGATCAGGTGCTGCATCTTCGGCGATGACGGGTCGCCGAAGCGGAGCGCGTTGAGGTTCGCGACCGGCCGCGCGCCCATGGTGAAGACATCGCGCAGGATGCCGCCGACGCCGGTCGCCGCGCCCTGGTACGGCTCGATGAAGCTCGGGTGGTTGTGGCTCTCCATCTTGAAGATCGCGGCGTCGCCGTCGCCGATGTCGATGACGCCGGCATTCTCGCCGGGGCCGCAGATCACGCACGCGCCGGTGGTCGGCAGCTTGCGCAGGTGCAGCCGGCTCGACTTGTACGAGCAATGCTCCGACCACATCACCGAGAAGATGCCGAGTTCGAGCCGGTTCGGCGCACGCCCGAGGCTGTCGACGATGTCGGTGTATTCACCGGGGCTGAGCCCGTGATCGGCGATGGTTTCGACGGAAAGCGGGGCGGGGGTGTCGGTCATGGCGAGCGCTTAGCCGAGCGACATGCGAATGTCATTCCCCTGTCGGGTTGTACATGCTATGTTCTAGTGCCGACTCAAGGGAGAACCGACATGGACATTCGCGAAATCGCCGCCGACATGGTGGCGATGACCAAGGCCGGAGACTTTCACATCGGCGAGAAATACTGGGCCGACGACGTCGTCAGCATCGAGTCGATGGAGGGCCCGATGGCGCGGCTCGAAGGCAAGGCGGCGGTCATGGGCAAGAGCGCGTGGTGGTACGCCAACCACGAGGTCCACGGCACCACCACCGACGGGCCGTACGTCAACGGCGACCAGATCGCGATTCGCTGGACGATGGACATCACCAACAAGCAAAGCGGCCAGCGCATGCCGATGGACGAGGTCGCGCTGTACACGATCAAGGACGGCAAGATCGCCGAGGAGCGCTTCCTGTATTAGCCAGGCTGCAGCGCCGTGGCGGCGGGTCGATCGCGGTCTCGGGCGCTCGTCGTGCAGTGCTTCCGGTGCAGCGCCGTCGCTTTGGTCGCGTCGAGCGCACGTCTCGATATTGCAAGATCGACGGCGTACGCCAGCGCGTGGTCGTTGACGGTCAGGTAACGCCACAGCAATTCGTAGATCGGAGGGGTCGGCGGCAGCGCGTTCGAGACCAGCAGCGTGCGGACGCGGTCGAACATCAGGAGCTGGAATTCGACCGATAGAATGTCGCTGACCGGGGTTGCGCCCTGCCAGTTGCTGGGGAGTTCCATTTGCTGTCCTTGTCGCACGGCTGCAAGGGCCTTAACGGCGGCAAATTGATCAGCCTGAGCCGGATCGCCCGCAACGGCACCGCACATCAAGGCTCGACGCCGCGCTCCCAATGCGTAAAACGCCGCAAAGCTGTCTCGCGGAGCCCTTCATGAAAAGCCGTGCCGCCGTCGCTTTCGCCGCCAACCAGCCGCTCGAGATCGTCGAGGTCGACCTCGACGGGCCGCGTGCCGGCGAGGTGCTGGTCGAGATCATGGCGACCGGTATCTGCCACACCGACGCCTACACGCTCGAAGGCAAGGACTCCGAAGGGCTGTTCCCCTCGATCCTCGGGCACGAGGGCGCGGGTATCGTCCGCGACGTCGGCGCGGGCGTCACCAGCGTCGCGGTCGGCGACCACGTCATCCCGCTCTACACACCCGAGTGCCGCCAGTGCAAAAGCTGCCTGAGCCGCAAGACCAACCTGTGCACGCATATCCGGGCGACGCAGGGCAAGGGCGTCATGCCCGACGGCACCTCGCGGTTCAGCTACAAGGGCCAGCCGATCTTCCACTACATGGGCTGCTCGACGTTCTCGAACTTCACCGTGCTGCCCGAGATCGCGGTCGCCAAGATCCGCACCGACGCGCCGTTCGACACCAGCTGCTATATCGGCTGCGGCGTCACCACCGGTATCGGCGCGGTATTGTGGACCGCCAAGGTCGAAGTCGGGGCCACCGTGGTCGTCTTCGGGCTCGGCGGCATCGGGCTGAATGTGCTGCAGGGCGCGCGACTGGCGGGGGCGGACACGATCATCGGGGTCGACCTCAACCCGGCGCGCGAGGCGATGGCCAAGCAGTTTGGATGCACGCACTTCGTCAACCCGCGCGACCTCGCGCCCGAGGCGCTGGTGCCCAAGCTCGTCGAGCTGACCGGCGGCGGTGCCGACTACAGCTTCGATTGCACCGGCAATGTCGACGTGATGCGCGCCGCGCTCGAATGTTGCCACCGCGGCTGGGGGCAGAGCATCATCATCGGCGTCGCCGAAGCCGGCCAGGAGATCGCGACCCGGCCATTCCAGCTGGTCACCGGGCGGGTCTGGCGCGGCTCGGCGTTCGGCGGCGCGCGCGGCCGCACCGACGTGCCGCGGATCGTCGACTGGTACATGAACGGCGTCATCGACATCGACAGCCTGATCACCCACCGGCTGCCGCTCGACCGCATCAACGACGGCTTCGACCTGATGCACCGCGGCGAGAGCATCCGCTCGGTGGTGGTGTTCTAGCCGTGGAGACGATCAGCACGGCGCGCAGCTTCGGTGGCACGCAAGCCACCTACCGCCACCGCTCCGACGCCTGTGCTTGCGACATGACCTTTGCCGTCTACACGCCGCCGCAGGCTGCAACGCGCCCCGTGCCGCTCTTGTGGTTTCTCAGCGGGCTGACTTGCACGTCGGCGAACTTCAGCGAGAAGGCGGGCGCGCAGCGTGTCGCGGCCGAGCTCGGCTTGATGCTGGTGATGCCCGATACGTCCCCACGCGGCGACGGCGTGCCCGACGATCCGGCGTACGACTTCGGTCAGGGCGCGGGCTTCTACGTCGACGCGACGCAGGTGCCGTGGGCCGCCAACTTCCAGATGGCGCGCTATGTGACGAGCGAGCTGCCGGCGCTGATCGCCGCCGCGTTCCCCGCCGACATGGCGCGGCAGGGGATCAGCGGTCACTCGATGGGCGGCCACGGCGCACTGACGCTGGCGCTGACCAACCCCGGCCGCTACCGCAGCGTCTCGGCGCTCGCGCCGATCGTGGCACCGAGCCTGGTGCCATGGGGCCGAAAGGCGCTCGAGGGTTACCTCGGCAGCGATCCGGCGGCATGGCGGGCGCACGATGCCTGCGCGCTGATCGAGGCCGGGCACCGCGTCCCCGAGCTACTGGTCGATCAGGGCGACGCCGATAACTTCTTGACCGACCAGCTGCGTCCCGAGTTGCTGGCAGCCGCCTGCGCTCGCGGCGGTATCCCGCTGACGCTGCGGTATCAGCGTGGCTACGATCACAGCTACTGGTTCATTTCGAGCTTTGTCGAGGACCATCTGCGCTGGCACGCCGCCAAACTATAGCATTCATGTCCCAGTCGCAATAAATTACATCGGCCGCCAGCTCTCGAAATTATATAATGACGTTAATGCCTTGCTCAGCCAGCCGTTGCTAGACATATTGTAGTCAATGTAACCCTTGGGGGGTGCGATGATTAACGCTGGTTCAGTAACGAACGGGACGAGTCTGTCGATCGGCCAGTGGACGCACGCTGCAGCGCAGCATTGGTACTCGGCGCGACCGTGGCAGGTTGGCTGTAACTTCACCCCATCCTATGCGATCAACCAACTCGAGATGTGGCAGGCCGATACGTTCGACCTGATCGCCATCGACACCGAACTCACGCTGGCGGCATCGCTCGGCATGAACGCCGCTCGGGTGTATCTGCACGATTTGTTGTGGGAGCAGGATCCCGATGGCTTCGCGATGCGCATCGATGCCTACCTCAGGGTTGCGGCGGCGCACGGGATCGGCACGATGTTCGTGCTGTTCGACTCGTGCTGGGACGCGCATCCCGCAGTCGGCGCACAGCCGGCACCGCGGCTGGGGGTTCATAATTCGGGCTGGGTCCAGTCGCCGGGTATGCACGTGCTCGCCGACGACGCGCAGCATCGCCGTCTCGAACATTATGTGCGCGGCATCGTCGCGCGGTTTCGTGACGACCCGCGGGTGCTCGCGTGGGATATCTGGAACGAGCCCGACAACGGCCCCGAGGTGGCGCTGTGCGATCCGGTGCAGTTGCAGGCGAAGTCCGATCTCGTCGTGCCGTTACTGCGCCAGGCTTTTGCGTGGGCGCGCCTCGAAGCGCCGGTTCAGCCGCTGACCAGCGGAATCTGGTTCGGCGACTGGTCGGCCCCCGATCTGCTCAGCCCGATCCAGCGGCTGCAAACCGGCGAGTCCGATATCATCTCGTTCCATAACTACGGTACCGCCGCCGATTTCAGCCAGCGCGTCAAATGGCTGGAGACCTTCGGCCGCCCGCTGCTGTGCACCGAGTTCATGGCGCGCCCGACCGGCAGCACGTTCGAGGCGATCCTGCCACAGGCGCGCGATGCCAAGGTGGCGACGTTCTGCTGGGGGCTGGTGCAGGGCAAGACGCAGACGCACCTGCCGTGGGATTCGTGGAAGACGCCGTATCTCGATGGGCCGATCGGGCCGTGGTTCCACGATATCTTTCACGCCGACGGGCAGCCGCACCTTGCCGAGGAAGTGGCGTTTATCCGCGCGATGACGGTCAACACGCTCGTCGACGCTGCACGCTCTTAGGGCTCGATGACCCTTCACTGCTTATCGTCGTCCCGGCCGTCGCCGGGATGACGGGGTGATACGATCGAGGGTTATCCCGCCGCGGCCAGCACCGCCTCCAGTCTGGCCAGTTCCGCCGCCAGCGGCTCGTCGAGCGTTCGCGGCCACGCCGGCCCGAACGCCTCGAACATGCCGTTTGGACAATGGCGGTCGTCGTCCCAGCCGAGATGGCTGAGGACCGGGTAAAGACACAGCCCTTCGACATCGGTACCGGCGGCGCGCGCCGCGGAGACTTCGCTCGCGACGTAGTTCAGCCACGGCGCGCGCGCATCGCCCTCGGTGCCGGTTTCCGCGATGAACAGCGGCCGCTCGACGCGCGCTGCCACCACCGCCAACAGTTCGCGCAGCGGCGTGTAGCGGGGGTCGCCGACCATGATCGGCGGCCGCATGTCGACCCACTGATTGCGGTCGTAATAATTCAACCCGACGAGATCGAGATACTGCGGCCCGCCGCCGAGTTCGGGACGCTGCTTGCCCGACAGGAAGTCGACCGCTTCGAACTGGCTGTCGGTGTAGCGCGTCGCGGACGCGACATCGGCGGCGTTGGTCGAACGCGGCGCGATATAGATCAGCGGTTCGGCAACTGCGAAGCGCGCCCGCGGATCGATGCCGCGGACGGCCTCGATCGTGGCGATCGTGGCGCGCACCAACTGGCCTTTGAGTTCGGGTCCGCGACCGCGCGCGAACGGGTTCATCGCGCCGACATCGCCGGCGACCCAGGTGAAGAAGCTGATCTCGTTGATCGGAACGTAATAAGGAATGGTGCCGGTTTCGTCGTGGATCAGCTGGGCGACGGCACCGGCGAAGCGCGCGAAGCGGTCGACGAAGGCGGGGCTGAAGACGTCGACATCGTCGGGGTAGCCGTAATGGAACAGGTCCCAGATGACCTGTGTGCCGGTGTCGCGCGCGGCGCGCACCATCGGGAGCAGGCTGGCAAAGTCGTAGGTGCCGCTGGCGCGCTCGATCAGATGCCAGCGGACACCGTCGCGGACGGTCCGCATCCCGTGCTCGGCGAGCAGCCGGTAATCCGCCGCGGCGCGAACGTCGTGCCCGCTCGACGCCAGCACATCGAGCCGCTTGCCGTCACGGCGGCGATGCGTCGAGCATTCGAAGCCGCCCATCCAGAACGATTGGAAATTGGCTGAATTACTTTGGCTCATGACTCGCCCACGTTGCCCAATAAACCGCACTCAAATCCGCTCATCCCGAGCGAAGTCGAGGGACGCCCCAGCTGCGGGCAGGTCCCTCGACTTCGCTCGGGATGAGCGGGTGGGAAAGAACTTGAGCGTAATCGGTAACCGTCAGCTCGTGCTAACGTGCAGCTACTCCGCCGCGACCTGCAGCGCCGCATTGCCCAAGGGCAGCGCGTCCTGAATGCGCCGGAACGTCGCCAGCGCCTGCCCGGTCACCTGGTCCATGTTGTAATAACGATAGGTCGCCAGCCGCCCGACAAACCATACATCCGGGGTCGCCAGCGCCAGCCGCTCGTACTTCTTGTACAGTTCGGCGTTCTCGGGTCGTGGGATCGGATAATAGGGATCGCCGACGGCGCTCGGCAGCTCGTAAGTCACCGCCGTCTTCGGATGCGCCTGTCCGGTCATGTACTTATATTCGCTGACGCGGGTGTAGGCCTCGGTCTGCGGATAATTGACCGTGCCCGTCGGCAGCAGCCGCTCGACATCGTGCGTCTCGTGCTGGAACTGCAGCGAGCGATACGGCAATTTACCATAGCGAAAGTCGAAATACTCGTCGACCGGCCCGGTGAAGATCAGCCGCTTGTACGCGACCTCGTCGCGGATGTCGGCGAAGTCGGTCTGTGTCATCACCTTGATGTTCGGATGCGCGAGCATCTTCTCGAACATCCGCGTGTACCCGTGTTTGGGCATGAACTGGTAGGTGTCGGTGAAATAGCGGTCGTCGCGGTTGGTCCGCGTCGGCACCCGCGCGGTCACCGATTTGTCGAGCTCGCTCGGGTCGATGCCCCACTGCTTGCGGGTATAGCCCTGGAAGAACTTCTCGTACAGTTCGCGCCCGACCACCGACACGACGACATCCTCGCTGGTGCGGATCGTCTCGACATGCTCGGCGCGGGCGGCGAACCACGCCGGCAACTCCTCGCTGGTCAGGTTGAGATCGTACAGCCTGTTGACCGTATCGAGGTTGATCGGGATCGGCACGAGCTTGTCGTCGACGACGCCGAGCACGCGGTGCTCATACGGCCGCCAGTCGGTGAATTGCGACAGATGCTCGAAAATCTGCGCCGAGTTGGTGTGAAAAATGTGCGGGCCATATTGGTGCACCAACAAGCCGTCGTCGTTATAGCGATCGTAAGCATTGCCGCCGATGTGCGGACGCCGGTCGATGACCAGCACCTTCTCGCCGCGTTGGGTCGCGATCCGCTCCGCGAGCGTCGCCCCGGCGAAACCCGCGCCGACGATCAGCCAATCAAACACGCAGTTCCTCCCGTGCAGTCGCGACGACCGTTCGCGCGGGCGTCAGCAAATCCCAGATCATGCCGCGCATCGCGGCCCAGGTCCGGTCCCACGAGCCTTGCGCCAGCAACTTGTCGACCTCGCCCAGCCACTTGTCGCGCGGTTGCTGCATCAGCGCCTCGATCGCGGCGACGGTCGTCGCGGCCGTCGCAGCGATCTCGACGACGCCGGCGGCACCGTACGGCCGGATGACGTCGCGGATCGGCGTCGACACCACCGGGAGGCCGGCCGCGAGAAACTCGGGCGTCTTGGTCGGCGAGATGAAGCGCGTCGCGGCGTTGATCGCAAACGGCATCCAGCCGATGTCCCAGCCGCTGAGATAGGCCGGCAGCTCGGCATATTTCTTGCTGCCCAGCCAGTTGATATTGGCGCGCTGCGGTAATGCGGCGGGATCGATCTTGGCGGTCGGCCCGATCATCACGAACTGCCACTCGGGACGCAGGTCGGCGACGGCAGCGACCAGTTCGAGATCCATCCGCTCGTCGATGACCCCGAAGAAACCGATCCGCGGGTGCGCGATCGCGGCCTGGTCGGTCGGGTCGTCAAGCTCGTGCGAGCGCGCCAGCGTGAAATGCGCGGCATCGATGCTCGACGGGAAACAGTGGATGTTGGCGTAGCGGCCGAGCGACGCCTCGTGCATCGACGCGCCACCGGTGAAGACCACGTCGGCGCGCGCCAGTAACTCGGCTTCGAGCGCAATCAGCAGCGGCGGCGCGTTGTGGAATGCCGATAGTTCGTCCATTTTGTCGAACACGACGACATCGGCAGCAAGATGACGGCTGAACGGCAGCGCCATCGGCGTGTAGTACCACAGCACGATCTCGCTACCGACGGCGTCGGCGACGATGGTGTCGAGCATTTGCTTCTGATGCTTGATCGCCGCTGCATCGGAGGTGCCCCGCGGCAGCACTGGCTGGACCAGGCGGATGCCACCGGGCCGGATACCGGCTTCGACGCTCGGATTGCCGGTTTCGATCCAGAGCGGCTCCTCGACGAAAATAACGTCGAAGCTGCGCGCCGCGCGAGTTAATAAATGCTGCGGACGCTGCGTCACGAAATCCCAGCGCAGGTGCGATAAAACAATCAGCTTGGGGCGGTTTCGCTCACGTACCGGCGCGGCGGTGGTCGTCATCGGAACTCCCCGGTTTTCAACAGCTATGGCGAGTGGCCGGAACCGGCCGCGCGCCGACTTGGCGCATCAGACTGAACGGTCGATGACCAAGTTCGTTCCACGGCTTCGCACCTGCAGCATGGTGCGTCAAGCAGCGTCAAGCGACGACTTGGCCAAGTTTACTGCGCGGCGAAGCGTCTCGAAGACGGCCAAAGCCAGGTCAGCGACCGCCGTCGATCGTCTGCCGTACCTTGTGTGCCAGGTCCGCCACATTGAACGGCTTGGCGAGGAAGGCCGTTCCCGGATCGAGCGTGCCGTCGTGCACCACGGCGTCGCGGGTATAGCCGGTCGTATACAGCACGCGCAGCTCCGGCCGGGTCTCGGCGACGCGGTCGGCGAGCTCCCGCCCGGTCATGCCGGGCATGACGATGTCGGTGAACAGCAAGGTCACCGGCAGGTTCTCCGACAGCAGTCGCAGCGCCTCGGCACCGTTGGGGGCGTGGCGCACGGCATAACCGAGCTCGCGCAACGCGGTCACGGTCATCTCCCGGACCTGCGCCTCATCCTCGACCACTAGCGCCGTCTCACCGCTGCGCGCGCGCGGCATCGACGCGGTGGCAGCCGCGGCGACCGCGGTGTCGTCCTCACCCAGATAGCGTGGCAGATAGAGCTTGATGGCCGTTCCCCGACCGAGCTCCGAATAAACCTTCACATGCCCCTGTGATTGCTTGACGAAGCCGAAGACCTGGCTGAGGCCGAGCCCGGTCCCCTTGCCGACTGGCTTGGTCGTGAAGAACGGATCGAACGCGCGCGCCACGACCTCGGGCGGCATGCCGCTGCCGGTATCGGTCACCGCGATCATCACATACTGCCCGGCGCCGACGTCGTTTGCCGCCGCATAGGCATGGTCGAGCGCGACGTTCGCGGTCTCGATCGTCAGCCGGCCGCCGCCCTCCATCGCATCGCGCGCGTTGACCGCGAGATTGAGCACGGCATTCTCGACCTGGCCGGCGTCGACCTTGCTGCGCCACAGCCCGCCGGCGAGCACGGTTTCGAGTCGGATCTGCTCGCCGAGCGTGCGGCGCAGCAATTCGCTCATCCCGGCGACCAGCGCATTGGCATCGATGACGGTCGGGATCAGCGTTTGCTGCCGCGAGAACGCCAGCAGCCGCGCGGTCAGCTGCGCTGCGCGGTTCGCACCCTCGGTGGCGTTGGCGATCAGCGGGCGGATGTCGTCGCGACCGCGGTCGAGCCGCCGCACGACCAGGTCGAGGCTGCCGATCACCACCGACAGCATGTTGTTGAAATCATGCGCGATGCCGCCGGTCAGCTGGCCGATCGCCTCCATCTTCTGCATCTGCCGGACCTGGTCATGCGCCGCTTCGAGCTCGACGGTACGCGCGATGACCCGCGCCTCGAGCTGCTTGCGGACGCGCTCGGCGACCACGCCGGCACGATGCAATTTTCGCGCCGCGCGGGCGGCGCGTGTCGCTGCAACGGCGGCGATAAGCGCGCCGAGCAGCACAAGAGCCCCGAAGCCGACGATCAGCTCCTCGGCGCGTTGCGCTGCATCCGCCGCGTTGTCCGACACCGCCTGCCGCTCGACCAGCAGTCGGTTTTCCTCGGCCAGGATGGCGG
Organism: Sphingomonadaceae bacterium; assembly: GCA_031421275.1. Classification (GTDB taxonomy): domain Bacteria; phylum Pseudomonadota; class Alphaproteobacteria; order Sphingomonadales; family Sphingomonadaceae; genus Polymorphobacter_B. The sequence continues at coordinate 38,401 of JANOOK010000119.1, forward strand.
CGATCACGCCGCGCATCTCGTCCATCACCTGCTTACCGTGAAGCTGGCCGGCCGCGTCGACCGAACCGACGCGGTCCCCCCGCCTGAACTGCACGACGTGCGCGTCGGCGTTGGCGATCTTGGCATCGATCAGGCGCTTCAGCGTTGCGAGATTGCGCTGTTGCAGCGGGCTGTCGATCGTCAGCTGCTGCAGCGCGGTATAACGCACCGAAGCCTCGGCGCGCCCGCGGTTATACGGCGCGAGGAAAGTTTCGTTGGCGGTCAGCAGAAAGCCGCGCTCGCCGATCTCGACGTCCTGCAGTGTCGACAGCAGTCGCTGCGTCTCGAGAATGACCTGCACTGATTGCACTTCCAGCGCCGCCGCGGCCGTGGTGCGCTCCGCGGAGCGCTGCGCGAACGACGCCAGCGCCACGACGATCACCGCGATGCCGATGATCAGCGCCGTCGTGTAGAAAGCCGCCGCCGTGCGTGCGTTGGGACGGGTGAATCGTCGCAGGCCCGGTCCGGCATCAGGTGAAGCGAGCGTCGCCATGATCACACGTTACCGCGCGCGGCCGGTTGGGGGAAGGGTGGCCGACGCCGGCCGGTGGAAGCGACGAAACGCGCGGTCGACCCGTTGGAGCGAGACGCGTAGGCGGAGCGGGACATCGCCGCCCGTCGGAGAAGCCGGGATCGTCTCGCCATCGCCCGACGCCGGCGTCGGGCGATGGTATCAAGGAGTTGGTCATGCAGTTCGAAAC
>JANOOK010000120.1:0-6599 GCA_031421275.1 Sphingomonadaceae bacterium
GCGAAGGCGGTCGAGCAGTATTTCCAGCAGCAGGAGAAAGGTAATCTGCAATCGATCCTGACCATCATCGGATCGAGCAACCAGGGCACCGGGCAGAACACCGGACGTGGCTTCATCAAGTTCACGCCGTGGGACCAGCGGACGGCCAAGGGCAGCGACGCGATCTCGATTACGCAGCGTGCGACGGCCAAGCTCGGTCCGCAGCTGCGCGACGTGCGCTTCTTCGCGCTCAATCCGCCCGCGGTGCGCGGCCTTGGCCAGTCGAGCGGGTTCACGATGGAGTTGCTCAACACCGGCGGGCTCAGCCGGCAGGAGTTCAAGGCCCGCCGCGACCAGCTGCTGGCGGCGGCGCAGGGTGACCCGGCGCTGACCGCGGTTCGGCAGAACGCGCTCGAGGACGTGCCGACGCTGACCATCGACATCGACCAGCAGCGCGTCGGCGCTTTCGGCATCACCCAAACCAGCGTCGATCAGACGCTGAGTACCGCGTGGGGCGGCACCTACGTCAACGACTTCATCGACCGCGGCCGGGTCAAGCGCGTCTACGTCCAGGGCGACACCAACTACCGGAGCCGGCCCGAGGACCTGAGCAACTGGTTCGTTCGCACGTCGACGGGTACGATGGCCCCGTTCTCGGCGTTCGCGCACACCCGTTGGCGCCAGGCCCCGACGACGCTGTCGCGTTTTAACGGCCAGTCGGCGTATGAAATTCAGGGCGATGCGCCGCCGGGCAAGAGTTCGGGGCAGGCAATGAACCGCATGGCGGAGCTCGCCGCGCAGCTGCCCGGCGTCGGCGTCGCGTGGAGCGGGCTGTCGTATCAGGAGCGGCTGTCGGGCGGCCAGACGCCGATCCTGTATGGGCTATCGCTGCTGGTCATCTTCCTGTGCCTCGCGGCGTTGTACGAGAGCTGGTCGATCCCGTTCTCGGTGCTGCTGGTGATCCCGCTTGGACTGGTCGGCGCGGCATTGGCGGTCACCCTGCGCGGGCTGACCAACGACGTTTATTTCCAGGTCGGGCTGCTGACCACGATGGGGCTGTCGGCGAAGAACGCCATCCTGATCGTCGAGTTCGCCGAGCTGGCCGAGAAGGGCGGCAAGAGCCCGTTCGACGCCGCGATCGAGGCGGCGCGGCTGCGGCTGCGGCCGATCATCATGACCAGCCTGGCGTTCATCTTCGGCGTGTTTCCGCTGGCGGTCTCGACCGGGGCGGGCGCGCAAAGCCGTAACGCGATCGGCACCGCGGTGATCGGCGGCATGATCACCGCGACGGTGCTGGCGATCTTCTACGTGCCGCTGGCGTTCGTGCTGGTCCGGCGGGTGTTCGGCGGAAGGGGAGCGGAGAAGGCCGAGGTGGGCGCTGTCTCGCAGCGTGGTCGCGAAGCGGAGCCAGCCGGACATTCGTTCCAAGCAGCAGCGGAATGAGCCGTTCGTTCTCGCGGTGGCCGGCGTTGCTCGCCGCCGCCGCACTCACCGCCTGCAGCCTCGAACCGCATTACCGTCGTCCGGCTCCGGCGGTCGCTCCCGTATGGCCAACCGGCGCGGCCTATGATCCGGCGGAGAAGGTGCCGCTACCGGTCGTTCGCTATACCGACATCTTCCGCGACCCGCAGCTGCAGAGGGTCATCGCGCAAGCGCTGGCCAACAACCAGAATATCCGCGTCGCGCTCGGCAACATCGAGGCGGCGCGCGCGCAATATCGCATCCAGCGTGCGCAGCAGCTGCCGCGGGTGAACGGCTCGGCCGGTGTCAGCATCGCTTCCGCGCGCCGGCTGAACGGTAGTTCGGCTGGCGGCGGCACCACCGGGAGCGGTCCGCCGCTCGGTAGCACAACGGTCGCGAACGGCGGCACGGTCATCGATTACAGCATCGGTGCCGGACTGTCGGTGTTCGAGATCGACCTGTTCGGACGCGTGCGCAGCCTGAGCCGGGCGGCGCTCGACAGCTATCTCGCGACCGCAGCAGCGGCGCGAGCGGTCCGCCTGACGCTCGTCGCCGAGGTCGCCACCGCCGATCTGGCGCTTGCCGCCGACCGCAGCCTGCTGAGCATCGCGGCGGACACCGAGACGACGGCGCGGCGAGCCCTCGAACTGACGCGCGCCCGGCTGCAGGGCGGCATCGCGCCGCGCTCGGACGTCCGGCAGGCCGAGACCATTCTCGACCAGGCGCGCTCGGACTTCGCGGCGCAGACGACGCTGGTGGCACAGGATCGCAACGCGCTCGAGCTGCTGGTCGGCGCGCCGGTCGCCGATACCGCGCTGCCGGCGTCGATCGAGGGCGTCGACGGCGAGCTGGTGGCGCTGCCGGCGGGGGTCGACTCGCGCATCCTGCTGCGCCGTCCCGACGTGGTCGAGGCCGAGTACACGCTACGCGCGACGAGCGCGCGGATCGGCGCGGCGCGCGCGGCGTTCTTCCCGACGATCACGCTGACCGGGGTCGCGGGCCTCGCGAGCACGGCGCTGACCTCGCTGTTCAGCGGCGGCGCGTTCAGCTGGTCGGCCGGACCGTCGGCGACGCTGCCGATCTTCGACGGCGGCGCGCTACGCGGCAATCTGGCATTGGCGCGGGCTCAGGCGAACATCGCGGTGGCGCAGTATCAGCTGGCGGTGCAGACCGCCTTCCGCGAGGTCTCCGACGCGCTGGCGCGGCAAGGCACGATCGCCGATCAGCTGACGGCGCAGCAGGATCTGGTGCTCGCCGCAACCGATACGAACATGCTCGAGTTCGCGCGCTACCGCGCGGGCATCGTGCCGTTCCTCAACACGCTCGATACGCAGCGCACGCTGTACACAGCGCGGCGCGCGCTGGCCGTGACCCGGCTGACGCGCGCCGACAATCTGGTGACGCTGTACCGGACGTTGGGCGGTGATGAACTTGATCCGCCGGGAGCCGTTATGGGAAGCTCGACGGCGACGACGTCGATGCCGCGGCGGTAATTGTCTGTTCAGGCCAGCGAAGGCTTGCGGTAAGACCGGTAATGGCACGTCAATCAGGCCCGCACGGGAGTACAGACTTGGTGGCACCCCTGACCGATTGTGAGCGGCGCACCGTGCGGGCTCGCTGGCGCCGGCTGCGGCCGGTTTTGAGCAGTGCGCTGCTGTGCTCCGCTGCGATTGCCGCCACTCCGGCGATGGCCGAGCTCGGCGGTTCGCCCCGGACGATCGAGGCCGACCGCTCGCATCTCGCGGCGTCGATGCACGCCACCGGCGCCGCGACACATCGGCTGCAAACGCTGACAACCGCGAACGGCAGCGTCGTCCGCGAGTTCACGAACAGCGACGGCGTGGTGTTCGCGGTCGCCTGGCGCGGCCCCGGCCGCCCCGACCTGCGCCAGCTGCTCGGCGGCGCGTTCGACACCTTTCAGGCGCAGGTCACCGCGCCGGACGCCGACCTGGCACCAGCGGCCGACGGCACGCTGGTGCATCACGGCCGCCTGCGCCGGGCGTTGGTGGTCGAGCGCAGCGACCTCGTCGCGCATAGCGCCGGACGCCCGGGAGCGTTCTTCGGCTTCGCTTACCTCCCGCAGCAGATCCCGGCAGGATTCTCGCCCGATGCACTCCAGTAACCCGCGCGCGCTGCTGACACCGCAGGCCAAGCTCGGGCGGCTTACCGCGCTGGCGATATTGCTGGCGGTGGCGGCGTGCGGCGGCAGCGGTGGCGGCAGCACCGGCACGACGGTACCGACCCCGGTCGCGCCGGTCGTCGCGCCGCCGCCGGCGGCCAATTTCGCCACGCTGGTCGTCGACAGCGGTCCCGCTGCGCTGGCGGTCGGTCCCAAAGGCTATGTCTCGGACAATGTTGCGTTCGTGACGATCACGCTCTGCGTGCCGGGGACGACCACGTGCCAGACGATCGACCATGTCGAGGTCGACACCGGTTCGGTCGGCCTGCGTATTCCGCAGTCGGTGCTGAACGCCAGCCTGCAGGGCGGGCTGCCGCTCGCAACCGATGCCAATTCGAACCCGGTCGGCGAATGCTTCGGCTATATCGACGGCTATGTCTTCGGCTCGGTGCGCGCGGCCGACTTCCAGATCGGCGGCGAGCAGGTCGCCAACATGCCGTTGCAGGTCATCGGCGACGGCGGCAGGTTCGCGGCGGTACCGCCGAAGTGCTCGGCAGGCGGCGGCAGCAATCTGGCGACGGTGCAGGCGCTCGGTGCCAACGGCGTCCTCGGCATCGGGCTGACCACCACCGACTGCGGTACGGTCTGCACGACGCCGGGCGGCTTTACCGCGGCGATCTATTACGATTGCCCGGCATCGGGCTGCGGCGACATCATCACCCGTGCCGCGTCGGCCAGCGCGCCGTTCGAGCAGCTGCCCAATCCGGTCGCGGCGATGAGCGTCGACAACAACGGCGCGGTGATCAGCTTGCCCGCGGTGCCGAACAACGGCAGTCCGACGCTGACCGGCACGCTGTATTTCGGCATCGGCACGCAGACCAACAACGCGCTCAACGCGGCGACGGTGCTCGCCACCTCGAGTTCGACCAGCGGCAGCGGGACGGGATTGCTGACCGTCGTATACGGTGCGCAAAGCCTCCCCGACAGCTTCATCGACAGCGGCAGCAACGCTTATTACTTCACCGACACCAGCATCGCAAAATGCACCGGTACGAACCTTGCCGGCTTCTACTGCCCGCCCTCGCCGCAAACGCTCAGCCCCGTCATCCAGGGCCGCAACGGGCGCAGCGCGACGGTGACCTTCACCTTGAACAATGCCAAGACGCTGTTCGCGAGCAACAACGCGGCGGTTCCCGGCATCGGCGGCGACCCGACGGCGATCGCGAGTTTCACCGCGGTGCCGCGCAGCTTCGACATCGGCCTGCCGTTCTTCTACGGCCGCAACGTCTACACCGCGATCGAGGGGCGCAACGCCGGCGGCACGCTGGGCCCTTATATCGCATTCTGACTGGAGGTCTGGTGGAGCCTAGCGGGATCGAACCGCTGACCTCTACAATGCCATCGTAGCGCTCTCCCAGCTGAGCTAAGGCCCCGTACCAGCATCTTCGCCCGATGGGACGGGCGAAGGCAGCGCAGTAGCGGCTTGGGCTAGCGGACGCAAGATGTCTCGCGCCGGTTCACCCGCACCGCTTCGGCTCAGACTTCCTCCTCGTCGTCGCCGGTGACGACCGCGGCCAGATCCTCGCCGTCGTCGCCGATGTCGACATCGGGCTCCTCGGCCTCCTCGTCGGCGGCATCGAGATCGAGTTCGTCGTCATTCGCCGCCTCGCCGTCGGTGGCCTTGGGCACGGGCTTGGCGGTTTCGAACGGCAGCGTCTGCTTCGACTTCAGTACCGACTCGGGCAACCACTCGTTGCCGCAGGCGATGCAGGTCACCGGATCGTCGTGGGTCAGGTCATAGAAGCGCGTATTGCATTTCGGGCAGGCACGCTTGGTGCCCCATTCGGCTTTTACCACAGTGGGTCGACTCCAGAGTTGGGCGGCGGTGATGTCAGCGCGCCGGAGCGGTCAGGCCCGGCGCGGCCAAGCGCGGTGCCTTGCCACACGCACCCGGCGCTGTCAAAACGCCCGGGTTCATGAAACCGCCACCCCCGCCTGCCCCGACGCCGCATTCGCTGTGCTTGCGCGCGAACCGACCGCTGCACGGCGACGTCGGCGTCCCCGGCGACAAATCGATTTCGCACCGCGCGCTGATGCTCGGCGCGCTGGCGGTCGGCGAGACGGTCATCGACGGGCTGCTCGAAGGCGAGGACGTGCTGGCGACCGCCGCTGCGCTACGCGCGATGGGCGCCGACATCCAGCGTACCGACAGCGCCCGCTGGCATGTCCACGGCGTCGGTGTCGGCGGCCTGCTGCAGCCGGCGCAAGCGCTCGACATGGGCAACAGCGGCACCTCGACACGGCTGCTGATGGGACTGCTCGCCAGCCACCGGATCACCGCGACGTTTATCGGCGACGCATCATTGTCAGCCCGCCCGATGGCGCGGGTGACGGTGCCGCTCGCGCTGATGGGGGCGCAGTTCACCACGGCACCGGGCAATCGCCTGCCGCTGACGATGACCGGCTGCTGCCCGGCGCTGCCGCTACGCTACGTGTCGCCGGTGGCCTCGGCGCAGGTGAAGTCGGCCTTGCTGCTCGCCGGGTTGAACGCGCCGGGGCGGACGACGGTGATCGAGGCGGTGCCGACGCGCGACCACAGCGAGCGCATGCTGGCGGGTTTCGGGGCCGAGCTGCGCTGCACCGACACGCCCGCGGGCCGCGCCATCACGATCACCGGCGAGGCCGAGCTGCGCCCGCAGCGGCTGACCGTTCCCGGCGACATCTCGGCGGCGGCGTTCCTGCTGGTCGCGGCGCTGATCGTGCCGGGCAGCCGGGTGACGGTGCGCGGCGTCGGCGTCAACCCGACCCGCGACGGCCTGCTGCGGGCGCTGGCGATGATGGGAGCCGACCTGACCATCGTCATGTGCGGGGCGGTCGGCGGCGAGCCGGTCGCCGACATCACCGCGGTCGCCGGACCGCTGACCGGGATCGACGTGCCGCCCGAACTCGCGCCGGCGATGATCGACGAATATCCGATCCTGTTCGTAGCCGCGGCGTTCGCCCACGGGCGCACGGTGATGCGCGGCATCCACGAGCTGCG
>JANOOK010000121.1:0-52619 GCA_031421275.1 Sphingomonadaceae bacterium
AACCGCTATTGTTTTCATCGTGGCTACGCCGGGCACCCATCACCAAAACCCCCTCCTTGTGCGTTCTGGGGCCCCGCCCTTCGCCGGGATGACGATAAGTGGTTCGGCGTGACTGATCCGGTTCGACGCGTCACTGCCAGCGCGATGTCGGTGCTCAGCACAATACCTGGTATATCGAGCGCCGCGCCGGTCGTGTTCACCTTCAGCTGCTTCAGGACCGTGCCGCTCAACGTATCGTACAGCGCCACCTCATAATCGCCCGCCGCCATCCCCGGCACACTCACCCCCAACCTTACCTCCCCTGCATCGCCCCTCACCCGCCCGTCGCGCCCGACCGTGTCCGTCCGCAGCAGCCACACCACCGCCTGCCGCCCGTCGCTGCAGCCGAACGCCGCCACTCCCGGCTGCGACACCCGCAGCGCGTCGCTGACGTTACGCCGCTGGAACTGCGTCCAGTCGATCAGCGGCAGGAACCTCGCCAGCGCCCGCTGCGCCTCGCGCATGCCCGGTGTCAGGGTGTGCGGCTTGCGGTTGGGCCAGCGCATGCCGCCGCCGGCGCCGCCGCTGGCGAGGTGCGCCCATTGCATGTGGCGGAAATACTCGTCGTCGAACGCCGCCGGCAAACTGCGGCGCTTGTCCTTGAAGCGGTGGATCGGGCCGTGCTCCGAGTCGAACACCGGGCGACCGGGCGGGGCTTCGAGGACCGCGGCGCGGATCAGCCTGGCGGTCGCCAGCGCCGGGGCGACGGTGTCCCCGGGGTCGTCGATGGTGCCGTGCTCGTACAGATGCGTGTTGGCGAAATCGAGCGCGGACGCCCGGAAGATCGGCTCGGTCAGCTCGGGATGGGTCAGTAGCTCGGGGCCGAAGATCGACACCGTCTGCAGGTGCGCGCGTCCGTAGCGCGCCGTCTCGCGCGCCCTGAGCCACGGGGCGAGGTCGTCGATGAACGGCATGAACACCGCCGGGTCGTCGCCGCCGTACGCCGGGTGCATCTCGTTCCACAGGTCCCAGGCGAACAGCGCCGGACTGCCACCCCAACGGTCGCTCGCGAACGCCAGCCGCGCCTTGATCGCCGCGCGAGTCGCGGTATCGGTCAGCAGCCTGCGGCGGCTCGCGCACGGCCCGCCATTGGCCTTGTTATACGGGTGATGCCGCCAGCGCACCCACATGAAATAGGTGTCGTACGGCGTCAGCAGCACGTGCAGCCCGACACGCTCGAGCAGCATGAACAGATCGTCCCACAGCTGCACCATCGCCGGCACGAAGCGCCCGGCGGGCTGCTCGAAATAGCGGTGCTGCCCCTGCGCATATTCGAGCATCAGCCGCAGGCAGGTGACGCCGTGCGCCTTCAGCCAGCGTAAGTGCGCCTCGACCCCGGCGAGGTCGCGACGGCGGAACAGCCCCGTTAGCTCGGGCCAGCTGATCGCGTCGTTCTGCCCGATCGGCGTCCACGCCGCGCCGGTGTCGGTCAGGAAATAGGGGAGGCCCGGCCGGGTGCCGATCCACGTCAGCGGGGTGTGCAAGTCATCTAGGGGTGCGGCGCTGTCGTCGGTCGGGGTCATGCGTCGCGCTTAGCCTCGGCTGATCGATCTTCGATACCGCCAACGCCGCCGCGCGCCGGACGGACCCGACCGAGGCTGTGCGGACTGGCGGTCCCAACCCTGCCGCAAGCCGCGTCGAGCCCGGCGGAAGTTCCCTCAAAGGTTCCTCACTCGGAGGTTGTTTCCCCAATGTTCGCCGTTGTCTAGGAGCCGCTTGCCATCGCGGTCCAGATCAAGCCGATCACGATCGGAGCGGCGCGACTACCGGCCATGCGTGGGCGTGAAAGCGGTCCGGCAGCTTGCGACCCCAATTTGGCCGCCCGCTTCGCTTGCAGGAGTCCTCGAAAGCCGTAATCCGAAGCGGCACATACAGGCGAGGGGCGACAATGGCAGATAACGGCTACACGCATAATCTCGAAACGCCATCCGTCGATGATTACTGCCGCCTCCGAACGGCTGCGGGCCTGGACTCCCGAAGCCGCAGGGCCGCCGCCGCCGGCCTCCCACAGACCGTAGCGGGCGTTGTCGTTCGGCATGCCGGTAAGGTAGTCGGTATGGGCCGAGCCGTCGGTGATGGCCTCTTTTATCAAATCGTCGATATTGCGGTCGAACCTGCTCACCAACGCCGCGGCCTCGGCAAAGCGATCGTCTCCAGCTTGATGAAACGACTTGTCGAACTCGCACCGGCGGAAGCTTACATCAGCTTGATTGCCGATGGCCGGGCTAACGAGCTTTACGCACAATATGGCTTTGTTCCGACCGCTCCCGCATCGATCGGCATGGCCCAGTGGATTGGAAAATGACTGCATCGCCACAAATCCGCCGATGAGCGGCCTGACCGCTTGCCGCTCGAATACGACACTCGGCTCAAGCACGCCGCCGCCGGGATAATCCACCGCCGTCGATTGTTCCCGGCCGTAATCACCGCTAGATGTGGTATATGCCGCCGCTGGCGCAACCGATCGAGCCGTATGACCACAACCACCATCGCCCTCGCCGCCGATCACGCCGGCTTCGCGCTCAAGGCGCTGCTCGCGGGTGAGCTGCGCGCGCAGGGCTATGCCGTGCTCGATCTCGGCACCGACGACGGCGAGCGGTCGGTCGATTATCCCGACTATGGCCGCGCCGTCGCCGAGGCCGTAGCCGCCGGCCGCGCCGGCCGCGGTGTCGCGGTGTGCGGCTCGGGGATCGGCATGGACATCGCCGCCAACCGCAATCCGGCGGTGCGCGCGGCGCTGTGCACCAGCGGCCTGATGGCGCGGCTGGCGCGCAGTCACAATGATGCCAATGTGCTGGTGCTCGGCAGCCGGATCGTGGGCGTCGAGGTGGCGCGCGACTGTCTGCACGAATTTCTGACCACCGACTTCCTCGGCGGGCGTCACGCGGCGCGCGTCGACAAATTGAGCTTGCAGGAGGCCTTCACATGAGCACCGCACCCGCCCGGGTCCCCGACACGTCGATGCAGCCCGACGGCTTCTTCAGCGACAGCCTCGCCACCGCCGATCGCGCCGTCGCCGATGCGGTGGCGCGCGAGCTGCTGCGCCAGCAGGAGCAGATCGAGCTGATCGCCAGCGAGAACATCGTCAGCCGCGCGGTGATCGAAGCGCAGGGGTCGGTATTCACCAACAAATATGCCGAAGGCTATCCGGGCAAGCGCTATTACCAGGGCTGCGGCCCGTCGGACGCGGTCGAGACGCTGGCGATCGACCGCGCGAAGCAACTGTTCGGCTGCGCCTATGCCAATGTCCAGCCGCATTCGGGGGCGCAGGCGAACGGCGCCGTGATGCTCGCGCTGACAATGCCGGGCGACACCATCCTCGGCATGAGTCTCGCCGCGGGCGGCCATCTGACGCACGGCGCGGCCCCGTCGATGTCGGGCAAGTGGTTCAACGCGGTGCAGTACGGCGTGCGGCGCGAGGACCAGCTGATCGACTATGCCGAGGTCGAACGGCTGGCGCACGAGCATCGCCCCAAGCTGATCATCGCCGGCGGCTCGGCCTATCCGCGCACCATCGACTTCGCGCGCTTCCGGGCGATCGCCGAGGCGGTCGGCGCGTATCTGCTCGTCGACATGGCGCACTTCGCCGGGCTGGTCGCGGCGGGCATCCACCCGAGCCCGCTGCCGCACGCGCACGTGGTGACGACGACGACGCACAAGACCTTGCGCGGTCCGCGCGGCGGCATGATCCTGTCGAACGACGAGGCGCTCGGCAAGAAGTTCAATTCGGCGGTGTTCCCCGGGCTCCAAGGTGGCCCGTTGATGCACGTCATCGCGGCGAAGGCGGTGGCGTTCGGCGAGGCGCTCGAACCGGGGTTCAGGGACTATGCGCGCGCCGTCGTCGCGAACGCGCAGGTGCTGGCGGCGAAGCTGGTCGAGCGCGGCTGCGCGGTGGTCGCCGGCGGTACCGACACGCACCTCGCGCTGATCGACCTGACGCCCAAGGGCCTGACCGGCAAGGCGGCCGACGAGGCGCTGGAGCGCGCCGGCATCACCTGCAACAAGAACGCCGTGCCGTTCGACCCGCTGCCGCCGGCGAAGACCAGCGGCATCCGCGTCGGCTCGCCGGCCGGCACGACGCGCGGCTTCGGGCTCGCCGAGTTCGCGGCGATCGGCGACATGATCGCCGACGTCCTCGACGGGCTGGCCGCAAATGGCGACGAGGGCAATGCCGCGGTCGAGGCGGCGGTCAACGTCCGCGTCCGGGCGCTGTGCAAGCGCTTTCCGATCTACCCCGCCTGATCGCCGGGAATGCACTGCCCGTTCTGCGCCAACGACGACAGCCAGGTGAAGGACAGCCGTCCGACCGAGGACGGCAGCGCCATCCGGCGGCGGCGGCAGTGCCCGGCGTGCGGGGCGCGCTTCACGACCTTCGAGCGCATCCAGCTGCGCGAGCTGGTGGTGGTCAAGAAGTCGGGCAAGCGCGAGATCTTCGACCGCGACAAGCTGGCGCGGTCGGTCGGCATCGCCTGTCGGAAGCGCCCGCTCGAACCGGCGCGCATCGAGCGGCTGGTCACCGGGGTGGTGCGGCGGCTCGAATCGCTCGGCGACAGCGAGATCGAGGTCGGTCAGATCGGCGAGATGGTGATGGAGGGGCTGCAGGCGCTCGATCCGGTCGCCTACATCCGCTTCGCCAGCGTCTACCGCGACTTCCGCGAGGCCCGCGACTTCGAGAAATTCGTCGGCGGGTTGAGCACCGGGGCCGATCCTGACGGCGCTGCCGTCCGGCAACTCGTCGACGAGCACGAGTGAGCACCGCCGCCGCGGCGCTGCCCCCCGCCATCATCCTGGTGCGACCCCAACTCGGGGCCAATATCGGTTCGTGCGCGCGCGCCATGCTCAATTTCGGCGTCAGCGACCTGCGGCTGGTATCCCCGCGGGACGGCTGGCCCAACCCCGATGCCGGGCCGAGCGCCAGCGGGGCCGACGATGTGCTGGCCGGCGCGCGCGTGTTCGACAGCGTCGCCGCCGCGGTCGCCGACCTGCACTTCGTCTATGCGGCGACGCTGCGCAACCGCGCGCTGACCCGCCCGGTGCTGACGCCGCCGCAGGCCGCGGCCGACATCCGCGCGCGGCCCGACGCCAGCGGCATTCTGTTCGGCCCCGAGCGCTCGGGGCTGGAGACCGACGACCTCGCGGTGGCGCATGCGGTGCTGACCGTTCCGGTCAACCCCGATTTCGGCTCGCTCAACCTGGCGCAGGCGGTGCTGCTGGCGAGCTATGAATGGTTCAAGGCGGGCGACGCGACTCCGGCATCGGTGATGGTCAACTACGACGGTCCGGCCGAACACGCCGAGCTCGAACGGCTGATCGTCGCGGTCGAAGCCGAGCTCCAGACGGCCGAGTATTTCAAGCGCGACGTGGTCGCGACGAACGCCCGACGGACGCTGCGTAACCTGCTCACCCGCCCGGCGTTCAGCGCCGAGGAGGTCCGCACGCTGCGCGGCGTCTTCCGCACGCTGGCGCAGGGGCGGAGGGGGCGCAGCGCATCGGATGCGCCAGCTGGCGACTGAGGGGGCGCAGCGGACCGGGCGCGCCGGGCAGCGGCTGAGGGGTCGATCGATTAGATTTATCGTCACCCCCGCGCCGGCGGGGGTGACGATCTCAGCCTTGATAGCGGGCCTGAATCACGCGACCTTCGCATGCACTATCGGATCGACCTCGGGATCGCGCAGTGCATAGCCCCTGCCCCAGACCGTCTCGATGCACGTCGCCGCATTGTCGCCGGCCGCCGCCAGTTTCTTGCGCAGCTTGCAGATGAACACGTCGATGATCTTGAGCTCGGGCTCGTCGCGGCCGCCGTAGAGATGCGTCAGGAACATCTCCTTGGTCAGCGTCATGCCCTTGCGCAGCGACAGCAGCTCGAGGATCGCATATTCCTTGCCGGTCAGCGGCACCCGATGCGTGTCGACGGTGACCGTCCGCGCCGCGAGGTCGATCGACATCGAGCCGGTCCGCACGATCGACTCGGCATGTCCCTTCGACCGCCGCACCAGCGCATGCAGCCGCGCGACGAGCTCGTCGCGCTGGAACGGCTTGGTGACGTAATCGTCCGCGCCGAAGCCGAAGCCGCTGACCTTGGTGGCGACTTCGGTTTCGCCCGAGACGATCATCACCGGCGTCATCACCCGCGCGAGCCGCAGCCGGCGCAATACTTCGTAACCGTGCACGTCGGGCAGATTAAGGTCGAGCAGGATGGCGTCGTAATCATACACGCGCGCCAGGTCGATCGCCGCTTCCCCCTCGGCAACCGTTTCATGCTCCACCCCGATGCCGTTGAGCATCAAAGCCAGCGATCGTGCCATCAGCCTGTCGTCTTCGATCAACAAAACACGCACACTTAACCCCCTCGAAGCCGCTGTGTCCGCGGGTGCGGGACAGGCTAACGATGATGAACAAGGTTTTGGTCATGAGGTAAAGCTATTTCCGCCAAGTGCGACGATTAAACTACTGGAACGAAACGCTTCCTGCTCTATATCGCTTCCCCTTGTAGTTTTTGTCGAGGTCACGGCGCGGATGCCCGCCGTCGTGCGGTCTTGACGCCACCCGCCGCAGCGCCAACTGGGACGAATGTCCGACGATCAACCATTGCTGCCGCCGCCCGGAACGCGTGTCGTCGTCGCGATGTCGGGCGGCGTCGATTCGTCGGTGGTCGCGGCGCTGTACGCCGAAGCCGGTTGCGAGACCATCGGCGTGACGCTCCAGCTGTACGATCACGGCGCCGCGACCGCCCGCACCGGCAGTTGCTGTGCCGGGGCCGACATCGCCGACGCGCGCCGGGTCGCGGCAGGGCTCGGCATCGCGCATTACGTCCTCGATTATGAAAGCGCCTTCCGCAGCGCCGTCATCGACGATTTCGCCGACAGCTATCTGGCCGGACGGACCCCGGTTCCCTGTATCCGCTGCAACCAGACGGTGAAGTTCCGCGACCTGCTCGACGTCGCGCGCGATCTGGGCGCGGCGTTTCTCGCGACCGGCCATTACGTCCGGCGCGTCGAGGGGCGGCACGGTGCCGAACTGCACCGCGGCATCGATCCGGCGAAGGACCAGAGCTATTTCCTCCATGCGACGACCCCGGCGCAGCTCGACTATCTACGCTTCCCGCTCGGCGGCATGAGCAAGCGCCGCGTCCGCGAACACGCGCTGCGGCTCGGGCTGAGCGTCGCCGCCAAGCCCGACAGCCAGGACATCTGCTTCGTGCCACAGCAGGATTATGCCGCCGTGGTCCGCCGCCTGCGTCCCGAGGCCGACGCACCGGGCGATATCGTCGACCTGCATGGGCACGTGCTGGGGCGCCACCGCGGGCTGATCGGCTTCACCATCGGCCAGCGCCGCGGCATCGATCTCGGCGGGTTGTCCGAGCCGCATTACGTCGTGCGGATCGAGCCCGGGACGCGGCGGGTGGTGGTCGGACCGCGGCGAGCACTGGCGGTCGATGCGCTCGACCTGGGCGAGCTCAACTGGCTGGGCAGCGGCCTCGCGGACGGGGCGTTCGAGGTCAAGGTGCGCTCGATGGCGGCCGTCGTGCCGGGGCGGTTGAGCGGCCGCCGGCTGACCTTCGATGCCCCCGAATACGGGGTCTCGCCGGGACAGGCGGCGGTGCTGTACCGGGGCTCGCAGGTGCTCGGCGGCGGCCCGATCGAGCGCACGTTCGCAGCGGCGCTGGCGGCTTAGCCGAGCCCGTCAAACGATTGACGCGCGACGTTGGATTGACGCTTTCGGCGTCGATATTTTGACGCTGAAGCCGATCCGATCCCGCTGATCGCTCTGCGCCTTTGCCTGGCACGGTCCTTGCTCAGTACCCGGTATGTCACCCCGGGGCACCTCGCGCATGACCGCCATTTTAGTCTGGATTTCCGACGCCGCACAGTGCCTGCATCCGCAGCTGCCCGTAGCTTTACGGCAATCCGGGGTCGAAGTTCAGGACAGCGTCGGCCCGGAGACGATGGCGGTCGTGGTCGCCGACGAGCCGGCGACCACGTCGCGCTTCGTGCGGGTCGGGCGCGCAAGCAACCCGACGCTGGACGCCTCCCCCGAGGTCCACTGCCACGGCGTGATGAACTTCGGCGACGACGACCTCGACTTCGCCGCGGCGTTGATCGCCACGGGCGTGCACCGCGACGTTCCCGCCGCGGTCGCGCCCGCCTCGCAGGCTCTGCTTCGGCTTGCCGAGCGGGTCGCGGCGCGCGACGTCGGTGTGCTGATCAGCGGCGCGACCGGGACCGGCAAGGAGGTCCTCGCCAATCATGTCCACCGCTGCTCGCCGCGGCGTGCCGCCAGCTTCGTCGCGGTCAACTGCGCGGCGTTGCCCGAGGCGATGCTCGAGGCGCTGCTGTTCGGGCACGAGCGCGGCGCGTTCACCGGCGCGGCGCAGAACGCCAAGGGGCTGTTTCGCGCGGCCGACGGCGGCACGCTGCTGCTCGACGAGATCACCGAATTGCCGCTGCCGCTGCAGGCGAAGCTGCTGCGCGCGCTGCAGGAGCAGGAGGTGCTGCCGATCGGCGCGACGGCGGCGGTGAAGATCGACGTGCGGGTCATCGCCTGCAGCAACCGCAATCTCGCCACCGAAGTCGCCGCCGGGCGGTTCCGCGCCGATCTGTTCTACCGCCTCGCGGTGTTCCCGCTGACGATCACGCCGCTGGCGACGCGGCCGGCCGATATCGTGCCGATCGCGGCCGCGCTGTGGCGGCAGGGCAACCTGGCGCTGTGGCCGACCGCGGCGGCGCTGCGCAAGCTCGAAGCGCACCACTGGCCGGGCAACGTCCGCGAACTCGGCAACGTGCTGCAGCGCGCCAGCGTCTATGCGCAGGGGTCGCGGATCGAAGCCACGGATATCGTCTTCGACGTGGCCGCCCCGGCGGTCGACACCCTGCCGCAAGTCGGTGCTGCCGAGGCGACCGGCGCTCGCGGCGCGCCCGCCTCGCTCGGCGGCATCGTCCGCGAGCGCGAGTTCGCCGCGATCCGTGCGGCGCTGGCGGATTGCTCGGGCCGCCGCCTCGAGACCGCGCGGCGGCTCGGCATCAGCGAGCGCACGCTGCGCTATAAGATGGTCGCGATGTGCGGCGGCAACGCCGTCCCGGCCGCCGCGATGACGATGCAATGATGCCGCCAATCGCCTCGCTCGACACGCAAAGCGTGCTGGCGCTGCGCTCGCAGATCCTCGGGCGCAACCCGGCGCTGACCCCTGCGGCGCAACCGGCGGCGACCGGCTTCAGCGGCGCGATCACCGCGGCGCTGCAGTCGGTCAACGGCCTGCAGGCGGCGGCGGGCGACGCCGCGACCGCGTTCGAACGCGGCGACACCAGCTCGATCGCGCAGGTCATGCTGACCCGTCAGAAAGCCTCGATCGCGTTCGAGGCGACGCTGCAGGTCCGCAACAAGCTGCTGTCGGCGTACAAGGACATCATGAGCATGCCGGTATGACGGCATGAACGAACTGGCCGTGCAGAGCGACGCCGGCGCACTGGCGGGGATCCGCCGGCGCGGGACCCGGCTGATCGCGCAACCCGCCGTGCGCCGCGCGCTGCCGGCGCTGCTGATGCTGCTGGCGGTCGCCGCGGTCGGTGCGCTCTGGCTGGCGCTGCGCACGCCAGATTACCGCGTCGTGCTGCCCGCGCTCGCCGATACCGACAAGGCGGCGGTGCTGGCGGCGCTGAAGACCGGCAACATCCCGGCGCAAGTTGACCCGTCGACGGGCGCAGTCGAGGTCGCCGCCAACCAGGTCGCGGCGGCGCGCATCCTGCTGGCGGGTCAGGGCCTGCCCAAGGCGGCGGCGTCGGGCTACGACCTGCTCGGCACGATGCCGCTCGGCACCAGCCGCGCGGTCGAGACGGCGCGCCTCAAGCAGGCGCAGGAAACCGAACTCGCCGCCAGCATCATGGCGATCGACGGGGTCGAGAACGCCGCCGTGCACCTCGCCAGCGGCGAAGTCTCGGTGTTCATCCGCGACCGCGCCGCGCCGAGTGCGGCGGTGTTCGTCAAGCTGGCGAGCGGCCGGGTGCTCAGCGACGCACAGGTCCGCGCCATCGGGCACCTCGTCGCCTCGTCGATCGCGGGGCTGGCGACCGACCAAGTCAGTATCGTCGACCAGAGCGGCCGGCTGCTATCGGGCGATCCGGCCAGCGGCCTGCTCGGCGAAGGCATGCGCCAGCTGGCCTATCAGGCGCGGGTCGAGACGCAGTACCGGCAGCGGGTGCTGGCGCTGCTGACGCCGATGCTCGGCGACGGCAACTTCTCCGCCGAAGTCTCGGCCGACCTCGATTTCAGCGAGAACGCCGTCACGCACGAAAGCTACGACAAGGACGGCGTCATTCGCAGCGAACAGGGCAGCAGCGCCACCGAGGCCGCGCTGCCCCCGGCCCGCGGCATCCCCGGCGCGCTGTCGAACACCGTGCCGCCCGCGGCGCAGGTCGGCACGGCACCAGCCACCATCAGCCCGCCGGTCCCGGCGGCGGCCCCCAGGAACGACAGCTTCGTCCGCAGTTTCGAGGTCGGCAAGGCGGTGTCGGTGACGCGCGGCGCGGTCGGGCAACTGCGGCGGCTGTCGGTCGCCGTCATCGTCCGCGACACCGCACTGGGTGCCGCCAAGGGCCAGCCGGCGCAGCTCGCCGTGTTGACCGGGCTGGTGCGCAGCGCGGTCGGCTTCGATGCGCGGCGCGGCGACACCGTCACCATCGCCGGGCGGCCGTTCGCCCCGGCGGCGCTCGACGTCGGTGCCAAGTGGTACGAGCATCCGTTGCTGCGCAGCGGCGGCGAGGCGGTCGCGGCGCTGCTCGGGCTGGCGCTGCTGGTGCTCGGCATCGTCCAGCCGCTGATCAAGCGCCTGCCCGCTCCGGGGCCGACGGCGGCGCTGACCGATCAGCGCGGTGCGGCGGGACCAGGCGGCGAGCCGGTCGACTATACCAGCAAGCTCGCCGCCACCAAGCAGCTGGTCGCCGCCGATACCGCGCGCGCCTCGGCGGTCATGCGCCAGATGATTCGGGTCGACGCGGCATGATCCAGCTGCCGCTGACCGGCGCGCAGAAATGTGCCGTGCTGATGCTGCTGCTCGATGAGCCGGCCGCGGCCGAACTGCTGCAGCAGCTTGCCTCGGCCGAGGTGCATGCGGTCGGCCACGCCATGCTGTCGGTCGCCGAGATCGAGCCGCACGCGATCGACACCGTCCTCGACGAGTTCCTGCTGACGAGCACCGCCACGGCCGCGCTCGGCCACGGCGGCGCGCAGGTGCGGTCGGTGCTGCACCGGGCGCTCGGGCGGTCGCGGGCCGACGGCGTGCTCGGGCAGCTCGGGCCGCCGGTCGCGCCGCGGCCGTTCGCCGGGCTCGACTGGGTGCAGCCCGCCGCGCTGGCCGACACGCTGGCGCGCGAGCATCCGCAGGTGGCGGCGCTGGTCATGGCGCATCTGGCGCCCGAGGTCGCCGCCGACGTGCTCGCCCTGCTGCCCGAGACGCTGCAGCCCGACATCCTGTACCGCCTTGCCCGGCTCGCTCCGGTCAGCGCCGCTGTCATCGCCGAACTCGAGGTCGCACTCGAGCAGCAGCTCGCCGACGCGCCGAGCCGCGCGGCGAGCAGCACGAAGGCCGGGCCCGACTTCACCGCGAAGCTGCTCAATCTGTCGGCGGACCAGGCGCGCCTGCTGACCGCGCTGCACGAACTCGACCCCGCGCTGACCACGGCGATCGCCGACAATCTGTTCCATTTCGAGGATGTGCTGCGGCTCGACAGCCGTGCGGTGCAGGCGCTGATCCGCGACCTCGACCCCGAACTGCTGGCCGTCGCCCTCAAGGGCGCGAGTGCGGCACTGCGCGATCACTTCTTCGCGGCGATGTCGGCGCGCGCCGCGTCGCAGGTCCAGGACGATCTCGCCGGCCGGCCGCCGCTCAAGCTGAGCGAGGTGCAAGCCGCGCAGGCGGAGGTGGCGCGTGCCGTCCGCGCCCTCGCCGAGGCCGGCACGATCATGCTGCCGGGGCGCGGCGGCTATGTATAGCACCGGGCAAAGCACCGGCCTCGGCACGTTCTATGCCGCGATGCAGCCGATTGGCCGCGCTGCCGAGCCCTGGGCCGACAACGCGCCCGAGGCGGCCGCGGATGCCGCAGCTGCCGTCGCCGCGGCCTACACCGAAGGCCTGGCGGCGGGCGAGGCGGCTGCGGCCCGGGCGCTGGCGGGCGAGCGCGAACTGCTCCACGGTTTGCACGCCGCGGTCACCGCCGCCCTGACCATCGACGCCGCAACGCTGCAGCCGGCCTTCGTAGCGCTCGTCACCGCGCTGGCCGAGGCGGTCGTCATGGCCGAACTCGCGCTGTCGCCAGCGATCGTCGCCCGGCTCGTCGAGGATGCGCTCGGCAGCCTCGTCGTCGATGCGACACTGAGCGTGCGGCTGCACCCCGACGATGTCGCTGCGGCGGGCGACAGCTGCCCCGTGCCGGTGGTCGCCGCACCCGAGCTGGCACGCGGCAGCATCGCGGTCGTCGGACCGGACTTCGTCGTGCTCGACGGCCTTGCGGCGCGGCTCGCGGCAACGATCGCGACCCTGGCATGAGCGTCACGGGGACAGTCCGGTCGCTCGTCGACGCGGCCGCCAGCCGCCCGCTCCGCCGCTCCGGACCCGCACACGGCGGGCGTGTCGCCGCCTATGACGGACTGCTGGTCGAGGCGGTCGGCGTCGATGTGGCGGTCGGCACCGTCTGCCGCATCGGCGTGCAGGCGATTGCCGCCGAGGTCATCGGCTTTCGTGACGGCCGCGCGCTGCTGATGGGACTGGCGTCGCTCGGCCAAGTGATGCCCGGAGCCGCCGTCATGCCGGTCGCCGGCGAAGCCCGCGCGCAGGTCGGTGCGGCTTTGCTCGGGCGCGTCATCGACGGCAGCGGCAGGCCGCTCGACGGCGGTCCGGCGATCGTCACCGCGAGCCACGCACCGCTCGAAAGCCCGGTGGGCAATCCGCTCGGCAAGTCCGGTGTGCGGATCGTGCTCGACGTCGGCGTCCGCACCATCAACGCGCTGTTGACGCTCGGGCGCGGGCAGCGCGTCGGCATCATGGCCGGCTCGGGCGTCGGCAAGTCGATGCTGCTCGGCCAGATCGCCCGCGCCGCCGCCGCCGATGTCGTGGTCGTCGCCCTGATCGGCGAGCGCGGCCGCGAAATCGCCGAGTTCCTCGACCGGCAGATGGATGCCGCAGCGCGCCGCCGCACCGTCATCATCGCGGTTCCCGCCGACGATGCGCCGCTACTGCGGGTCCGCGGCGCGATGCGCGCGCATGCGATCGCCGAATATTTCCGCGCCCAGGGCCAGCAGGTCCTGCTCATCCTCGACAGCCTGACCCGCGTCGCCCATGCCCAGCGCGAGATCGGGCTGGCGCTCGGCGAGGCTCCGGGCGCGCGCAGCTATCCGCCGTCGGCAACCCAGCTGCTGCCGCGGCTGGTCGAGCGCGCCGGCAACGATGCTGCAAGCGGCGGTTCGGTGACGGCGATCTATACCGTGCTCGCCGACGGCGACGACATGAACGACCCCGTCGTCGACGCGGCGCGCGGCGTCCTCGACGGCCATATCGTCCTGTCGCGGGCCGAGGCGCAGCGCGGCATCTATCCGGCGATCGACGTGTCGGCCTCGATCAGCCGGGTGATGCGCGACCTCGTCACCCCCGCGCACGCCGCCGCCGCCAGCGCGTTCAGCCGCGCGCATGCGCTGATCGAGGCGAACCGCGACCTCGTGCTGATGGGGGCGTACGCGCCCGGAGCCGACCCCGAACTCGATCAGGCGCTGGCGGCGCGCGCGGCGATGGACGTCTTCCGGACGCAGCGCGTCGACGAGCCGTGCAGTTTCGCGGCGTCGGTCGCGGCACTGTCGGCGCCGGGCTTGCCCGGCCACGTTTCGACCGGGGCCGCAGCATGACGGCCCGGCGCGACCGGCTGTCCCGGCTGCTCGCGATCCGCAACGTCGCGCTGCGCGCCGCCAGCCGCGATCTCGGCCGGGCGATCGGCTCGACCGCGGCGATCACCGCGCTGGCCCGGCGCATCGGCGAATTACAAGTCGAGCTGACGCCGACCGTCGTGCTGAGCACCGGCCAGCAGCTCAAGGCCACCGCCGCTACCCGCAACGGGCTCCGGCTCGCCGCCGCCCGGCAGCTGGCGCGGCTCGACGCCGCGACCGCGCATCAGGCCGATGCGACTCGCGCCGTCCAGCGCGACCGCGCGGCTACCGAAGCCGTCGAGCGCGCCATCGAACGCCGGGACGCCGAAGCGCGCGAAGTGGTAGCGCGCCTGGTCGGTGATCAGCCCGCCCGGAAGCTTGGCCGATGACCGCCGCAATGCAGCTCACAGCGGTGCCGATGCCCGCCGGTTTCGCAGCTGCCGAACCCACGAGTTCGCCCGAGCGTGGGTTCGCCGCTGCGTCGGCCAGAGGTCCTTCGGGCGGGACGACGCCGGCTGGAACCGCACCGCCGTTCGACGATGTGCTGGCGGCGGCAACCCCCTTGGCCCGCCCGAGCCCGAACCCGGCGCGCCGTTCCCCGTTCGTGGCAACGCCGGGAGTCGCGTCGCCTGCTTCGCCGCGAACCGACAGCTCGGTTGCGGTCGCCTCGAAACGGCCGAAGTCGGCGCCCGCCATCGCCGCGCCGGAACTTCGCACGATCGGTGCTGCGCCAGCGCCACCTCCGACGAGACCAGCCCGCCCGCTCCCGCCCAAACGCCTTCCGCAAAGCGCCGAGACCGCATCGCCCCCGGTGCTTCAGGGTACCGCCGGACCATTGACGCCGGGCTTATCGACCGCAATCCTGCCGCCGGTCGTGGCGACGACAATTGTCCCGTCAGCGCCGTCCGAACTTGCCAAACCCCTGATTGCCGGGCCGCACGCTCCCGGCAGCGAGCGGCTGCCGACGCCTGCCACCGAAGCGGCCATAGCGCTCGACGAGCGGTCGCAAGCGATCCCGGGCGTCTCCGTCCCGACCCCGGCCGGAACCGCGCCGGGCTTGGCCGCAGTCGTTCATCCAGCGAGCACTTCCCCAGCCGGTCCGATGGCGGCGTTGCCGACCGCTCCAGCCATTGCCGCAGCCCCAGCAAATCCGGCCATCGTCGCTGCCGCGCCCGCCTTCCCGGCCCCGCTCCCCTCGGCCGGCGAGATTACGGTCCGGCGGCCGGCACCGCGATCGTCCGAGCCGCAGACCGCAGCCCCACGTGCGGCGAACGACGCTGCGCCCGGCGTCGACGGCGCGCCGATCGGCATGACGCTCGCGATGCCACGGGCAGTACCACCCGCTGCGCCTGCGCCGCCGCCGCTGCCCGACCGGCCGGTGCCGCACCTTGCCGTCACGCCTGCTGAGCTGTCGGCAGCCGGGACCGGCGAGCCCGGCTTCAGCATCGACAGCCGGCTACTCGGCCCGGTCAGCGCCGCGCTGGTGCCGCTGAACGCGGCCGGCGACCGGCTGCACGTGCAGTTCACCGTCGACCGGCCCGCGACGGCGGCGCTGATCACCGGCGGCAGCGACCGGCTCGACCTGACGCTCGGTGCCACGGGCATGCGGCTGGACACGCTGTCGGTCGAACTCGACCGCCGCACAGCGCCGGAGCCGCCGCTCGGGTCGCCGGGATCGCACTCGGCTGGATCGCACGGGGCGAGCGCACAGCAGGATAGCGCGTTCGGGTCGGGCCCGCGTGATCCGCGCCGGGCTCCGCCGGGCGCGCCGGACCTCCTCAGGCCAGGCCGGGGCTCACCCGATTCTGCCGCGCCGTCGCCGCGCGATCGCTTTGCTTGACGATTGGAACCGCATCGATGGCCGAACCCGAAGTCCCAGCCAAGCCCGCGCGGAAACGTGGCGGCGGCATGGCCAAGATCCTGCTCGTGGTCGCCGCTTTCGCCGGCGGTGCCGCGGCGGGCGGCGGTGGCGCGGTGATGGCGGTCCTGCAGCTCGGCGGGCTGCCCGGCGGCGTCAAGGAACAGCCTGCCCGCACGGCGGACGCGACGCCGGGCAAACTCGATTACGTCGAACTCGACAACGCCTTCACGTCGAACCTGATCGACACCGGACGCTATCTCCAGCTGCGGATCGCGGTGTCGACGACCGGCGGACCCGCGGTGACCGCGGCGCTGATCAAGCACAAGTTGGCGATCGTGTCGTCGGTGCTGTCGGTGCTCGGCGAGATGGGGGAGAGCGACATCGCCAACCGTGCCGCCAAGGATAAGCTGCGGACGCAGGTACGGACCGCGATCAACGACGTGCTGCGCCGCAAGGCCGGCACCGCGGGCATCGACGAGGTCTATTTCACCAGCCTGGTCGTCCAGTGAGCCGGCGCGCCGCCATTCCCACCGCCGTGGAAATCGGCGAACCGGCCGATGCCCTAGCCGGGGCCGGCATGGGCGCGGCTTCGGGCAGCGACGGCTCATCGGCTGTCCCCGGCGATGCCCGGCGGCACCGCTTTGCCGCCGTCGATGCCGACCCGTCCGGAGCGTTCGCACCCGTCATCGAGCTGGCATCGTTCGCCGCCGGTCTCGAGGTCGCGTTAACCGCCTCGACCGGTCTCCCCTGCCGGGTGACGTCGATCGACGATGCCGCGCCGGGCGACGCCGAAGCTGCGACCATTATGCCCTATGCCGCTGCCGACGGCAGCCGGCTTGGCATCGCTTTGTCGCCCGGCCTTGCCGAGGCGCTCGTCAGTCACCGCTGTGGGGGCAGCCTCGCGGTTGGGGACGGGGTGCCGGGCGGCGCTGCCAGCGTCGTTCGACTTCATGCCGAACTCATGGCCGCGATCCTCCGCATTGCCGCAGCGCGCTGGCTTCCGGACGGAGCTGCCTGGTCGCCAGCTCCGGTGACAGGGCCGCCGCCGCCACCGCCGCTGCAGGCAATGACGATCCACGTCGGCGAACTGCGCTTTCCGCTCGGTATCGCCGTGGTGCCGGCCGGCGCGGCGACCGCGCCCGACATGCCCACTGCCTGGGCGCACGACCTGCGCCGGTCGATCGCGCAGGTCGGCTTCCCCGTGCGCGCCGTGCTGTTCGAGACGCGGCTGCCGCTCGCCCGGGCGGTGCAGCTGCGGCCGGGCGACGTGCTGCCGATCGAGACGCCGCGCGAAGTCGGCCTGCGCGTCGGCGTGCACCGGCTCGCGTCGGGGACGATCGCGCCGACCGACGACGGCGGTCACCTCGTCACCATCCGCTCCAGCGCCCGGTCGTTCCGTCAGCCATCTTCCGAGAAAGCACCGTTATGAACGCGATCACGCCGGGCGAGTTCGCCCACGCCGACCTGCTCGAGCTCGGCGCGCTCGGGTCGATCGAGGTGCGGCTCTCGGTCGAGGTCGGCGCGGCGCGGCTGACGCTGACCGAACTTACCAAACTCGCTCCCGGCACCGTCTTCGAGCTCGACCGGCGCAGCGACGAGCGCATCGATATCTTCGTCAACGACCGGCTGCTCGCCAAGGGCGAGGTGGTGACGATCGGCGACCGCTTCGGCGTTCGTATCCTCGACCTCGTGCCGGCTCCGCAGTGAGCGCGGGCGAGTATCTGTCGCGGCTCGGCGTCGCGCTGCCACTGGTACTGGCGCTGCTCGGCGCGGCTTATTACGCCGCCAAGCGCGGCTGGCTGCCGATGGTGAACGCTCCCGGCGCGCGGCCAGCGGACTTGCCGCCGGCGCTGCGGCTGATCCAGACGATCGGCCTCGGTCCGGGCGCGCGGCTGGTCGTGGTCGAGTTCGACGGCCGGCGGCTGCTGCTCGCAGCGCACCGCGGCGGGGTCAGCCGCCTCGATGTTCCCGTCCCATGATGATTGCCTCCGAACCCGCGCTCGGCGCGATCTCGGCGCTGACCGCGGGCAAGGCTCCGCTGGCGCTGTCGCTGCAGGTGCTGCTGCTGATGTCGCTGCTGACGGTGCTGCCGTCGCTGCTGCTGATGATGACCGGCTTCACGCGCATCATCATCGTGCTGGCGATCGTCCGCCAGGCGATCGGCCTGGGCCAAGCGCCGCCCAATCAGGTACTGGTCGGGCTGGCGCTGTTCCTGACCGTCTTCGTCATGCGACCGACGTTCGAGCACCTCCACGACGAAGCCTACGCACCATTCGCCAATCAGACCATAACGGCCGAGGTTGCGATTGAACGCGGCGGCGTGCGGCTCGAAGCTTTCATGATGGCGCAGACCCGCGAGAAGGACCTTCGGCTGTTCAGCAATTTGGCGCACGCCGGGCCGTTCGCGACGCCGGCGGCGGTGCCGATGACGGTGCTGCTGCCGGCGTTCGCGACCAGCGAACTCAAGACCGCGTTCGAGATCGGCTTCCTCGTCTATCTGCCCTTCCTGATCATCGATCTCGCGGTCGCCAGCATCCTGATGGCGCTCGGCATGATGATGGTCTCGCCGACCCTGATCTCGCTGCCGTTCAAGCTGCTGCTGTTCATCATGGTCGACGGCTGGGCGCTGCTGCTCGGCTCGCTCGCGGGCAGCTTCGTAGGAGTGAAATAGCATGGACACCGACGTGTTGCTCGACGCGGCGCACGCCGCGCTGTGGGTGCTGGTGCAGCTGATCGGGCCGGTGGTGCTGCCGGCGCTGCTGGCGGGACTGATCGTCGGGTTGCTGCAGGCGGCGACGTCGGTCAGCGAGGCGTCGCTGAGCTTCGCGCCCAAGCTCGTCACCGTGCTAATCGCGCTGGCGCTGTTCGGCGCGTTGATGATGCGGACGCTGTCGGACTTCACGCTCGAACTCTACGACCGGATCCCGGCGCTGCTGCGGTGATCGCGGCGTGGCTGGCGAACCCGGAGGCGCAGCTGCTGCGGCTGCTGTTCGCCTCGCTGCGGACCGGCGCGGCGCTGGCGCTGCTGCCGGGGATCGGCGCGATGCTGCTGCCGCTGCGGGCGCGCATCGGGCTGAGCGCGGTCGTCGGCCTGCTGGTGCTCGGCGTCATGCCGATTGCCGTACCCGCCGACATGCTGAGCCCCGCCGGACGGCTCGGCGTGGCGGGCGAGCTGGTGATCGGCGGGGCGGCGGGCATCGTGCTGCAGCTGGTCTTCGCCGCCGCCGCCGTCGCGGGCGAGCTGCTGTCGCAGTCGATGGGGCTCGGCTTCGCGACGATGCTCGACCCCGCCGGCATGACCAGCCCGGTGGTCGCGAGCTTCCTCGGGCTGCTGCTGTGGCTGGTATTCCTGGGGCTCGACGGCCATCTCCAGCTGCTCGCGCTGCTGGTCGACAGCTACCGGACGCTGCCGCCCGGCAGCGATCCGCTCGCGCATGCCGGCGACATCGCGGCGTTCGGCGGCTTGGCATTCAGTGCGGGGCTGATGCTGGCGCTGCCGGTCGCCGCGGTGCTGCTGCTGGTCAACCTGCTGCTCGCGGTGGTGTCGCGCAGCGCGCCGCAGCTCAACATCTTCTCGATCGGGTTCCCGACGCTGATGGTGGCGGGGCTGCTGACGCTGCCGCTGGCGCTGCCGGCGATGACCGGCACGATGGCGCACACCGTCGAACGCGGCTTGGACGAGCTGCGCGGGGTCTATGGTGGCTGACGGTCCCGAGTCCGACCAGAAGACCGAGGCCCCGACCGAAAAACGACGCCGCGAGGCGCGCGCCAAGGGCGAGGTGCTGCAGTCGCGGGAATTGGGAACGGCGGCGGTGCTATGGGCCGGGATAGGCTGGCTGCTGGTCGCAAGCAGGGGGATGGTGGCAGGCTGCGTGACGCTGCTGCGGCATAGCTTGATCATCACACCGGGCAACTGGCGTGTCGGGGCCGACACCGCCTTTGCCGCCGCCGGGCAGCCGCTCGCCGGCCCGATGCTGGTGTTTGCTGCAGTCGCGACGCTCGGCATGGTCGCGGCCCCGCTGCTCACCGCACGGCAATGGTCGCCCGGGGCACTGCTGCCCAAGTTCGGCCGGATCGATCCGCTCGCCGGACTGCAGCGGATCTTCGGGGCCAAGATCTTCTTCGAGGTCGGCAAGGCGACGCTGAAGGCGGTGCTGCTGTTCGGCCTCGGCGGCGTGGTTATTCAAGCCCGCCTGCCCGCGCTGCTGACGCTCGGTGCCGCCAGCCCCGAAGCCGCGGGCGCGCAGGTTGCGGCGACGCTCGGCGCGCTGCTCGCGGCCTTGGGCGGCGGACTGCTGCTGATCGCGGGCATCGACCTGCCGGTCCAGCTGATGCGGCACCTGACCCGGCTCAGGATGTCGAAGCAGGAAGTCCGCGACGAGTCGCGCGAAAGCGAAGGCTCGCCCGAGACCAAGGCGGCGCAGCGCGCGCAGGCCCGCCGCGCCGCCAAGCGCGCGCTCGCCCCGGCGATGGCGGAAGCCAGCGTCGTCGTCACCAACCCGACCGAATTCGCCGTCGCGCTGCGCTACCAGCCCGGCCGCGATGCCGCGCCGGTCGTCGTCGCGCGCGGGCAGGACGTCATCGCTGCCGCCATCCGCGAGCTGGCCGGCGACCGCGACGTGCCGGTGCTGCGCTACCCCGAACTGACCCGGGCGATTTATTTTACCGCGCAGGTCGGCGAGCCGATCCGCGATGATCTGTATGCCGCGGTCGCTGCGGTGCTGGCGTTCGTGTTCAGCCTCGAAAAGCTTGCCGAACAACTGCCGCCCGATGTCGAGGTGCCCGGCGCGCTGCGCTTCGACGCGGACGGGCGACCAGCGTAAACCGGCGCACGACGCGACCGTTAACTGGACATGGTCAGCATTCTCAACACGCTCGGGGTCGGATCGGGGGTCGACACCAAGGCGATCGTCGACGCGATCGTGGCGGCCGAACAAGCGCCGCGCGATACCGCGCTGACCAAGCAGTCGGCCAAGGTCGAGGCCCAGATATCGGGCCTGGCACAGGTCCGCGCCGGGATCGACGGGCTGTTCACCGGGCTGACCGGGCGCACCGCCAATAATGCGCTCGGCGCGCAGCCGGTGAGCAGCGACACCGGCGTCGCAACCGCGGTCGCCGTCGCAGGCGCGCCCGCGCAGCTCAACTCGACGACGCTCGAAGTTCGCAGCCTAGCGGGCGGACAGACCCTGGTCGCCGCCGATCTCGCCAATGTCGGAGCCGCGGTCGGGCTCGGCGTCCTGACCTTTCAGTCGGGCGCGATAACCGCAGGCGTCGCGGGCGATTTCAGCTTCGCGCCCGGTTCTGCCGCAGCGACCACGATCACCATAACGACCGCCAACAACACGCTCGGTGGGCTGCGCGACGCCATCAACACGGCGAACAGCGGCATCGTCGCGAGCGTCATCGACGACGGCACCGGGGCCCGGCTGGTGCTCAAGGGCGCGACCGGGGCCGCGTCGGCGTTCACCGTCAGCGCCGCGCCGGCGGGCGGCGACACCGGACTGGCACGCTTCGTCTATCAGGCGGGCACGCCGACGATGACGCAAGCGGCAACGGCCCATGATGCCCGGCTCGTCGTCGACGGCGTCGCCGTGACCCGGGGCAGCAATACCGTCGGCGACCTGATCGACGGCGTCACGCTCACTCTCAAGCGCGCCGCCACCGGCACCGCGGTGACGATCGAGCCGGTCCGCGCCACCGAGGGCATCAAAACCGCGGTGCGCGACCTGACCGCCACCTTGTCGGCGCTGAACGCGCTGACCGCGTCGCTGTCGAAGGGGGGCGATGCCACCAACGCTGCGGGGGCGCTGGTCGGCGACACGTCGGTCAGGCGCTTGCAGCAGGCGCTCCGGTCGCTGACCTCGATGGTGGTGATCCCCGGCGCTGCCGCGGGCACCCCGAGCCGCTTGGGCGACCTCGGCATCGTCACCGCGCGCGACGGGACGCTGAGCGTCGACGAGAAAGCGCTCGCTGGTGCCGTCGTCGCCAACCCCGACGCGGTCAACGCGATCTTGAGCAAGCTGACCGCCACCGGCGGGCCGCTGGCCGCGATCCGGAGCGACTTCGACACGGCGGTCAGCACGACCGGCACGACCGGCAACCTGACCCGGCAGCGTGCGCAGGTCGCGACCGCCACGGCGGCGCTGGCGACCCGCATGACCGACTACCGCGCCGGCCTGGTCAAGCAATATGCCGCGATGGAGGCCGCGGTCGCCGCGTCGAAGGCGACGCAGTCGTTCCTCGCCCAGCAGATCAAGGCTTGGCAAACCCCCGCCGCTTAATCTCAGGAGCCCTTAATGACCGCACCGCACCAGCAGTTTCGCACGCCCGCAGCCCCCGCCGCACCGACATGGGCGGCGAGCCGCTACCGCACCGTCGACCTCGAATCGCGCGTCGCTGCCGCCGATCCGCACGAGCTGGTGTCGATGCTGTTCACCGGCCTGCGCGAGGCGCTCGGCCGCGCCGAGCGTGCGATGACTCCGGCCTCGCGCACTCCGGCGACCGGCCGGGCGCTCGCCATCATCGAAGCGCTCGACGCCAGCCTCGATTTCAGCACCGGCGGCAGCGTCGCGCGCGCGCTCAACCGGGTTTACGCCCAGGTGCGTATGCTCGTCGTCGCCGGCAATCTCGAGACACGTCCCGAGCTGTTCGCCGCCGCCGCCGCGCAGGTCGCGGTAATCCACGCGAGCTGGGGCGCGATCGGGCGGGCTGGCCGTGCCTGAGTCCGATGGCGCCGAACGATCAGTCATCCCCGCGCAAGCGGGGGACCGCTGCCCTGCGATATCCGGAGATGAGGCCCTGACTCAGTTGAGGCTCCTCCCGCTACAAGCCATCGCACCCACTGCGGGTCGCTGGATGTTCAGCCGCCGCATCTTCTCGATCAGCGTCGTTCGCCGCAGTCCGAGCATGCGGGCCGATTCCGCGACGCCCCCGGCGCTGCAGTCGAGCGCCTGTTCGATATAGGATTGCTCGACCTGATCGAGCAGCGCCTTGAGGTCGACCTGCGTCGTGGGCGTCAGCGCCGGACGTCGCGCGGACAGAGCCGCTACCGGGGCATCGGCGAGCCAGTGATCGATCGGCCGCCGCTCGACCGCCGGTGCGTCGATCGGCATGTGCGGCCACGGTGAGCCGGGAGCGGCGCGCTGAACCGTCGTCGGCCGGACAGCCTGCCGCCGATCGGTCGACATCAGGCGTTGGGCGAGTGCATCGTCGATGCTTTCGCCGGCGTGGAGCGCCGCCGCGCGGTCGACGAAGTTGCGTAACTCGCGCACGTTGCCTCGCCATGGCTGCTCGCTCAGCCAGGCCGTTGCGGCGGCGGTGAACCGCACGCGCCCGCCTTCCGCCTTGCTCAGCGTAGCGCCTGCTCCCATCGCGGCGAAATGTTCGAGCAGCATCGGGACGTCGTCCCGCCGCTCGGCCAGCGGCGTCAGGCGGATCTCGACGACGTTCAAGCGGTAGAACAGGTCCTCGCGGAAGCGGCCGTCCGCGATCGCGGCTTCGAGCTCGACGTTGGTGGCCGCGACCAGCCGCACGTCGACGGGTATCCCGATCATGCTGCCGACCCGCTCGACGACGCGCGTTTCGAGGATACGGAGCAGCTTGACCTGCATGTCGCCCGGCATGTCGCCGATCTCGTCGAGGAACAGCGTGCCGTGGTCGGCGACTTCGAAACGCCCGCGTTTGGCCCGCACCGCGCCGGTGAACGACCCCGCCTCATGCCCGAAGATCTCGCTCTCGAGCAGCTCGCGGGGGATCGCCGCGCAATTGACGGCGACGAACGGCTTGGCGGCGCGTGGGCTGCGCTGATGCAGCAGTTGGGCGACGACTTCCTTGCCGCTGCCCGATGGGCCGGTGACCAGCACCGAGGCGTTCGACTTCGCCACCCGATCGATCAGCTCGCGCACCGCGCGGGTCGAGGCGCTGTCGCCGATCAGCTCGGTGAGCTCGGTCGCTGCCTGCGGTTGCTTCCACGTTGCGCTCATCGGTGCCTCCGTCGGCCGTCACGAATGCAGCAGCTGCATTCCTCGAGGCGACCAAGGCTGAGCCCTTCCACACAGCCAGTGTCGTGCGGCCAACCTGCCGCAAAGCTGACCCGGGTGTCGGCGCAATAACATCCGTTTTGGATGGCATCGCGCCTGCTCAGGTCGATACGATACCAGAATGAACCTAGTCGCGGTAAATCGGGTCTGCCGACCTCCGGCGAGCCCGAACCGTTCGGCTTAGGCGTGCGCGACCGCGTCCAGCTCGCCAGCCGTCGCGCTGGGTGCCGGCAGGTCGGTTGCCGGTGCCGTCGCCGTCTTCGCGCCGTGCGCGCGGATGAACGACTCGACGACGGGCGCGATCATGTCGCGCCAGCGGCGGCCGTTGAAGATGCCGTAGTGCCCGACGCCCTCGGCCATGTAATATTGCTTCATATCGGCGGGTAGCCCGGTGGTGATGTCGAGCGCCGCCTTGGTCTGGCCGAGCCCAGAGATATCGTCGCGCTCGCCTTCGATCGCGAGCAGCGCGGTGTCGGTGATCGCGGCCGGGTCGACGCGGACGCCGTGGTGAATGAACTCGCCCTTGGCGATCGCCTGGCGCTGGAAGATGACGTCGATGGTCTGCAGGTAGAATTCGGCGGTCATATCGGCGACCGAGCGGTATTCGTCGTAGAATGCCTTCGTCGCGTCGGCGCTCTCGTCCTCGCCCGCGACCAGGTGCTTGAACATCTCCCAGTGCGATTTCATGTGGCTGGCGAGGTTCATCGACAGGAAGCCGGTGAGCTGCAGGAAGCCGGGATAGACCTTGCGCCCCGAACCCGGATAGATCGGCGGCACCGTCGCGACGACGTTCGATTCGAACCACGCATAGGGCCGCTCGGTGGCGAGATCGTCAACCGAGGTCGGGGCCTGCCGGGTGTCGATCGGACCGCCCATCATCGTCAGCGTGGCCGGACGCGCCGGGTTCCCCGCGGCGTTCATCAGCGCGACCGCGGCGAACACCGGGACCGCTGGCTGGCAGACCGCGAGCACGTGCGTGTCGGGTCCGAGGAACTCGAGAAATTCGATGATATAATCGATATAGTCGTCGAGGTCGAAGCTGCCGTCGGCGAGCGGCACCAGCTTGGCGTCGCGCCAATCGGTGATGTAGACGTCGTGTCCGGGAATCATCCGTTCGACCGTGCCGCGCAGCAGCGTCGCGAAGTGGCCCGACATCGGCGCGACGATCAGCAGCCTGGGATCGCGCCGCCCCGATACGGCACGGACGAAGTGCTTGAGTTGGCCGAACGGCTTGCGCAGGACGATGTCTTCGCTGACGGGAACGGAGACCCCGTCGATGATCGTCATATCCAAGCCGAACGCCGGCTTGCCCCGCGGCGCTGCGGCATGCGCGAACACTTCGAGCGCGCGCGCCAGCACCGGGCTGGTGCCGACATAGGCGAACGGGTTGGCTGCACTCAGCAGCCAGTCCGAACTCATCTTCGCCGCCGCGCCCGCTCCGGCGAGCAGCGACCGCTGCATCTCATAGGCACTGTAAAGCATTCGATTTCCTTGGCCGATCCCCGCGAAGCACGCTTATCTGCCACAACGCCGGTGCAGCACAAAGCACCTAACGTCCGACCCGGGCGTTGTCTCCGGGCCTCGGTTGCCCGGCATGTCCATCATCGCTACCACTTGACGCTTGTTACGGCGAGAGGGGCATCGATGTTGCGGACGCTGCTGGCGATTTTGATGGGAGGGGTCATGCTGACGGCTGAACCGAGTGCGGCGTCGGGGGTAGCCAGCCAGGCGATGCCGGCCGAGCTGCCGCTCGACCGGCTGTTCGCATCGCCGGCGCTCGCCGGGCCGCAGCCGCGGGTGGTCAAGCTGTCGCCCGACGGCAAACTTGCGACATTGCTCAAGGCGCGGCCCGACGACCGCGAGCGCTTCGACCTGTGGGCGATCGATACGACCAGCGGCGTTTCGCGCATGCTGGTCGATTCGAGCAAGTTCGCCAGCGGCGTCGCGCTGTCCGAGACTGAGCGCATGAACCGCGAACGCCAGCGCCTCGGCGGGCTGCGCGGCATCCTCGATTACGACTGGGCCCCCGACAGCCGGCATCTGCTGGTCCCGATCGACGGCGACCTGTGGCTGGCCGACACCGCGGGCAACGTCCGGCGGCTGACGCAGACGGCGGCGACCGAGACCGACGCGCAGCTGTCGCCGAAGGGCCGCTTCGTGTCGTTCGTGCGCGACCGCAACCTCCTGCTGATCGACCTGACCAGCGGCAAGGAGGCGGCGCTGACCCGCGACGGCAGCGAGACGCTCGGCTGGGGCGCGGCCGAATTCATCGCGCAGGAGGAGCTGGAGCGCTTCACCGGGCTGTGGTGGGCCCCGCACGACGAGCGCATCGCGGTGGCGCGGGTCGACGAGAGCCGCGTCAAGGTGGTGCAGCGCGCCGCGATCGGCGCGGACGGGACCAAGGTCTATTCGCAGCGCTATCCCGCCGCGGGCACGCCGAACGCGACCGTCGAACTGTGGCTGATGAACCCCGACGGCCGTGCCCGCGTCAAGGTCGACCTCGGGCGTGACCTCGACTATTATCTCGCCCGCGTCGATTGGGCTCCCGACGGCAAGGCGCTTTACGTGCAGCGGCTGTCGCGCGACCAGCAGCACCTCGACCTGCTGCGCGTCGATCCGGCGAGCGGCGCGGCGACGGTGCTGCTCAGCGAAGCGTCGAAGACGTGGCTCAACCTGCACGAGAACTTCCGCGCATTGGACGACGGCTCGCTGCTGTGGAGTTCGGAGCGCAGCGGCTTCATGCATCTGTACCGCTGGCAGGCGGGCGTGCTGACGCCGCTGACGCACGGCGACTGGGCGGTCGAGAACGTCGCCGGGGTCGATCAGGCGGCGCACAAGCTGTTCTTCACCGGCTATGCCGACACGCCGCTCGAACAGCATCTGTACACGGTCGACTACCTCAACCCCACAGCGCCGCAACGGCTGACGCAGCCCGGCGGTTGGCACAGCGTGGTGATGGACAAGACCGCGACGCGCGCGCTGATTACCGCGACGACGCCGGCGCAGCCGTCGCAGACGTGGCTCGCCGATGCGACCGGCCAGCGGCTGGCGTGGATCGAGGAGAATAAGCTCGACGCGACGCACCCCTATGCGCCGTATCTCGCCGGTCATGTCGTGCCCGAGTACGGCGTGCTCTAGGCGGCGGATGGCAGCGACCTGCATTACAAGCTGTTCCGCCCGGCGGGCAAGGGCCCGCATCCGGTGATGATGAACGTCTATGGCGGGCCGGGCGTCCAGTCGGTGCAGCGGACGTGGCCGCGCGCCACCGAGGAGTATATGGTCCGCCACGGCTGGGTCGTGGTCCAGCTCGACAACCGCGGCGCCATCGGCCGCGGCACGGCATTCGAGAGCGGCATCTTCCGCCACATGGGCTCGGTCGAGGTCGCCGATCAGCTGGCGCTGCTGGCGTGGCTCAAGACGCAGCCGTTCGTCGCGCCCGACAAGATCGTCGCCAACGGCTGGTCGTACGGCGGCTATATGGTCTTGAAGCTGCTCGAAGCGTCGCCGACGGGCTTTGCCGCGGGGATCTCGGGCGCACCGGTGACGCGGTGGGAGCTGTACGACACCGCCTATACCGAGCGCTACCTCGGCAATCCCGCGGTCGACCCCAAGCCGTACGCGCTCAGCAATGCGCTGGCACCAGCGGTCAGGATCGAGCGACCGCTGCTATTGCTGCACGGCATGGCGGACGACAATGTCGTGTTCGAGAACTCGACCGCGCTGATCGCCGAGCTGCAGAAGGCGAGGCGGCCGTTCGACCTGATGGTCTATCCGGGGCAGACGCATGGCATCGCCGGAGCCGACCTCAACACGCACGTGTGGCTGACGATGCTGCGCTTTCTCGGCCGGACGGTGGCACCGACGGGGTATTGAGGGCTAAGCGCGGGGCTCAATAGGCGATGTACGGCCCGGCGGTGGCTCCGGCCTGACGGCCTTCGATCGCGGTGTAGATCGTGCGGCCGAAAAAGAACGGCAGGCCGAGGTCGAAGCTGTTGGCGAACGGCAGCGGCGGCTTGACCAGCGTCGGGTTGATCGCGAGCCCGGGCGCGACCACGGACGAGCCGGCGATCGTCAGCGGGCTGTTCAGGCTGAACGCCTCGCTCGCCGTCGCGCCGTTGGTCGCCGTCAGCACGAACGCGATCGTCACTGCTCCGTTCGGACAGTAGAATGCGAGATAGTTGTTGTTGGTACAGGGCGTCAGGCCGGTGTCGATGAAGAAATACTCGTTGCTGCCGCTGTCGACGAAGCTTTGTGTCAGCTGCTTGCCCAAATAGGTGACGGTAAGCACGCCCGCACCGAGACGGCTGTCCGACCTCGTCACCGGCAGCAGCGTCGCCGCATTCAGCGCGTTGTTCGCCTGCGTGCCGATGCCGAAGGTCACCGTGCCGCTGAGCGCCGGAGCGCCGCGCGGCGGCACCGCGGGCAGCGCCAAAATCGTACCGTTATTGTCGACCGCGAACGCCGCGACCGGGTTGGGCAGCTGCTCGAACGGCGCGGCAACATTGGCGCCGCGCGCGATGACCGCACTGCAGCCGCCGCTCGGGCAGTCGTAGTAGATCGCTCCGGCCGATCCGCCCGCGGTCGTGCCGCGCGCGCCGCAGTCGGTCGTCGTCGTGCCGATACCGATCACGCCGTTCGCGCCGAACTCCTGCACCGTGGTGATGTTGGTCCCGCCGCCCGACGAGCAGCTCGCGGGGACGGTGCCGAACACGCCGGTATCCGCGATGACCTGGAGCGGCATACTGGCGACGCTTTCGCCGGCGATGGCGAAGTCGACCTTCCGCACCGAGCCGAACGCGTAGGAGTTGACGTACTGATAGCATTCGCCGACCGGATTGCTCGACGCATCGGTTTCGGCCGGCAGCGCCGCGAGCACGCTGGCGTTGAGCGCGCCCCGGATGAGCCTGAGCCCGACCGAGCCGGTATCGAGGATGACATGGTCGATCGTCTGGCAATTCGTCGTCGAGCCGGGCGCGCAGATCGTGATCGTGACATAGGGTTCGTTGAACGCACCGGAGCCGTTGCCCCCCGATGCGAGCGCCGCCGGTCCGGCATCGAGCGTCACCGTGGCGACGTTGAGCACCTTCGCGGGAGCGGGCCCCGGAGCGACCGCGACCGGGGGCGGTGCGGCGATGCCGCCGGAACCGCCGTCGCCGCCGCAATCGGCGAGGGCGAGCGCTGCCACCAGCACCAGCAACGACCGCAGGAAGCTCATCGATCGGCCGCCAGGTCGGTCAGCGCGAAGCCGGGCGGGGCAAGCGAGGGCACGTAGGCGACCCCATCGAACCAGCCCATGTGGCCACTGGTCTGGATCTGCAGATCGGGCTGGTCGACCTGCGGCGGCCGCCGCAACCCGTGCGACGAGCGTGCGATCACCTCGCTATTGGCCTGGAAGGTCGTGAAATATTGCCCGAGCAGCGTGCGCAGATCGGGCTTGCCCGGGCCCGACCACGTCACCGCGAACACCAGCCCGCTGGCGTTGGTGTACTCGCGCACGATACCGTCGTTGCTGCGGGTCAGCTCGTGCCGGGCGTAACCGCCGCGCGCCACCAAGGCGACCTTGGCATGCATCCGGCTGCTATCGGTCGCGATACTCGAGACGGAGCCGCCGAGTTCGGCCCTGGCGTTCCCGGCAATCATCAGCAGTGAGACCGCAAGAAACGACGCCGCTACGTGAGTCCGAGACCGTGCCACCGTGACCGACTTTCAACTTGCAGCGGGTAAAGGTTCGGATCGCCCGGGCCTCGACTGTCGAAGCTATCAGCAGGTGTCGACGTGTCAAGTTGTGCACCGCGTCGCGATCGATCGCCCGGGAACTGCCACCGCCCTGCCCGTTGTCACCGTCATCGAAGCCGGTGTATGCGTCGGCCAGATAGCGTGGGGTACAACGAATGCGATCAGCTACCGTGTCCGGACTGGCAGTTTTGGCGTTGCTGGCAGCGACTGGCGCCGGTGCCGATCCGGTGTCGCACCCCAAGGTCGAGGCACAGGCCCTTACTTTGGCAAAGCAGGCGATCGCGCTACGCTCGGTGCACGGGCCGGGCGACAAGACGCCCGAGGTCGCGGCGCTGTACAAACGAGCGCTGGTCGACGGCGGCTTCGCGGCGAACGAGGTGACGATCACGCCGGTCGACAACACCGCCTATCTGATCGCGACATGGCCCGGCACCGACCGCAAGCTCAAGCCGCTGGTCATCTCGGGCCATATGGACGTCGTCGAGGCAAACCCCGCCGACTGGCAGCGCGACCCGTTCACGCCCGTCGTCGAGAATGGCTACCTTTACGGACGCGGGGCCAGCGACATGAAGCTCGACGGCACCGTCGCCATCGCCGCGCTGAACGAACTGCGCCGCGAAGGCTACCGCCCGCGGCGGTCGATCGTCATCGAGTTCTCGGGCGACGAAGAGACCGTGATGAAGACCTCGGCGCTGATCGCCGAGAAGCTGGCCGACGCCGACCTCGTGCTCAACATCGACGGCGGCGGCGGCGCGCTCGACGAGAAGACCGGCAAGCCGCTGTACTGGACGTGGAACGGTGCCGAGAAGACCTACGCCGACTTCGCGCTGACGGTCACGAACCCCGGCGGCCACTCGTCGACGCCGCGCCCCGACAACGCCATCGTCCAGCTATCGCAGGCGCTAGCACGGATCGGCGCATATCACTTCAAGCCCGAGCTCAACGCGATCACGAAAGCCTCGTTCGTCGAAGCGGCCAAGTATGAGGAGCCCGCGACCGGTGCCGCCATGAAGGCGTTTGCCGCCGATCCGACTGACAAGGCGGCGATCGCGACGCTGACCGCCAATCACGAGACGGTCGGCCTGATCGGCACGACCTGTGTCGTGACGATGGTGGGCGGCGGCCATGCGCTGAACGCTTTGCCGCAGCGTGCGACCGCCAACATCAACTGCCGGATCTTCCCCGGCCACCAGCCGTCCGCCATCATGGCCGAGCTGGCGCGCGTCGCCGCCGAGCCGGCGGTGACGTTCAAGGACGTCACCGAGGGTGCGGTCGCCAACGTCGCACCGCCGCTGCGCACCGATTTCGTCACCGCCGCGACGGCGGCGATGAACGCGGTCTATCCCGGCGTCCCGGTATTCCCGAGCCAGTCGTCGGGAGCGAGCGACAGCATGTGGTTCCGCTATCACCACGTGCCGAGCTACGGCGCGAGTCCGTTGTTCATCAAAGGCTCGGACGACTTCGCCCACGGCCTTAACGAACGCGAACCGGTCGCCGGCATCCCGCCTGCGATCACTTATTATCTGCAGCTGTTCAAGGCCTTGTCGAAGTGACCGGGGACGTATGACGCGCGCGGGCCGCTCCGCTGTTGCCGTCGGCGCGCCCGATCCGGATGCTGACTGGAGCCTGCCCGGCTGGCTGTACACCGACCCCGAATATTTCGCGGCCGAATGCGAAGTGGTGCTCCGCCCGTCGTGGCAGATCGTCTGCCACGTCAGCGACGTCGCCGAGGCGGGCGATTTCCACACGATCGACTATCTCGGGGAAAGCGTCGTCGTTATCCGCGGCACCGACGGCGCGCTGCGCGGCTTCGCCAATGTCTGCCGCCACCGCGCCATGCGGCTCGCCGAGGGACCGCGCGGCTGCAGCAAGAAGCTGGTCTGCCCGTACCACGCCTGGGCGTACGAACTCGACGGGCGGCTCAGCGGCGTACCGATGCGCGGCGACTATCCGGCGCTGCGGCTCGAGGATAATGGGCTCGCCGCGGTCGGCGTCGAAGTCTGGCGCGGTTTCATCTTCGTCCGGCTCGAGGATCGCGGCGGGCCGTCGGTGGCGGCGATGATGGCCCCCTATGACGACCAGATCGCGCCCTATCGGCTCGAGGATGTCCGGACGATCAGCCCGCTCCGGCAACGCCAGCGCGCCGTCAACTGGAAGAACGTCGGCGACAACTATTCGGACAACCTCCACATCCCGGTGGCGCATGACGGACTGACGCGGCTGTTCGGCAAGTCCTACGCGATCGAAGCCGAGCCGTGGGTCGACAAGATGTCGGGGCAGCTCAGCGACCGCCCGTCGGCGAACGGCTGGGAGCGCTTCTATCAGGCGCAGCTGCCGCGCGTCGATCACCTGCCCGAAGCCAATCAGCGGCTGTGGCTGTATTACAAGTTGTGGCCGAACATGGCGTTCGACCTGTACCCCGACCAGATCGATTTCATGCAGTGGCTGCCGCTGACCCCGACGACGACTTTGCTGCGCGAGATGGCGTTCGCGCTGCCCGACGAGCGCCGGGAGATGAAGCTGGTGCGCTATGCCAACTGGCGGATCAACCGCGTCGTCAACGCCGAGGACACCTGGCTGATCGAGCGCGTCCAGGCGGGCATGGCATCGCGCAGCTATACCGCCGGACCGATCGGCGCGAGCGAAGTCTGCCTGCGGAGTTTCGCGCGCAAGATCCGCGCCGCAATTCCCGAAGCGCGGCTGCACCGGGCACCGCCGCCGGGCTGGAGCAGGCGGCCGCGCGCCGTCGGAGACACACTGTGACCAAATCTTACGACGCGCTCATCATCGGCGGCGGCCACAACGGCCTCGTCTGCGCCTTCTATCTCGCGCGCGCCGGGCTGAAAGTACGCGTCCTCGAGCGCCGCCACGTCGTCGGCGGCGCGGCGGTCACCGAGGAGTTCCATCCCGGCTTCCGAAACTCGACCGCGAGCTACACCGTCAGCCTGCTGCGCCCCAAGGTGATCAAGGACATGCGGCTGCACGAGCGCGGCTGGCGGATCATCGAGCGGACGATCTCGAACTTCCTGCCGCACGACGGCGGCTACCTCAAGCTCGGCGGCGGCACGGCGCGGACGCAGGCCGAGTTCGCGCGCTTTTCGGCCAAGGACGCCGAGACCTTCCCGAAGTACGAGGTCGCCCTCGAACGCGTCGCGGGCGTGCTGCGCGACATGGCGCTGCGGACCCCGCCCAACGCCGGCGGCGGCATCCGAGCTTTACTCACCGCCGCGGCGCAAGGCCGCCGCCTTGCGGGCATGGACCTCGAGGCGCAGCGCGACGTCATGGATCTGTTCGTGAAGTCGGCGCGCGACTTCCTCGATGGCTGGTACGAGAACGACTACGTCAAGGGCGCGTTCGGCTTCGACGCCGTCGTCGGTGCCTATGCCAGCCCCGACACGCCGGGCTCCGCGTACGTGCTGCTCCACCACGTTTTCGGCGAGATCAACGGCAAGCTCGGCATGTGGGGCCACAGCGTCGGCGGCATGGGTGCGATCACGCAGTATATGGCCGAAGCCTGTGTCGAAGCGGGCGTCGAGATCAGCCTCGAAGCACCGGTCGCGAAGGTTCTGGTGAACGGCGGCAAGGTCGCCGGCGTGCAGCTCGCGAGCGGCGAGGAGATTGCCGCTCCGGTCATTGCCTCGAACGTCGGCCCGGCGCTGCTGTTTCGCCAGCTGGTCGACCGCGCCGATCTGCCGGACGGTTTCGCCCGGCGGATCGACCAGTATAAGACCGGCTCGGGGACGTTCCGCATGAACGTCGCGCTGTCCGAGCTGCCGAGCTTCACCGTGCTGCCCGGCAGTGCGGTCGCCGAGCACCACACCGCCGGCATCATCATCGCGCCGACGCTCGACTATATGGACCGGGCGTACACCGACGCCCGCGCATCGGGCATGTCGGCGAAACCGATCGTCGAGATCAAGCTGCCGACCTCGGTCGACGACAGCCTCGCACCGCCGGGGCAGCACATCGCCAGCCTGTTCGCGCACCAGTTCGCGCCGCAGCTGCCCGCCCGTGCCGATGGCAGCGCCCGCTCATGGGACGACGAGCGCGAGGCGGCGGCGGCGCTCATCGTCGACACCGTCAACGACCATGCGCCCAACTTCAAGGCGTCGATCATCGCGCAGCAGGTCCACTCGCCGCTCGATCTCGAGCGCAAGTTCGGGCTGATCGACGGCGATATCTTCCACGGCCATATGTCGCTCGATCAGCTGTGGGCAGCGCGGCCGATGCTCGGCCACGGCGACTACCGCGGCCCGATTCGCGGGCTGTATATGTGCGGCTCGGGGACCCACCCCGGCGGCGGCGTCACCGGCGCGCCGGGGCACAATGCGGCGCACGAAATCCTGAAGGACCGCAGCGTCTTAGGCCGGTTGTTCGGCAGCCACGCGGCGTGAGCGCAGCAGGTAGACGGGAACGGCGCTGAGCATCAGGAGCAGGCTCAGGCCGCTCGCTTCGACCCCGGCGCCCCAGAAAGCGAACAGCGAGAACGGCAGGCCGATCGCGGCGGTCACGACCGCAACCCGCCTGAGCAGCGCGGCGATGCAGATCGCCGCGTAGAGCCACAAGCTGGCACAGGTCGACAACAGCGCGGCGAAGGTGAACACCCCGCCGAGCGACGGGCTGGCGTTGGACAGGACCAGCGCGCTCGCCAGCAGCGACGACAGCACTAGCACCCGGACCGGCACGTCGCGCGCCGAGACGCGCCCGAACCAGCCTGGCAGCAGCCCG
This sequence comes from Sphingomonadaceae bacterium, assembly GCA_031421275.1. Taxonomy (GTDB): domain Bacteria; phylum Pseudomonadota; class Alphaproteobacteria; order Sphingomonadales; family Sphingomonadaceae; genus Polymorphobacter_B. The sequence continues at coordinate 34,309 of JANOOK010000121.1, forward strand.
GCACGCGCCATGCTCAGCGGCACCTCGCCCTGGATCAGCGTCCAGCCGTTCAAGGCACCGATCGCGGCAATGGCGGCGAACAACGCCACCGACACCGCCGCGCCGCGGCCCCAGAAGGTCTCGACGAACAGCTGGAACGGCGCGGGCGACGCCGCGACCACGCGCGGCGGCAGCAGCAGCACGATCGCCGAGCAGACGACGACATAGAGCAGCCCCGTTATCAACGTGCCGGCGACGGTCGCGCGCATGACATTGCGCGCCGGATCGCGAACGCGCGCCGCGGCGATGCCCGCCGCCTCGAACCCGAGCAGCGGAAACAGTGTCAGCGTCACCGCGGCAGCGACCCCGGCGAATAGCATGCGCGGCGCGGGCAGCGGCAGCGGTGCGGCTTTGCCCGTCGCCCCGAGCCAGACCGCGATGGCGGCGACGGCGAGCAACGGCGCGAGCTTCAGGATGGTGGTGGCGACCTGAAACTCGCCGACGCGCTTCGCCCCGAACAGATTGAGCAGCGTCAGCGCCCAGATCAGCCCGACGGAGACCAGCGCGCCGCTGAGCGGCGTCGCGTTCAATCCCGGCAGGAACACCGCGAGATAGCTGGTCGCAGCGATGGCGATGGCGGCGATCGACGCCCAGGTCGATACCCAATAGCTCCAGCCGATCAACAGCCCCGGCAGCGGCCCGAGCACCTCGCCGACCACCGCGATGGCACCCGGCGCGGCCGGCAGCGACTGCGCGAGCCGGGCGAGCGTGTACGCCACGGCGATGGCCCCGCCGATGCTGACGCCCCACGCCACGACCGAGGTCCAGCCGAACGGCGCGAGCGCGGACGGCATCAGGAAGATGCCCGAGCCGATCATGCCGCCGACGACCAGCGCGGTCGCGGTCCAGAAGCCGAACGGCCGTGCGCTATCCTCGGCCATCACCGGCTCCCCCGTCCATCCAAGCACGGGCAGCGTCGAAAAGCTATGGAGAGGTCACCGCATCGAACGCCGCCGCAAACGGCGCGACGGTGTCGGGCGTCAATCCGGCCACATTGATGCGCCCCGATCCGGCCATGTAGATGCAGTGGCCTTCGCGCAGTTCGCGAACCTGCGCCGGGCTCAGCGGCAGTGTCGAGAACATGCCCTTTTGAGCCACCAACGGGGCCAGCCGCGGCGCCGTCGCCGCCAGCCGCTGGCGGACATCGACGATGCGCGCCTGCATGCCAGCTAGTTCGGCCTGCCAATCCGCGGTCAGGGCGTCGTCTTCGAGGATAAGGCGGACCAGCGCCGCACCGTGGTCGGGCGGCATCGACCAGTTGGCGCGCGCGAGCGCCAGCAGGTTCGACTGGACTACGCCCGCTGTGGCAGCGCTCGCGGAAACTGCGAACAAGGCCCCGGTGCGCTCGCGGTACAACCCGAAGTTCTTGTCGCACGAATAGGCGACCAGCGCCTCGTCCGCCGCCGCGAGCACCAGCCGCAGTCCCGCCGCATCGGCTTCGAGCCCGTCGCCGAGCCCCTGATAGGCGAGGTCGACCAGCGGCAGCAGGCCATTCTTGGCAACAACGTCCGCCACCGCGGCCCATTGCGGCATATCGAGATCGGCCCCGAGCGGGTTATGGCAGCAGCCCTGTAGCAGCACGATGTCGCCGCGCCGCGCGCCCGCAAAAGTCGCCATCATCTCGTCGAAGCGGACCGACTGCGCGGCGATGTCGAAGTAATCGTAGGTCGTCGCCGGCAGCCGTGCGGCTGCGAAGATCGGCAGATGATTCGGCCATGTCGGCGTACCTACCAGAATATGCGCTTCGGGGTTGGCCCGCGCCAGCAGCTCGGCCGCGAGCCGCAGCGCGCCGGTTCCGCCCGGCGTCTGCAGCCCGCTCAGGCGGTCGCCCGGAGGCGCCGCGGCGAAGACGACCGGCGTCAGCCGCTCGAAGAAGCCGATGTCGCCCTCGGGACCGAGATACGCCTTGGTGGTCTGCGTTTCGAGCAGCCGGTGCTCGGCAGCCTTGACCGCGCGGAGCACCGGCGTCGCTCCCGCCGCATCGCAATAGACGCCGACGCCGAGATCGAGCTTCCCCGGCCGCGGATCGCGCCGATAGGCACCGATAAGCGCGAGCAGCGCATCCGCGGGCTGCACGGCGAGCCGCTCGAAGTTGCCGGGGGCTGCTGCAGCAGGCGCGCCAGCCTCACGTCCGATGCCGTCGCGTTCGATCGCTGTTATTGTCACACCTGCTCCCGACCGCCAGCCCTGAACGCGTTCGGCCCGACGCGGCCTGCACCTTGATATGGCGCTACCGGCTGCGTCGCAACACCAGCGTCGGCCACTCGCCGCGGGGATACGTCGTCACGAGCCGGCAACCGCGCGCCGTATACGCCGCGGCGACCCGCCGCGCCTGCGTCGTCAGCAGCCCGGCAAGGATCAGCGTACCGCCTTGTGCCAACGCCGCAACGACCGGCCGAGCGAGCGCGATCAGCGGTGCGGCGAGGATGTTCGCGGTGATCAGGTCGTAAGGCGCGCGCCGGCGCAGCTGCAGGCTGTTCATGCCCGTCGCGGTGAGCGCGGCGATTGCTCCCGGATGACTGCCAAGCCGGACTCGGTTGCCGCGGACATTGCCGCGTGCCACGTCGACCGCGACCGTGTCGATATCGCTCGCGGTGACACGCGCTGTCCGCCACGTCTTCGCGACGGCGAGCGCGAGGATGCCGCTTCCGGTTCCGAGATCGAGCGCATTGACGAAGCGGCGCGGCCCCGCCGGTGCGTGCTGCCTCGCCAGGTCGGCCAGCGCCTGCAGGCACCCGTGCGTGGTGAAGTGCTGCCCGGTACCGAACGCCAGCCCGGCCTCGATCGCGATGCCGATATCGCCGGGGCGGCGCGCGGCGGCGTGCGCGGCGGTGTGCACGACGAAGCGTCCGGCGCGCACCGGTTCAAGCCCGGCCTGACTCAGCGTCACCCAATCTTGCGCGCCGAGCCGCTCGATAATCGCGCTATCGATCGGTGCGCTGGGCGCGAGCTGATACAGCCGCCCCACCAACTCAGCCGACGGGGCGACGACGAAATAGGCGTCCAAGGTCCACGCCTCGGGCTGCGCCGGGTCAGGTTCGTCGGTCAGCAGCGTCGGCGGGGCGTCAAGGTCGGCAAAGACGTTTTCCGCCCATGGGATAGCTTCGGCCTCCGCGCGGGTGCAGTGCAGTCGCACCTTCCAGGTGGTGCCGGGCTCGTCGTCAGCGGACAAAGCTCGCCCCGTTGACGTCGAGGCATGCCCCGGTCAGCGACGCCGGGGCATCGAGCGCCAGCCAGCGCACCGTCTCGGCGACCTCCTCGGCGGTGGCGACGCGGCCGAGCGGGATATCGGCCAGGATTTTCTCGCCGCCGCGGCTGTTCAGATACTCCTCCGCCATGCCGGTCATGACGAACCCCGGCGCGACCGCGTAGGCGAGGATGCCGCGCGCGGCGTAACCCCGCGCGATTGTCTTGGTCATCCCGATCATCCCGGCTTTCGCGGCCGCATAATGCCAGTGGTCGGGCGAGTCGCCGCGATAGGCCGCCCGGCTGGCGACGTTGACGATACGCCCGCCGCGGCCGCCGTCGCGCGCGTCGCCGAAATGGAGCACCGCCTGACGGCACAGGTCGGCCGCCGCCTGCAGGTTGATCTGCAGCGAGCGTTCCCACACCGCGCCCCAGCCCGGCGCATCGAGCGGCGCATCCTCGAACACGCCGGCGTTGTTGATCAACACGTCGACGCGCCCGTCGAGGCGGTCGAGCGCCGCCGCCCACAGCCGGTCGCCCGCGCCCGGCTCGGCGAGATCAGCAGCGATGATGCCCGGTGCGGCGCGGGTCGCATGGCCGACGACGCGCGCGCCGCTCGCCGCGAGCGCGGCGGCGCAGGCGGCACCGATGCCGCGCGAGGATCCGGTGATCAGGATGTGTGATTGCATGGGCTGCTTTCTAGCCCTCTCCCGCTCTGGCGGGAGAGGGGTGGGTGAGGGTCTTTCTTGCTACCGGCCCGAAGCAGAAAGCAAGCAAGACCCTCACCCAACCCTCTCCCGTAAGAACGGGCGAGGGCTAGTAAGGCAGAAGCAAGCAGCGCGGCAGGGCTGGTGTGCGTCCATCATCGGCCTAAGCTACCCCGAACCCTTGGGGAGACGATCATGGCCACACTGCATAACGACACGCCCGCCGACCCCAGCCCGTGGACGCTGCTCACCGCGCGGCTGCGCATCCGCCCGGTCGAACCGCACGACGTCGCTGCACTGCACGCCGTGCGCAGCCACTCGCCGTTCCAGCCGCAACGCGGCATCGGCGAGACCGAGCGGCTCGTCGCCGACATGGTCGCCGCGGGTCCAGGGACGCAGCCGGGGTGGCACCAGTTCATGCTGGTGCACCTGAGCGACGACATGGTGATCGGCGACATCGGCGTGCGCTTCGACCATCCGAGCGCGCTACAGGCCGAGCTCGGCTTCAGCCTGCATCCCGACTGGCGCGGCAGGGGGCTGGCGTATGAAGGCGTCGGCCGAATGATCAACCATCTGTTCGGCAGCACCGGGCTGCACCGGCTGATCGCGACCACCGACCGCCGCAACACGCCCGCGCGGCTGCTGCTCGAAGCGCTGCGCTTCCGGCTCGAGGGCCGTTACCTGCAGAGCGCCTTCACCGACGGCGCGTGGGTCGACGAGCGCAGTTATGCCCGGCTCGCAGGCGAGTAGGCGCTGCAGTGCAGCACTCGCGGGAACACGCCGTCGCATGAACGGTTGCACGACCGGGCGCGCTGTTCGATAGAGACCGCGACCGTTTCACCCGGAGTTAGCCCGATGGCCGCCACCGTGCGCCCCCAAGTCCGCCCGCTGTCGCCGCATCTGTCGATCTGGAAATGGCGGGTGCATACCGTCGTCTCGATCATGCACCGTGCCACCGGCAACGCGATGTCGACCGGCGGCATTATCCTGTTTCTGTGGTGGCTGGTCGCCGCCGCGACCGGCCCGGCGGCATATGCGACGTTCCACAGCGTCGCGACCGGCTGGTTCGGGCTGCTGATCGGCTTCGGGCTGACGTGGGTGTTCTTCCAGCATCTGATGAGCGGCATCCGGCACCTCGTGATGGATACCGGCAGCGCGCTCGAGATCACCGTCAGCAAGCGCTTCGCCACCGCGACGTTTATCGGCTCGACGCTGCTGACGCTCGCGGTCTGGGCTGTCATCCTGCTCAGCAAGGGGCTCTGATATGGGCACAGGCACCGAACTCGGACGCGTTCGCGGGCTTGGCGCAGCGAAGTCTGGCGTCGGCCATTGGTGGCTGCAGCGCGTCACCGCGGTCGGCAACCTGATCCTGATGCTGTGGTTCATCGCCTCGCTGCTGCGGCTGCCGGCGCTCGACTATGCCGGGGTCGTGACGTGGCTGCGGCAGCCTGTCGCTGCGGTCCCGATGCTGCTGCTTATCCTGAGTGTCTTCTGGCATTTCCGGTTGGGCATGCAGGTTTTCATCGAAGATTACCTACATGTCGAAGGCACCAAGTTGCTCGCCCTGCTGGCGCTCAATTTCTACGCGCTGGCGGGCGGTGCGGCGGCGGTGTTCGCGGTGCTGAAGATCGCGCTGGCGGCGTAAACACTATCGCGCTGTGGCGCGTCACGGAGTTCGACGGATGGCCGAAGCAGCCTATAAGATCATCGATCATAGCTATGACGCGGTCGTCGTCGGTGCCGGCGGCTCCGGCCTCCGCGCCGCAATGGGCATCGCTGAGGTCGGGCTCAAGGTCGCCTGCATCACCAAGGTCTTCCCGACGCGCAGTCACACCGTCGCGGCACAGGGCGGCATCGCCGCCAGCCTCGGCAACATGGGCCCGGACCATTGGCAGTGGCACATGTACGACACCGTCAAGGGCTCCGACTGGCTCGGCGACCAGGACGCGATCGAATATCTGTGCCGCGAAGCCCCGGCCGCGGTCTATGAGCTCGAGCATTTCGGCGTGCCGTTCAGCCGCACCGAGGAAGGCAAGATCTATCAGCGCGCGTTCGGCGGGATGACGCAGGACATGGGCAATGGCCCGCCCGCGCAGCGCACCTGCGCCGCCGCCGACCGCACCGGCCACGCCATGCTCCACGCGCTGTACCAGCAGAGCCTGAAGCACGACACCGACTTCTTCATCGAGTATTTCGCCATCGACCTGATCATGGTGAACGGCGAGTGCAAGGGCGTCATCGCGCTCAACATGGAAGACGGCAGCATCCACCGCTTCCGCTCGCACTCGGTGGTGCTCGCCACCGGCGGCTACGGCCGCTGCTATTTCTCGGCGACCAGCGCGCACACCTCGACCGGCGACGGCGGCGGCATGGCGATCCGCGCCGGGGTGCCGATGCAGGACATGGAATTCGTCCAGTTCCACCCGACCGGCATCTACGGCGCCGGCGTGCTGATCACCGAAGGCGCGCGCGGCGAAGGCGGCTACCTGACCAACAAGGACGGCGAGCGCTTCATGGAGCGCTATGCCCCGTCGGCGAAGGATCTTGCCTCACGCGATGTGGTCAGCCGCTCGATGGCGATGGAAATCCGCGAAGGTCGCGGCGTCGGCGCCGAGGGCGACCACATCAACCTGCACCTCAACCACATCGACCCCGCGGTGCTCGCCGAGCGCCTGCCGGGCATCTCCGAGACCGCCAAGATCTTCGCCGGCGTCGACGTGACGCGCGAGCCGATCCCGGTGACGCCGACCGTCCACTACAACATGGGCGGCATCCCGACGAACTATCACGGCGAGGTCGTGACGCTGAAGGACGGTGACCCCGACTCGGTCGTACCCGGACTGTTCGCGGTCGGCGAGGCGGCGTGCGTCTCGGTCCACGGGGCGAACCGCTTGGGCTCGAACTCGCTGATCGACTTGGTCGTCTTCGGCCGCGCCACCGCGCACCGGATCGGCAAGGTCATCGCGCCGATGACCGCGCACGCGGCACTGCCCAAGGACAGCGCCGACTTCGCGCTCGGGCGCTTGGACGCCTACCGCCACTCGAAGGGCGGCTCGCCGACCGCGTCGGTGCGGCTGGCGATGCAGAAGACCATGCAGTCGAACGCCGGGGTGTTCCGCACGTCCGAAGTGCTCGACGAAGGCGTCCGCAAGATCGACGCGGTCTACCAGCGCATGGCCGACATCGGCATCGCCGACCGCAGCATGATCTTCAACACCGACCTGATCGAGACGCTCGAGCTCGACAACATGATCGGCCAGGCCGTGCTGACCATGCACATGGCGCAGAACCGCCACGAAAGCCGCGGCGCGCACATGCACGAAGACTTCCCCAAGCGCGACGACGAGGCGTGGATGAAGCACTCGCTGGGCTGGTTTAGGGATGGCGGGGTGAAGCTGGAGACGCGGCCGGTGCATTCGTATACGCTGACCGAGGATGTGGCGTATATCAAGCCGAAGGCGCGGGTCTATTGATATGATCGGTGTTGTTTCAATTAAGCCTTGTGAGTGGTGACCACAACGATTTCAATCGAGACGATACGTAAGATTGGGATGTCAAGAGAACGGCTGCTTGACCTATTTATCTTATGCCTTTCCTGGCAATGGGATCAGTCCGCAGCTACTCATATGTGGACAACGTTCGATAAAGTCCGCCGAATTCTCGGTGGTCTGAATGTTCAAAATGATGCTCAGTGGAATAGCGTCCTGAACGCGGCAGCTACTCATAGCTACGTTAAATCAAAGACAAAGCTTATGACGTATATGGACGCTGCGTCTCAGGGAGATCGCAAAGAAAGCTTGCTTAACGCTAATTCTCTTCTGGTGTGTTACTATCCGCCTACGAAGGGGTTTGACCCCCGACGGTTGATGAGAGATTATCGGATATTCCTGACTAGACGAGGAAAGATGTATTCAGAAAGAGTGGAGGCTGATTACGCCAGCTTTCTCTCTAGAGAGATCTATTGGGAAGAGATTGAAAGGCAGGAAGCTTTGCTCTCGCTTGAGGCGATAGCGCCAGTGATGGAAAACTATCGGCGAAAGATCGAGATCCAATTCGGATAGGTCCGACTGTCGAGATACGCTGGCTGAGACCGCCAAATAAGTCTCCGCATCTAGTATTCTGTAGAGGCCAACGGACAACATCCCCGTTGAGGTAGCGCCCGCTTACGCCTATCGCTGATATGTAGCTTGACGGAAATCGGAGGCAGCAATGGCATTGTGGAACGTCCACGCGAACTACGATCCGGAAGCCCACGTCTGGTATGCGATCGATGGCGACATCCCTGGCTTAGCAGTCGATGCCGAGACGCTCGAAGCGCTCGAGGTCAAGATTGGCAACGTGCTCGATGATTTGCTCGAAATCCATGCCGACGACTTCGCAGACAAATCGCGCCTGCAAGGTCCGCATTTGATCCGTATCGTCGCCTTCCACGAGCGCACGTTTGCCGTCGCTGCCTGAGCGGGGTGGTTCAAGGCTATACAAAACAGGTCGTCGCTATATTGCTTGCGAACGGATGCCACATGGTACGCGCGGGCAAGGGCGACCATAATATATGGACTGGACCCCTCGCGCGTCGGCCCTTTCCGGTCGACGGCAGGATCATGTCCCGGACGGTTGCCAATCTGGTGCTGAAGCAAGCGGGTGTTCGGGACCGCATCTGATAGAGAGACCTTATGGCCGAATTCTCCCTGCCCCTGAACTCCCGCATCAAGCCCAACGGCAAGCGCTTTGCTGCGCCCGCCGGGGCGAAGCGGACCAAGGCGTTCAAGATCTATCGCTGGAACCCCGACGACGGCGAGAACCCGCGCTACGACACGTACGAGCTCGATCTCGATGCGACCGGCCCGATGGTGCTCGACGCGCTGATCCGCATCAAAGGCGAGGTCGATCCGACGCTCACATTTCGGCGGTCGTGCCGCGAGGGCATCTGCGGGTCGTGCTCGATGAACATCGACGGCACCAACGCGCTCGCCTGCACCACGGCGATCGAGGATGTGAAAGGCGAGGTGCGGATCACGCCGCTGCCGCACATGGACGTGGTCAAGGACCTCGTCCCCGATTTCAAGCACTTCTATGCGCAATATGCCTCGATCAAGCCGTGGCTGCAGACCGTCACGCCGACGCCGCCCGATAGCGAGCGGCTGCAATCGGTCGAGGACCGCTCGAAGATCGACGGGCTGTACGAGTGCATCCTGTGCGCGTGCTGCTCGACCGCGTGCCCGAGCTATTGGTGGAACAGCGACAAGTTCCTCGGCCCGGCGATCCTGCTGCAGGCCTATCGCTGGCTCGTCGACAGCCGCGACGAGATGACCGGCGAGCGCCTCGATGCGCTCGAGGACCCGTTCCGGCTCTACCGCTGCCACACCATCATGAACTGCGCCAACGTCTGCCCGAAAGGGCTTAACCCGGCGAAGGCGATCGCCGAGATCAAGAAGATGATGGTCGAACGCGCGGTGTAGGGTGCTGACGACAGCGTCTAGTGTGAACTGAACCAAAATCCCGCTCATCCCGAGCGAAGTCGAGGGACTTGCCCGGAAATTGTGCGTCCCTCGACTTCGCTCGGGATGAGCGAGATCGGGTGTGGACATTAAACCGAAAATGCTAGTGGAGCAGTCCCGCCGCTCGCAGCGCGGCATTGATCGTTTCACCGACACTGCCGCGCCGAGGTTCAGCGCTAGCAGCGCGCTTGGGCGCAGGTGGGCGCGGCGGCAGATCGGCCTTCGGTACGGACCTAACCGTTGCTGCCGCGACCGCCGGCATGATGCCCCAGAAGGCGCCGATGCGGGCCGATGACGGAATGCCGACATCGAGCATGAACGGCGCGGCGTGCATGCCGTCGCGGCGCGCAGCGATCGGCGTGCCGTGGCCCATGCCGGCGATGCGGTGGAGCTCGACCTGGACGACGCCGCCAGCATCGGCCCAGCGCTCGATGCTTTCGCGGCCGTTGGCGCTGATCCGGGGTGCGGCGGCGAGCCCGTGAACATCGCACCACTGCGCCGCGACCGCATCGCCGTTCGCGGGTGCGACGGTGCGGTCGGCATCGCCGTGCCAGATCATTACGCGCGGCCACGGGCCGGTGAAACTCGACGCGGCGCGGACTTTATCGCCGAGCGCGCGGGCGGCGTTGACCGGCGGCGCGTTCATGGCCCCAAAGGCCGCGTTGACGCCCGCGGCGCTGCCATACGGCAGCCCGGCGATGACCGCACCGCCGGCGAAGACGTCGGGGTAGATGGCGAGCAGCGTCGCCGCCATCGCACCGCCCGCCGACAGCCCGGTGACGAATACCCGCGCTGGATCGAGGTCGTGCTGGCCGACCATGGCCGAAACTGCCGCGACGATCGAAGCCGGCTCGCCGCCACCGCGCGCGGTATCGCCAAGCTCGAACCAGTTGAAGCAGGTGTTGGCATTGTTGCTGCGAACCTGCTCGGGAAACAGCAGTGCAAAGCCATGCTCCCGGGCCAGCGTGGTCCAACCCGCGGCGGCATCGTAACCCGCGGCAGTCTGCGTACAACCGTGCAGGACCACGACCAGCGGCCCGCGTACTGCCGGTTCCGGCGGCACGAACGCCAGCATCTTCAACGCACCGGGATTGTCACCGAAACTGACCAGCGGGGTCAGCTGCGAATCGCCCTGTCCGATACGGCGTGTTGATATAACGCTTCGAGCGAGAGCAGGCCTCAGTTTCGGCATAGGTATCTCCGGCCACGCTGCAGCGCAGCATAACCTAGTCGGCAACGTCGCAATAGCAATGCTGTCCCGGTCAGACCGGCACCGATTTGGCGGATAACTCAGGCGGCGAGTGCGGCGGGCATCGTTTGAAGTGCCGAATACGGGCTCTCGCGCAACGGCAGCACGGTATTGCACATCGCGCATTCGGCCAGCATGCGGCCGACATACCAGTTGCTGTGGCCGCAGCCCGGGCAGCAGTTATCGCGCCCGGGACGATAATGCAGGACGAAACCGCGCTGTGCCACTGCAGGCTGAACGTCGAACTGTTGCATGCTCATCGTCGCGCTCCCGCTCGCGGAACAAAATAGGCCCGCACGCTTCTACGCCGGACGAGCCGTTACAGTTCCAGGACGAACCGCGTTTGCGACGACCTGTGCTGTCCGAGTTACACCCGGCGTGGAAGCCGAGCTGTCATTGAGCCGTGATCGCCACCGCGCGCTTGCCGCCCTGCTGCCCTTGCTCTACCTCCACCTGCGAACCGGGAGCGACCATGCGCAGCGCCACGATCAGCCGCCACACCAACGAGACCAGGCTCGACGTCACCGTCGACCTCGACGGTACCGGCGTCTACCGCGTCGCGACGGGCATCGGCTTTCTCGACCATATGCTCGAGCAGCTGTCTCGGCATTCGCTGATCGATATCGACCTGACCGCGACCGGCGACTTGCACATCGACGCGCATCACACGACCGAGGATAGCGGCATCGCGCTCGGGCAGGCGGTGGTGCAGGCGCTCGGTGACCGGCGGGGCATCACCCGCTATGGCCACGCCTATATCCCGATGGACGAGACGCTGACCCGCGTCGCGCTCGACATCTCGGGGCGGCCGCATCTGGTGTGGCGCAGCGGCTTCACGCAGCCGCGCATCGGCGAGATGGATACCGAGCTGTTCAAGGAATGGTTCGCGGCGTTCGCGGGCAACGCCGGACTGACGCTCCACGTCGAGACGCTGTACGGGGTCAACAACCACCATATCGTCGAAAGCTGCTTCAAGGGGCTGGCGAAGGCGCTGCGCATGGCGGTGCAGCTCGATCCGCGCAAGCTCGATGCGGTGCCGTCGACCAAAGGTACGCTGGGCGGCGCGGCGGCAAACGGCACAGCGGCGGGCGGCGGGCTTGGCTGAGCCGGTCGTCGTCGTCGACTATGGCGCCGGCAACCTGCGCTCGGCGGCGAAGGCGCTCGAAGCCGCGGGCGGGTCGGTGACGGTCAGCGGCGATCCGGCGGTAGTCGCGGCAGCGACGCGGATCGTACTGCCCGGCGTCGGCGCGTTCGCGCAGTGTATTGGTGCGCTGCGTGGCAGGTCGGGGCTCGAGACGGCCCTTCGAGAAGCCGTGCTCGAACAGGGCGTGCCGTTTCTCGGCGTCTGCGTCGGGATGCAACTGCTCGCCGACGAGGGCCACGAGCACGGCAGTTATCGCGGGCTCGGCTGGCTGCCCGGCACCGTGGTTCGGCTGACACCTGACGATCCGGCGCTGAAAATCCCGCACATGGGCTGGAACGAGGTGGTCGAGAACGCCCCGCATCCGGTGCTGCCGAGCCTCGCCGGCGTCGGCTATTTCGTCCACAGCTACCGCTTCGACGTCGCCGATCAGGCAAACTGTCTCGCCACTACCGATCACGGCGGCGGGTTCGCCAGCGTCGTCGGTCGGGAGAACATCTTGGGCGTCCAGTTTCACCCCGAGAAGAGCCAGGCGTACGGACTGGGTTTTCTCGCCGGCTTCCTCGCGTGGCGGCCATGACTACGCTGACCATCTGGCCGGCGATCGACCTCAAAAGCGGACAGGTCGTGCGTCTCGCCGAGGGCGACATGGCGCGTGCGACCGTCTACGCCGAAGACCCCGTGGCGCAGGCGGCGCGCTTTGCCGAACAAGGCGCGACCGCGCTGCACGTCGTCGACCTCGACGGCGCGTTCGCGGGAGTCGGCGTCAACAGCGCCGCGGTCGCCGCGATCGTTGCCGCCTTCCCCGGCCATGTCCAGCTCGGCGGCGGCATCCGGACGCGCGAGCGCATCGACCATTGGCTGGCGGCCGGCGTGACGCGCGTCGTGCTCGGTACCGCGGCGCTCGACGACCCCGAACTGGTCCGCGCCGCCGCCCGCGAGCACCCGGGGCGCATCGTCGTCGCCGTCGACGCGAAGGACGGCATGGTCGCGACGCGCGGCTGGGCGGCGGTCTCGAGCGTCAGCGTCGCCGACCTCGCCGCACGTTTCGGCGACGTCGGGGTCGCCGCGCTGCTGTTCACCGATGTCGGCCGCGACGGCATGCTGCGCGGGGTCAATGTGGAGGCGACGGTCGCCCTGGCGCGGGGCTGCACGATCCCCGTCGTCGCCAGCGGCGGCGTTGCCGGGCCGGACGATATCGTGCAATTGCGCGCACACACCGGGGACGGCATCGAGGGCGTCATCTGTGGCCGCGCGCTCTACGACGGCCGGCTGACGCTTGCCGATGCGCTCCGGCTGGCGGCATGACACTCGCCGTTCGCGTCATCCCCTGCCTCGACGTCGCGGGTGGGCGCGTCGTCAAGGGCGTCAACTTCGTCAGCCTGCGCGATGCCGGCGATCCGGTCGAGGCGGCGCGCGCCTATGACGCCGCGGGTGCCGACGAGCTGACCTTCCTCGACATCACCGCGAGTCACGAGGCGCGCGGCACCATCCTCGACGTCGTGCGGCGCACCGCCGACGTCTGCTTCATGCCGCTGACCGTCGGCGGCGGCGTCCGCTCGGTCGAGGACGCGCGCGCGCTGCTGCTCAGCGGGGCCGACAAGGTCGCGGTCAATACCGCCGCCGCCCAGCGCCCCGCGCTGATCGCCGAGCTCGCGCAGCACTTCGGCGACCAGTGCATCGTCGTCGCCGTCGACGCCAAGGCGGTATCGCCGGGCCGCTGGGAGGTGTTCACCCACGGCGGCCGCTGCCCGACCGGGCTCGATGCGGTCGCCTATGCCGTTGCCGCGGCGCACGCAGGTGCTGGCGAAATCCTGCTGACCAGCATGGACCGCGACGGTACGCGGAGCGGCTACGACCTGGCGCTGACCCGCGCCGTCGCCGACGCGGTCCCGGTCCCGGTGGTGGCGAGCGGCGGCGTCGGCGGGCTGGACGACCTCGTCGCGGGAGTGCGCGACGGCCACGCCAGCGCCGTCCTCGCCGCCTCGATCTTCCATTTCGGCGAGGCGAGCGTCACGGATGCAAAGGCGCGGATGGCGGCGGCCGGGATCAGGGTGCGCGCATGACCGACACGCTCGATCGGCTTTACGCAGCGATCCTCGCCACGCGCGGCGGTGATCCGGCGCTGTCGTATGTCGCGCGGATCAGCGCCAAGGGCCGGCTGAAGCTGGCGCAGAAGTTCGGCGAGGAAGCGGTCGAGACGGTCATCGCCGCCGTCGCCGAGGATCGGACCGCGCTGATCGGCGAGGCAGCGGACGCCGTGTTTCACCTGCTGCTGTTGCTGGCCGACGCCGAGGTATCGCTTGACGACGTGCGCGTCGAGCTCGAGCGGCGCGAAGGCGTGTCGGGGCTGGCGGAGAAGGCGGCGAGGCCGAAGTAGGCAGGCGAGTTAGGGAGCGTGTGATGCAGCGCGCGGTGGTGGCGGGATCTTTGGGGCTGCTGATGCTGAGCGTGACCTCGGGCCACGCTGCCGAGCCGGTCGTTCCCGACCTCCGCGCCGCGGTGACCGCTGCCCTCACCTGCCCGAAGCAACGGACGCCCGACGAAATTGTCGTCTGCGGCGAGAATGCCGAAAACCGCCGCTACCGTACCGGGTCGGCGCACGTTCCCGAATACGGCACCCGCGCCTCGCAGAACACTTCGCGCGGACGGCATGCGCTGCTCGACTATGACAAAGGCGGTCCCGGGACCTGCTCGAATGTCGGACCATGGGGAGCATGGGGATGTTTCGACAAAGCCGTCAAAGCCGAGCAGGAGCAGCGCGCCGGGACGAAAATCAGAGGCGGCATCCTGTATCAGCCGGATTACTAACGAAGGAATGCGCGATGCCGGACACCTACGATTCCACGAACATCTTCGCCCGCATCCTGCGCGGCGAGATCCCGGCGGACACCGTCTATGAAGACGAATTCGCGCTCGCCTTCCACGACATCGCGCCGCAAGCGCCGGTGCACGTGCTGGTCATCCCGCGCGGGCCGTACGTCAGCTGGGCAGACTTCAGCGAGCACGCCAGCGACACCGAGATCGGCGGGTTCGTGCGCGCGGTCGGTACGGTGGCCCGGCAGTTGGGGCTCGACGAGCCCGGCTATCGGCTGCTCGCCAATGCCGGGCCGCATTCGCATCAGGAGGTGCCGCACCTCCACGTCCACATCTTCGGCGGCCGCCCGCTCGGACCGCTGCTCAGCCGCAGCTGAAGCAGGCGGCGAGCGGGTCGCCGCCGTTTAGCTTGGAAGCTGTGCATCCAGGTTGAAGCTAAACCCGCTCATCCCGAGCGAAGTCGAGGGACGCACAATTTCCGGGCAGGTCCCTCGACTTCGCTCGGGATGAGCGGGTTGGTGTTTCAGACGAAAAAGAATGCCTAGTCGCGTCCGCCGGTCAGGAAGTCCGGCAGACCCGCCGGGGCATCGCCTTCGGCCATCGCCGGAGCGCGCTCAGGGCGCGGGCCGCGGTCGCCCTGCGGACGATCACCCTGCGGACGGTCGTCCCGCGGACGGTCGCCGCCGTCGCGGCGCGGGCCACGGTCGCCGCCGCCGCCGCCGCGGTTGCCGCCGCGATCGCCGCCGTCACGGCGGGGACCACGATCGCTGCGCGGGCCGCGGTCGGGGCCATCCTCCCGCGGCGGGCGCGTATCGGCGATCTCGGCACCGGTCTCCTGGTCGACGAGCCGCATCGACAGCCGGACCTTGCCGCGATCGTCGATGCCGAGCACCTTGACCTTGACCGGCTGGCCCTCCTTCAGGACTTCGCTGACCTTGGCGACGCGGTCGTTCTGGATTTCCGAGATGTGGACGAGACCGTCCTTGGCCCCCATGAAGTTCACGAACGCACCGAAGTCGACCATCGACACGACCTTGCCGGTGTAGACCTTGCCGACCTCGGCCTCCTGCGTGATGCCGAGGATCCAGTTGCGCGCGGCTTCGATCTGGGCCGGATCGGATGACGCGATCTTGACCGTGCCGTCGTCCTCGATGTCGACCTTGGCGCCCGTCGTCGCGACGATTTCGCGAATGACCTTGCCGCCGGTGCCGATGATCTCGCGGATCTTGTCCTTGGGGACCTGCATCGTCTCGATGCGCGGCGCGTGCGCGCTCATCTCGGTGCGGGTGCCGTCGAGCGCCTTCGCCATCTCGGCAAGGATGTGCGCGCGACCTTCATGCGCCTGGGCGAGCGCGACGCGCATGATCTCCTCGGTGATGCCGGCGATCTTGATGTCCATCTGCAGCGAGGTGATGCCCTCGGCTGTGCCGGCGACCTTGAAGTCCATGTCGCCGAGATGATCCTCGTCGCCGAGAATGTCGGAGATGACCGCGAAGTCCTTGCCTTCGAGGATCAGCCCCATCGCGATGCCCGATACCGGACGCGCCAACGGCACGCCGGCGTCCATCAGCGCCAGCGAGGCTCCGCAGACCGTCGCCATCGACGACGAGCCGTTCGACTCGGTGATGTCCGACAACACGCGGATCGTGTACGGGAACGCTTCCTTCGCCGGCAGCACCGGGTTGATCGCGCGCCATGCCAGCTTGCCGTGGCCGATCTCGCGGCGGCCCGGAGCGCCGAAGCGGCCGACTTCACCGACGCTGTACGGCGGGAAGTTGTAGTGCAGCATGAAGCGCTCGTAGCGCAGCCCGTCGAGGCCATCGATCATCTGCTCGCTGTCGGCGGTGCCGAGCGTCGTCGTGACGATCGCCTGCGTCTCGCCGCGGGTGAACAGCGCCGAGCCGTGGGTGCGCGGCAGCACGCCGACTTCGCCGATAATCGGCCGAACTGTGGTGGTGTTGCGCCCGTCGATGCGGCGGCCGTCCTTCAGGATCGCGGTGCGGACGATGTTCGCCTCGAGCTTCTTGAACAGCTTTGCGACCTTCTGCTGCGTCGCCGAGTCGAGGTCGGCGAACGCATGCTTCATCTGCAGCTTGGCCGCGGCCAGCGCGTGTTGGCGGTCGCTCTTGCCGGTCATCTTGTAGGCCGCTTCGATGTCGGCACCGACGATGTCCTTGAGGCGGGTCATGTGCGCCGACATGTCGTCAGCAGTCTTCAGCTCCCACGGCTCCTTGGCGGCCGCTTCGGCGAGCTTGATGATCGCGCCGATGACCGGCTGGGCGTGTTGATGCACGAACATCACCGCGCCGAGCATGATCTCCTCGGAGAGCTCCTGCGCTTCGGATTCGACCATCAGCACCGCGTCCTGCGTGCCCGCGGCGACGAGGTCGAGCTTCGACGCCTTGATCTGATCCTTCGACGGGTTGAGCAGATACTCGCCGTCGATGTACGCGGCGCGCCCCACCCCGACCGGGCCCATGAACGGGATGCCCGACAGCGTCAGCGCCGCCGACGCGGCGATCATCGCCACCATGTCGGGCTCGTTCTCGCCGTCGTACGACAGCACCTGCGCGATGACGAGGACCTCGTTATAGAAGCCTTCGGGGAACAGCGGCCGGATCGGGCGGTCGATGAGCCGGCTGGTCAGCGTCTCCGCCTCGGTCGCGCCGCGCTCGCGCTTGAAGAAGCCGCCGGGTATGCGTCCGCTGGCGCTGAACTTTTCCTGGTAGTGGACGGTGAGCGGGAAGAAATCCTGCCCTTCCTTGACCGACTTCGCCGCGGTCACGGCGCACAGCACGACCGTCTCGCCGTAAGTGGCAAGTACCGCGCCGTCGGCCTGGCGCGCGATGCGCCCGGTTTCGAGGGTGAGCTTGCGCCCGCCCCACATGACTTCCTGTTTGTGAATATTGAACATACTTCGTCTTTCCTATGGCGCCCGGCCCCAGTGCCGTGCGCCGCCTGCAAGCGGCCCGCAGAATTGCGGCCGCGAATGTGATAACAGCCGCCGAGAGCGGCTGTCAGATTACTTGCGGAGACCAAGCTTCGCGATCAGTCCGGTGTAGCGCGCTTCGTCGCGGCTCTTGAGATAGTCGAGCAGCGAGCGGCGCTTGTTGACCAGCATCAGCAACCCGCGGCGCGAATGATTGTCCTTCGCGTGCGTCTTGAAGTGCTCGGTCAGGTTGGCGATGCGTTCGGTCAGGATCGCGACCTGCACTTCGGGCGATCCGGTATCGGTGTTGCCGCGGGCATTGTCGGCGATCACTTCGGCCTTGCGTTCCATCGAAATCGACATCGGGGTCTCCTGTTCAAAAGTTGAACCCGCGCACGACCCGTATCAGGGCGGACGAAACGTCCACCAGGGCAACCGGAACAGGCCCGTCGGTCGCCAGATACAGCCCGTGGAATGCGGGGTGCCCGGGGAGCGCGCGACCTTGTCGGAGGGCGAGCGCCGCTTCGGGCGAGACTGCGAAAGCCGGGATGTCGTCCAGCCCTGCAGTCAGCGGCAGTACCGCCTGTTCCAGCGCGTCCTGCGTGAAAGCGTTGAGTTTGTCCAGTGTTATCGCGTCGTCGAGGCTGAACGGCCCGGCGCGGGTGCGGCGCAACATGCTGACGTGACCGACGGTGCCGAGCGCCAGCGCCAGATCGCGCGCGAGGCTGCGGACATAGGTGCCCTT
>JANOOK010000122.1:0-23392 GCA_031421275.1 Sphingomonadaceae bacterium
CCGAGCTCGCCGACGACCCGCGCTTTACCGATTACACGGTGCGTGCCGTCAACGTCGCCGCGCTGTATGCGATCGCGGGCGGCTTCGTCGCCATGCGGAGCAGTGCCGACTGGCTGGCGACGCTCGAGCGGCTGCAGGTGCCGTGCGCGCCGGTGTTCAGCCTCGCGCAGCTGCCGCACGATCCGCATCTGGTTGCGACCGGCTTCTTTACGACGCTCGAAGACCCCGCCGACACCCCCACCGGCGTGCTGACCTTTCCCGGCGTGCCGGTGCAGTTCGACGGCGAGCGCCCCGGTATGCGCTTTCCGCCGCGGCTCGGCGAGCATACCCGCGAGGTGCTCATCGAAGCCGGGCTGAGCGTGGCGGAGATCGATGCGCTGACGGCTTAACCGCGTCCGATCAGCTGGCGCGCCATCGCGTCGGCAACGGCGTCGGTCGGCAGGTTCTGCGCCTCCGCTGCAGCAAAGATGTCGGCCAGCCGCGGCTCGATCCGGGCGACCCGCGCCGCCACTGCCGCCGCATCGCCGTCGCCCAGATATTCGGCCACGACGTTGATAATGCCGCCGGCGTTGATCACGTAGTCGGGCGCGTACAGGATCCCGCGCGCCCGCAGCCGTGCGCCGTCGGCGGGGGTCGCCAGCTGGTTGTTGGCGGCTCCCGCGACGACCGCGACACGCAATCCGGCGATGCTGGTCTCGGTCAGGGTCGCGCCGAGCGCGTTCGGGCTGAGCACGTCGGCCTCGACCGCCAGGATATCGTCGATATCGACCGCGGTCGCGCCTAGTTCGGCAACGGCGCGCGCTACCCGCGACGACTCGACGTCGGCGACCGTCAGCCGCGCGCCCGCCGC
The DNA here is from genome assembly GCA_031421275.1 of Sphingomonadaceae bacterium. Classification (GTDB taxonomy): domain Bacteria; phylum Pseudomonadota; class Alphaproteobacteria; order Sphingomonadales; family Sphingomonadaceae; genus Polymorphobacter_B. The sequence continues at coordinate 851 of JANOOK010000122.1, forward strand.
CGCCAACCGTTCGGCGACGCCGTAGCCGACGCTCCCGAGACCCTGGATGGCGACGTGGACACCGGCGAAGTCACTTTTGCCGAGCGCATGGCGGATGGCCGCGCGGATGCCGACGAAAGTGCCCTGCGCGGTCGACGGCCCGGGATTGCCCCCTGCCTGCCCGCCTGCCACCGGCAATCCCGAGACATGTCTCGTCGCGCGCGCGATGACGGTCATGTCGGCATCGCTCATGCCGACATCCTCGGCCGTGACATAGCGTCCGCCGAGGCTGTCGATGGCGCGGCCAAATGCGGTCAACAACGCATCGGTTTTCGGCGCAGCCTTGAGGATGACGCCCTTGCCGCCGCCCATCGGCAGCCCGGCCGTGGCATTCTTGTAGCTCATGCCGCGCGACAGCCGCAGTGCGTCGGTCAGCGCCGCCGCGTCGTTGGCATAGGTCCACCAGCGGCAGCCCCCCGCCGCTGGCCCGAGATGCGTCGAATGTACCGCGATAATCGCCTGCAAGCCGCTCGCGCGGTCGGTCGCGAAGGTCACACTCTCGTGTGCGTCGAAGTCGGCAGCGTCGAACAACATTGGGATCTCACGAAATGATCTAACTGCAGCGCGCAATAAACTAACAGCGCTGTGGGACAACCCCGGATCGACGACGACCAATTAGGCTTAGCCACGCCGGGCGTGTGCGCGCCTCAAGGCACCACTAGCTGGCTCAGGCCGGCGTCAGCCGCCGGGCCGCAGTAACGCCCGATCGCACCGAGCCCTCGATTGTCGCGGGCAGCCCGGTCGCGGTCCAGTCGCCCGCGAGCACGACGTTTCGCCAGCGTGTCGCCGCGCCTGGGCGCTTGGCGTTCTGTTCCGGAGTCGCCGCAAACGTCGCGCGCGCCTCTTTGATGACCTGCCAGCGCGGCATCGCGCCAGTGATGCCGTAAGCACGGCAGATGTCGCCCCACAACGTCCGCGCAATCGTCTCGCGGTCCTGCGTCGCAAGCTCGTCGGCACAGCTGACCGTCACCGAGATGCGGTCGTCGTGCGCCACTAGCCACTGCGCCGTCCCGCCGAGCACGGCGAGGATCAGCGGCACATGCGCCGGTCCGCGCGCTGCAAAGTGCGCGTTGACGATCGCGTGGAAGCGGTTGGGGACTCTTAGTCCGGGCAGCAGCTCGGCAGCGACCGGGGCGGGTAGTGCGATGACGATCTGGTCGTCGGCACCGAGTTCGACCGGACCGTCGCCGTAGTTCAGCGCCGCTGCCCGATCGTCTCCTAGCATTAGCGCCCGCACCCGCGCACCCAGCCGCACCTCGGCCCCGCGCGCCTGCAGCCACGCCAGCGCCGGATCGACGAATGCTGCAGCCAGCGTCGGTGTCGCCAGCCGCGGGCGGTAGGCGTCGCCGCCCTGCGCCATCGTCTCGCGGACGATTGCACCCGCCAGCTGAGCACAACCCGACGCCGCGGCGGTGTTCAATGCGGCGAGGAAGAACGGCTCGAGTAACTTGTCCCACAGCACGCCGTGCGTCGGGATGACATCGCCGACGGTCTGCCCGGGCTTGGCCCGCAACAGTGCCGCCAGCCGTAGGTAGTGGCCGACACGCGTCCCCGGCACACGGCGCGCCGAACTCAGCATCCACCACGGCAGTCGCCCGGCGTTGGGCCGCAGCGCCCAGCGCGCGCCATCGGCCAGGTCGACGAAATCGAAGCGCGCTTCGTCGAGGCCCACCAAGCGCTCGCTCGCGCCAATCAGCGCCAGATAGTCGTTGACCGCGTGGTTACCTGAGGCAACGAAATGATTGCCGTTGTCGATCGTTAGTCCGAGCTGCGCGTCGTGGTAGGAGCGGCAGCGTCCGCCAGCCTGCCGCGCCGCCTCGATCAGCGTGACCTCGCACCCCGCCTCGACCAGCCGCACGGCTGCCGATAGCCCCGCCAGCCCTGCCCCGAGGACATAGACCCGGCCATCACTCGAACGCTTGCTCAAGCCTCGCTCAACCGATCAAGCCGTGGCGCAGCACCAGCCAGAGCAGATTACGCTTGCCGATGCGGACGCGGCGGCGCGGCGCGGCCCAGCCTTCGGCTTGCATCCGGGCGAGCAGATGCGCGTAGACCTCGGCCATCAGCCGCGGCGTACGCAGGCGGCCACCGGGGCGCTCGCGCAGGATACGGCGCGCCTCGTCGAAATGCGCCTGCGCGGTGGCGGCGAGCTTGCGGCATACGGCGTCGATGCCGGGATGCAGCGCCATTGTCCGCGGCTCGCCGACCGGCACGCCTGCCTTGGCCAGCAACTCGGCGGGCAGGTACAGCCGCCCGATCGCCGCATCCTCGTCGACATCGCGGACGATATTGGTGAGCTGCAGTGCGCGGCCGAGGTGGTACGCGACCGCGACGCCGGCGTCGGGGGTCATCGCGAAAGTATGCACCGACAGCCGCCCGACGGCGACGGCCACGCGGTCGCAGTACAGGTCGAGCACCGCCTGCGACGGCGCGACGATGTTCGCGTCGACGTCCATCAGCATGCCGTCGATGACCGCGAGGAAATCGTCCTTGGGCAGCGCGAACCGCTCGATCGCCTCCGCCAGGAACGCCAGCCGGGCGGGCCGTGCGCCGGCATAGAAAGCGTGCAGGTCGGCGGCCCAGCCGTCGAGCTCGGCGCGGCGCGCGGCGCGCGGGCGCTCGTCGGCATCGGCGATGTCGTCGACGATCCGGCAGAACGCATAAATGGCGAACATGCCGCGGCGCTCGGCCTTCGGCATCAGCCGCATCGCGGCATAGAACGAGCTGCCCGACGCTTTCGCCTGCGTCGCCGACTCGGACGCATCGGGCGTGACGGGAACGGCGAGCGTAGTCATGACGTCTTGCCTCGGGCTCCGGCGGGCCTACGTCTTAAGCGAAAACGCCGTAGCGCCAAAGCCCCGATCGCAGCGAGTGCGAGCCGCAGCGCCTCGGACTTGCGGTGGTGCAGCCGCGGCCCGAACGGGTCGGCGCGCAACCGGGCGGTGAGATCGACCGCGAGCCGGTGGATGACGGCCACCTCGAGCGCGAGCCCCGTGTCGCGAATGCCGTCGGCGAACGGCGCCGCTTCGGCGAGCAGCGTCTCGACGCGGGGCAGCAGGCTTCGGATCACCGACGCGAGCGCCGCTGGCGATGGCTGCTGGCCGAGCGCCGTCGCATCGAGTCCGGCAGCGGCGAGCGCGTCGGCGGGAACATAGACGCGGTCGATCGCGGCATAATCCTGACGGCAGTCCTGCAGATGGTTGATCACTTGCAGTGCCGCGCACAGCGCATCCGACGCCGGCCAGAGCGCGCGGTCCTCAGCGTGGACATCCAGCATGAAGCGCCCGACCGGCATCGCCGAAAATCGGCAGTAATCGATCAGTTCGGCCCAGTCGGCATAGCGTGATTTCGTCACATCGCGGCGGAACGCTTCGAGCAGGTCGAGGCCGTGTGCGGGCGTCAGACCGCACTCGGCAAGCGCCGTCCGGAGCGCCACCGCCTCGGTGGACGACTCGGCTTCTCCTGCCAAGGTCGCGCGCATTGCCTCGAGCCGGGCCAGGGCAGGATGGCTCTCTATCGAACGGTCATCCCCGCGGAAGCGGGGAGCCATCTCCGGCTGTTGCAGGAGATGGCTCCCCGCATTCGCGGGGATGACACATCGAGTTCGTGTAAGCTCCTTTTGTCCCGGCGGCACCTCCGCATTCACTCTCGGCCGGTCGGCAATGTCGTCGGCGGTCCGTGCGAAACGATAGAAAGCCAGTACCAGCGGGCGGTGGCGGGCGGCGATCAGCAACGACGCGACCGGGAAGTTTTCGGATTTGTGATCCTTGGTCGGCATGTCGGCTGCACCTTCGGCAGCGGTCGTCGGTGCGGCGATAGCCGTCATCCCTGCGGCAGCGCCTGGGCGCGCCCCTTCCACATACCGCCGCGCCCGCGCCACTGCTGGACCGCCGAGTCGAGCGTGAACGACGCATAGATAATGGCGACTATGGGAAGGGCGAAGCAGTAGCCGATTCGGACATTGAGTTCGGACATCTGTTGGAACGTTCCACGCCACGGTCCGACGCGATAAAGATAATAGTGCACGATCGGTGCCATCGTCACTGCCATGACGAGCCATGAAGCGACACCGAATGCGCCTGCCAGCCCATCGTCAAACGCCGCAAGCAGGAGCGGGCCGATGAAGAGGACCAACATGCCCACGACCGTGCCCACCAGCAGCCACGGCGAATAGCCGAGCTGGGCATAGGCCGAACGCGCCACCATCCGGCGAATATCGTCGAAGCGGTACGGCCGCAGACTGACCGAGCGCGTGCTCAGCCCGAGCCAGATCGGACCTTCGCGCTTGAGCCGCCGTGCCAGCGCGCAGTCGTCGATGATCTCGCCGCGGATGCTGGCGATGCCGCCTGCAGCCTCGAGCGCGTCGCGACGGACGAGGACGCAGCCGCCCGCCGCGGCAGCCGTATTTCCCGCCCCGTTCACCTTCCGGAAGGGAAACAGCATTGCGAAGAAATACACGAATGCCGGAATCAGCGCGCGCTCGGCGAAGCTGCGACAGTGGAGTCGCGCCATGGTGGAGACCAGCACGCGCTGCTCGCCAACTGCCCGCGTCACCAGATTGCGCAGCGTGTCGGGGGTGTGGCCGATGTCCGCATCGGTGAGCCAAAGATATTCGGGCGCTCCGGCTATCCCGGCAGCGGCGTGTTCGATGCCGTGCGCCAGCGCCCATAATTTGCCGGTCCACCCCGGCGGGCGCGGCGGCGTGGTCAGGATCGTCAGCCGCGGGTCACCGGCGGCCGTCATCTGTGCGACCATGGCGGTATCATCGCTGCTGGCGTCGTCGATCAGCCGAATCGCAAAGCTGCCCGGATAGTCCTGCGCGAGCAGCCCGGCGACGGTGCGGGCGATGACGTCCGACTCGTCGCGCGCCGGCACGACCGCGACGACCGACGGCCAGGCTGCCGGTTCGGGCGGCAGATCGCGGTCGTCGCGGTCGCGGAACAGCCAGAACCCACGAAGCAACAGCCCGACCCAGCACAGGAACACCAGCGCCGCGACGACCGTCACTTCAGATACCCATGCGCCTCGAACCACGCGAGCGCATCGTTGATCGCCGCCTCGTACGGCCGCGCGGCATAGCCCAGCTCGCGCGTCGCCTTGGCATGGCTGAAGAACATCCGGTACTTCGCCAGCCGCAGCCCGTCCGCGGTCAGCATCGGCTCGCGACCGGTGACGCGCGCCGCCGCCTCTGCCGCCCACGCCAGCGGGAACAGCATTCCGCGGGGCAGGCTTAGCGTTGGTGCCCTGCGCCCGGTGCGCGCGGCGATGGCGGCGAGCATCGCCTGCAACGTCGCGTCCTGCCCGCCGAGTATATAGCGCTCGCCGACCCGGCCTTCATCGTGCGCGAGCAGGTGCCCGGCCGCGACATCGTCGATATGGACGAGATTGAGCCCGGTGTCGACGAACGCCGGCATGCGGCCGCAGGCAGCCTCGACGATGACCCGTCCGGTCGGGGTCGGACGGCGGTCGCGCGGGCCGATCGGCGTCGACGGGTTGACGATCACCGCGGGCAGGCCTCGCCGGACGACCAGCTCCTCGACGAGGCGCTCGGCGGCGACCTTGCTGCGCTTGTACGCGCCGATCGCGTTCGCCGCATCGAGCGGTGCGGTCTCGTCGACGGGCGTGCCGCTGTCGGACAGCGCCAGCGTCGCGACGCTGCTGGTATAAACGATGCGCTTGACCCCGGCGGCGATGGCCGCGGTCATGACGATGCGCGTGCCGTCGACGTTGGTGCGCTCGATCTCGCCAGGATCGCGGGCCCACAGCCGGTAGTCGGCGGCGACATGGTACAGGCTGCTGCACCCGTCCAGCACCGCGCGCATCGCATCGGCGTCGCGCATGTCGGCGGTGACGATTTCGCATCCAAGACCGGCCAGATTGTCGCTCGGCTTGCGGACCATCGCGCGTACCGCCTCGCCGCGGGCCAACAGCGCGCATACCACCGCCGAGCCGACGAAGCCGCCGGCGCCGGTGACGAGTGCCGTCACTCGAGCCCCCGGCGGGCCGCGCGCCGCCACAGCGCACCGCCCTCGCGCACTTGCCAGATCAGCAGCACCGGCACGGCAATGGCCAGGTCGCGGGCGCGCTTGAGTAGCGACAGCGCCAGCCCCAGCTCGGGCGGCAGCCCGAACAGCGGGCACAGCAGCACATACGCGCCCTCCTGCAGGCCGAGCGCGCCCGGCACCATGAACGCGGCACTACGCAGCGCGAAAATCAGGCTCTCGATGACGAGCACCGTCAGCAGCGCCACAGGCTGCCCCGCCAGCCGCAGCGCCAGCCACGCGCCCGCGGCGCTGAGCAGCCAGGCCAGCAGATTGAAGACGAACGACGCGAGCAGCCGGGCGCGCTCGCGGTAGATCGCATCGAGTTCGCGCCGGACCGCACCGAGCGCGACCGCGGTGCCGGGCAGCAGGCGGTCGAGCAGCTGCCCCGCCAGCGCGAGCATCGGCCGCTGCGCCAGAGCGAATGCGGCACCGACGACGCCGACCAGGGCCAATCCGACCAGCACGGTGCCGCGGGTGTGATCCGCCGCGGCCCCGCCTGTGATCATGCCAGTCAGCGCAACGACACCGGCCAGCGTGAACACCAGCTGCGCCGCCATTTCGGTGGTCAGGTCGGCAATCATCGCGGCATAGGCGAGCGGGGCCGGAATACCCATCGCGGTCACCGTGCGTCCACCGACGACGAGCCCGCCGATCTGCGCGAACGGCAGCAGATCGGTCGCGGCTTCGCGCGTCATCCGGCCCCAGACGAACGAGGGCAATGTCGCAGGGCTCAGCCCCGGGGCGACTGCCCACCACGCCGCGCCGAGAACCACCAGCACGATCAACGTATAGGCCGTGAAGAGCGCGAAACCGCCGTAGCCGATGCGGCCGACCGCGGCCAGCACCGGCGCAATGCCGACCGAGCCGAGCAGCGTCGCCGCGAGGGCCAGCCCGACGAGCGTCGACAGGAGCAGCAGCGTCCGCAACGGCCGCCTCAGCCGACCGCGGCGGTCGTTACCGCGCGCTGCGAGCGCACGAAAATCGAGCGAGCGATCCTATCGCTCAAGCGGCGATCCGGTCCGGAAGGAAATCGGAAAAGCTGCCGCGGTCCAGATCGGCGACCGCGGCCTTCACGCGCGCGTCGCAGAGTGCGGCGAACTCACCCCGGTGATCGGCTCCGGCGGCGTGTCCGATAAAATCGTCGGTGGTCGCCGGATGCAGGTAGATCTCGTTCAGCCCCAGCGGGAGCTGCGCGATCAGCGCCGCCAGTCGGTCGGCGGTGACGTGGCCGGTCCAGCGCAGGCCGAAGACCGCGTCGGGAACCAGCAGTCCCGCCCGCCGCAATCGCCGGCGGATGAGCATCGCCCACGGCGTCGCGACGTCGCTGCCGACCGGGACTTCGGCCTCGGCGACGCGGAGTATCGCGGTCGGCTCGACGGGAGCGCGAACGGCGCGCATCCCGAAGCGCTGCCCGATGCTCATCACCAGCCCGGCAACCACCGGGTGCAAGTGGAAGTGCTTGTGCGCGTTGACATGATCGAGCCGCAGCCCGGTCGCGGCAAACGCCTCGAACTGCGCGATGATCTCGGCTTCGAGCTGGCGGCGCGTGGCGGGGCTGAACGCGAAGGCGAACCCGGCGCGCACCATATCGTCGCGGAAGCGCCCGCGCGCGTCGACGAGATCGGGGACCTGCTCGGGCGGCAGCACCGGCACAGCGTCGACCAGCACGAGGTGCAGGCCGACGCCGAGCCGCGGCGCAGACTTCGCGAGCTCAACGGCCTCGGTAGCGGCGGCCGCGCCGACCATCAGGCTCGCTGCGGTCAATACCCCGTCACGGTGTGCGGTCATCACCGCCGCGTTGACCTCGCTCGCCACGCCGAAATCGTCGGCGGTGACGATCAGGCGTCTCACGCCACCCGACCCCGGCGTGTCACGCCGCGCTTTCCTTCCGGTGCCGCAGGAATGCGAAGAACTCGACCCCCTCGCGTAGGCGGCGCTTCATCATCTGCCGGTCGCGGAGCATCTCCCAGACGATGTCCTTGATCTTCGAGAAGCGGAAGTAATAGCGCCGGTAGAAGACCTCGACGGTGTCGAATATCTCCTTGCTGTCGAGGTGCGGATAGCTCAGTTGCGCGATCTGCTCGCCGCCGTCGGTCAGCAGTTCGGCCTGGTTGTCGAACCAGCCATTCTCGGTCGCCTGCTTGTACAGGAAGGTGCCGGGATATGGGGCCGCGAGCGACACCTGGATGGTATGCGGGTTGAGATCCATCGCATACTTCATCGTCTCCTCCATCGTCTCGCGCGTCTCGCCAGGGAGACCGAGGATGAAGGTGCCGTGGATGACGATGCCGAGGTCGTGGCAATCCTTGGTGAACTGCCGCGCGACTTCGGTGCGCAGACCCTTCTTGATGTTGATCAGGATCTGCTGGTTGCCGCTCTCATAGCCGACGAGCAGTAGCCGCAGGCCGTTCGCCTTCATGATCTCGAGCGTCCGTCGCGGCACGTTCGCCTTGGCGTTGCACGACCAGGTGACGCCGAGCTTGCCGAGCTCGACCGCCAGCGCCTCGACCCGCGGCGCATTGTCGGTCAGCGTGTCGTCGTCGAAGAAAATCTCCTTGACGTCGGGCCACGTCGCCATCGTGTATTTGACTTCGGCGACGACGTTCTCGATCGACCGCGTACGATAATTGTGACCGCCAACCGTCTGCGGCCACAGGCAGAAGGTGCACCGCGACTTGCAGCCACGTCCAGTGTAGAAGCTGATATACGGGTGGAGCAGGTAACCGCCGAAATACTTCGTGTGGTCGAGATCGCGCTTATAGATCGGCGTGACCCACGGCAGCGTGTCCATGTCCATGATCACCGGTCGGTCGGGATTGTGGATGATCTCGCCCGCGGCGTTCCTGAAGCTGATCCCCGCGATGTCTGCAAGCGGGATGCCGTCGGCGACGTCCTTGATCGTGAAATCGAACTCGTTGCGGCAGACGAAATCGACCGCGGTCGACGCCTCGAGCGACTTCTGCGTCTCGACCGCGACCTTGGCCCCGATCATGCCGATCAGCGCCTTGGGATTGCGGGCCTTGATCAGCTCCGCCGTGCGGACGTCCTGGCGAAAGCTGGGCGTCGAGGTATGCAGGACGACGAGGTCCTTGTCGTCGACCTCGTGCGCGATATCGTCCCACGACAGGTCGTGCGCCGGCGCATCGATCAGCTTCGAACCCTCGACGAGCGCGGCGGGCTGCGCCAGCCAGGTCGGGTACCAGAAGGATTTGACCTCGCGCTTCATCTGATAGCGCGCGCCGGCACCGCCGTCGTAACCGTCGAACGACGGGCCCTGCAAAAACAGCGAACGCATCTAGGTCAACCTTCCCTCGAGCAGCGCCCCGCCGGCCCCCAACCGGTGCTGCATTCCCCGCCATTCGATGTTGCGGACGAAGTAGCTGCCCGCCCACACTGCCAATGATATACTGTCACGCAGCGGTAAAAGCCAGACTGGCCCGGCCGGCTGCGCGGTCATCTGATCGATCTGTTGCTTCTGCAGCAGCCGTACGGCGAGCGCCGCGACCAGCACCGCATTGGCGATCGGCGCGAACCCGGCCGCCAGCGCGCCGAGCAGGGCGAGCGGCAGGAAGAAGGTCACCCCCTGCCCGCCATGACCGCTGCCGTCGATCGCACGGATCGTGCGCGCCCAGCGGCTTTCCTGGCGCCACAGCTGCGCGATATTGGTCTCGCGGTGGGCATGGCCGACAAGCAGCGCCGGTACCGCCACCTTGAGCCCAAGCGCCCGCACGGCGCGGCCGATTTCGTAATCGTCGGCAAGCTCGTCCGCCACCGCCGCAAAGCCGCCGATGCGCTCGAGCGTCGACCGGGTCAGCGCGATCGTCGACCCCATGCACGGCCGCGCCAGCCCGAGTTCGAGCCCAAGCGCCACGCTGTGCAGGAACTGATAGCTCACCGCCATCGCTGCCAGCCGCGACGACAGCCCCGATACCGACGCATAGCCTGTGTAGAGCGCCGTCACCGCACCGACGCCGGGCTGGTCGAGTGCGGCGGTGATCCGCTGTAACCAGTCGGGCGCGACGAGGATGTCACTGTCGCTGAGCACCAGCACGTCATGCCGTGCCGCTGCCGTCATGTTGATCAGGTTCGAAACTTTGTGATTGCTGCCATGGCGGCAGGCATCGATGACCAGCTCGATATCGAGTTCGGGGCGCTCGGCCTGCAGCGCCCGTACCACCGCGATCGCCGGGTCGTCGTTGCGCTGAACACCGCAGACCAGCTGCACCGGAGCATCGTAATCCTGCGCCAGCAATGCAACCAATCGCGCTGCGAGGCCCGGCTCGTTGCCGTGTAGCGGGCGCAGCAGCGTAACCGGTTGCGCGGTCGTCGCCGGAGCTGCCGCCCGCTCGAACTGCCGGTCGAGCGCCCACACCGAAGCGAGCCCCGCACCACCGCCGAGCGTCGCCAACGTCAGCAAACCATCGGCGAGGACGATCACCCGTGCACCGGCGTCAGCTTCGACTGCACCAGCGCGAGCAGCGCCATCGCCTCCGCCCGGCGGCCATTGTCGGCAAGCACCTGGCTGCGGCGCGGCTTGAGGCGCAGTAGCGAACGCAGAATGTCGAGCGCTCGGAACGGCTCCTTGCCGGTCGCGAGATAGTCGGCATAAGCGAGGTTGACCGCGATACTGTCCGGCGCGACCTGCAACGCGCGCTTGATATAGCGCCCTGCCTTCGCCCGGTCGCCGAACGCCACCGGGAAGCCGGGCACTTGATAATAGAGCGTCCCGAGCTGGCTTAGCCCGAGGCCGTTCGCGGCATTCGGATCGATCTTCTCGGCAGCTTCGAGCGTTGTCCGCGCGGCCTTGACCAGCTTGAACCCAGTCAATCCGCCAATGACGCCGGCCTTGGCAGTTTCGGCGACCGCCTTCCACACCAGCGGCTCGGCGCTGCCCGGGTACCGACCCGCGAGCATCTCGGCTTCGGCCACGACCTGATCGAACGCCGCCACCTGCGCCGCCTTACCGCTGATCGCGTAGTTCGCCTGCGCCCAGTGCGCTTCGAGCTGTCCGACCCCCTCGTCGAGCGAGGCCGCTGCGGCAGCCACAGGAGCGGCGAGCACCAGCGCTGCTAGAATGATCGTCTTCAGCATCGCTCGCATTCTCATCTGATCCGGGGGCCACGTCGTCGACGCTGGCCATGTTGCGACGTGCATCAGCATATTCAAGCTGATGATGCCACCGCAAATGGTTCCATAGCGACGAACATTGGCCGACTGTGGCTGCAAGGCCACCCTCAGCGGCTTGGAGCGACGCCGAACGAAAAATGCCGGACACGCAACCGAGCGCAGCCGGCGTTGCATTGCTTAGCCGGCGCTGACAACTCGAGCGAAGCTACACAAAGCCATGCGGTTCGCGGGCTATCCAGCCACGACCGGGCGGCGACGTCGCATTGTCGCACCGACCATAGCAAAGCCGGTGATCAGCAGCGCCCAGCTGGCGGGTTCCGGAACGGTATCGGCGACCCCGCCGATACCCACCGTAACGCCATGCCAGTTTTCACTGCTGTCGGTAAATGTCAACGACGTGAAGGTGCCGACGAAGCGCAGCACACCATGGACCTCGCCGTTGCCGACGAAGGTGTTGCCTGCCCCGAGATCGAATGTCCCGCAACCCCAATAACCGCAGCCTTCACTGATCTTCTCGAACGGCTGGCTGAAGGTCGCGGCGTTAGCGTTCCAGCTGACGAAGGCGATGTAGGGGTTGGTGACCGCCTGGCTGAAGGTGATCGTCTTAGTCCCGCCGGCGTTAAGCGAAATCATTTCGGTGGCGGGCGGCGCGTCGTCGACGATCCCGCCGGTGTAGGGCTTCGACGCGGCGTTCGGCTCGGTGAAGTAGTTGGTACCGGTGCCGGTCTGGATAAAGTTCAACGCTTCGCCGCTCGTCGTCAGCGTCACATCGAGCGTCGTCGTCCCACTGACAATGGTGCCGCTGGCGACGGTGTCCGTAGCTCCGGTCCAGCCGGTCCACGCGACGGTGACGGCGCTCGCGCTGGTGGCGGCAAGCGATGCTGCAGTGGCAGCAGCGGTGATGATCTGAAGGCGCATTTGCAAACTCCTGAGCTGATATGTTTCGTATACGCAACGATCGTGCCAGCTGCTTAACTAACTGTAAATTAAAGGAGCTGGGCCGTACCGCTATCGACAAGTGTAAGCTGCAACGACACTTTTGACGCTTCGAGATCGACTTCTTTAATTGCCGAATCGACAGCGGCTGGCACGACGGCCTGCTGCAGGCGTATCGCGCGCCCGCCTTGCACCCGTCCGGACCCCATGCTAACGCCCCGCTCAGTCGGGAGACCTGTACCGGCGCTGTCCAGCTGTGCGCCGATCAGTTCTGACCTCAACCGGGCGAGTATCTTTGCAACACACGGGCGGCATTGTGGCTGGACTGTCGGGGCGTTACGCCACCGCATTGTTCAGCCTTGCAACCGACAGCAAGGCGCTGAATGCCGTCGCGGCGAGCCTCGCGTCGCTGTCGCAGGCGCTTCGTGAGTCGCCCGATCTCGCGACACTGACCACCAGCCCGGTGATCGACCGAAAGCAGGCCGCTGCCGGCATCCGCGCCGCGGCGGAGCAACTCGGGCTCGACCCGCTGACCACCAATTTCCTCGGCGTGCTGGCGAGGAACCGCCGTCTCGCGCCGCTGCCGGTGATCATCACCGACTTCAATAAGCTCGCCGCCGCCCAGCGCGGCGAGGTCAACGCGCAGGTCACCAGCTCGCATCCGCTCAGCGACGATCAGGTCGTCGCCTTGAAGGCCAAGCTCCGCGCCGGGCTCGGAGCGGACGCCGCGCTCGACCTGCGCGTCGATCCCGAAATCCTCGGCGGGCTGATCGTGCGAACGGGCTCGCGCCTGATCGACAGCTCGCTCCGCACCAAACTCGATACGCTCGCCACGGCGATGAAAGGCTGACGATGGACATCCGCGCCGCAGAAATCTCGAAGGTCATCCGCGACCAAATCGCCAACTTCGGCACCGAGGCGCAAGTCTCCGAGGTCGGCCAGGTGCTGTCGGTCGGCGACGGTATCGCGCGCGTCTTCGGCCTCGACAACGTCCAGGCGGGCGAAATGGTCGAGTTTCCCGGCGGCATCAAGGGCATGGCCTTAAACCTCGAGGCCGATAACGTCGGCGTCGTCATCTTCGGGTCGGACACCGGCATCAAGGAAGGCGACACCGTCAAGCGCACCGGCACGATCGTCGACGTGCCGGTCGGCCGCGGGCTGCTCGGGCGCGTCGTCGACGGCCTCGGCAACCCGATCGACGGTAAGGGTCCGCTCACCGACGTCACTCGCAGCCGCGTCGAGGTCAAGGCTCCCGGCATTATCCCGCGGACCTCGGTCAACGAGCCGATGCAGACCGGACTGAAGGCATTGGACGCGCTCGTCCCCGTCGGCCGCGGCCAGCGCGAGCTGATCATCGGCGACCGCCAGACCGGCAAGACCGCGGTCGTACTCGACACCTTCATCAACCAGAAGGGCATCAACGCCGGCACCGACGAGTCGAAGAAGCTGTATTGCATCTACGTCGCCATCGGCCAGAAGCGCTCGACGGTGGCGCAGATCGTCCGCGCGCTCGAAGAGAATGGCGCGATGGAGTATAGTATCGTCGTCGCCGCGACCGCTTCGGAGCCCGCGCCGCTGCAGTTCCTCGCGCCCTACACCGGCTGCACGATGGGCGAATACTTCCGCGACAACGGCATGCATGCGCTGATCGTCTACGACGACTTGTCGAAGCAGGCCGTGGCTTACCGCCAGATGTCGCTGCTGCTGCGCCGCCCGCCGGGCCGCGAGGCGTATCCCGGCGACGTCTTCTATCTGCACAGCCGCCTGCTCGAGCGCGCCGCCAAGATGGCACCCTCGCATGGCAGCGGCTCGCTGACCGCGCTGCCGATCATCGAGACGCAGGCCGGCGACGTCTCGGCGTACATCCCGACCAACGTCATCTCGATCACCGACGGGCAGATTTTCCTCGAGACCGAGCTGTTCTACCAGGGCGTGCGGCCGGCGATCAACGTCGGGCTGTCGGTTAGCCGCGTCGGCTCGGCGGCGCAGACCAAGGCGATGAAGAAGGTCGCCGGCTCGATCAAGCTCGAACTCGCGCAGTACCGCGAGATGGCGGCGTTCGCGCAGTTCGGCAGCGACCTCGACGCCTCGACGCAGAAGCTGCTGAACCGCGGGCAGCGGCTGACCGAACTGCTCAAGCAGGGCCAGTTCGAGCCGATGCCGTTCGAGGAGCAGGTCGTCAGCATTTTCGCCGGGGTGAACGGCTACCTCGACAAGATCCCTGCGAAGGACGTGACCCGCTTCGAGGCGGGGCTGCTCAGCCATGTGCGGAACGAACATGCGGGTGTGTTGGAGGCGATCCGCACGTCGAAGGACATTTCGGACGACAGCAAGAAGTCGCTGAACGAGGTTATCGGCAATTTCGCGCGGACGTTTGCTTAACCGGTTGGCGCAACGCTCGACCCGCTCATCCCGAGCGAAGTCGAGGGACGCACGATCTCACTGCAAGGGTGCGTTCCTAGACTTCGCTCGGAATGAGCGGCTTTGGTAAGGTTCTGATGAAGTAACATGGCCAGCCTCAAACAGCTGAAGATGCGCATCACTTCGGTGAAGTCGACGCAGAAGATTACCAAGGCGATGAAAATGGTCGCCGCGGCGAAGCTGCGCCGCGCGCAGGAGGCGGCCGAGGCCGGGCGTCCCTATGCCGAGCGCATCGCGACCGTGCTGGCGTCGCTGGGCAGCCGCGTCACCGTCGGGCCGCAGTCGCCGCGGTTGCTGGCGGGCACGGGCGCGGCGCAGACCTATCTGCTGATTGTCACCGGCTCCGAGCGGGGCCTCGCGGGCGGCTTCAACACCAACATCGTGCGGCTGGCGAGGAAGCGCATCGAGGCGCTGGTCGCCGAGGGCAAGACCGTCAAGATCATCACGGTCGGCAAGAAGGCGCGCGCGCAGCTGCTCCGCGACCACCGCGACAAGATCGTCGACACCGTCGACCAGACCCACATCAAGCGCGTCGCCTTTACCGACGCGCAGCTCGTCTCCGACATGGTGTTCGCGCGCTTCGAGGCGGGCGAGTTCGACGTCGCCGAACTGTTCTTCGCGCGCTTCCGCTCGGCGTTGGTGCAGGAGCCGACGCAGCTGCAGCTGATCCCCGTACCGCTGCCCCCCGTCAGCACCGCTGCGGTCTCCGCTACCCCCGACGCCGCGGTCGAGTACGAGCCCGACGAGGAAACCATCCTCGCCGAACTGCTGCCGCGCAACGTTGGCGTGCAGATCTTCCGCGCCATGCTCGAAAATGCTGCTAGCGAGCAGGGCAGCCGCATGACCGCGATGGACAACGCGACGCGCAACGCCGGCGACATCATCCTGAAGCTGACGATCACCTACAACCGCACGCGCCAGGCGGCGATCACCAAGGAACTGATCGAGATCATCTCGGGAGCAGAGGCGCTGTGAGTGCCGACGCGCCAGTCGCGGCGGTTGCTGATGCTTGGGACTATGATGATATCGTCCGGGTCGGCGAACGGATGCCTGACGTGGTGTCGGTTAAAGTCATAGCGCCTCTCGCGATCTTCGTACGCTTCGATGACGGCTTGGAAGGCATCGTTCGGTTCGAGGAAGAGCGACTCCGGGGCGTTCAACTTGCCCTCGAAAATCCAGACTATTTTGCTGGCGTGCATATCTCGAGTGGTGCCGTGACGTGGCCCGATGATGGCTACGATATGTGTCCCGACACGATGTGGAAGGAGATCGTCGCCGGCGGTGGCGAGTGGGTAGTAACGCAGCCGTTCAAGCACGACCCCGAGGTGACCAACGGCCCGCGCTGGATTGTCCCTGAAAACGATCTAGGCAACCTATCTCCCCAAGCAATCTTGACGGCTTGACATTAGTATGGGTGCTTGGGGATATCAGTTCGACGAAAATGACGGCGCAGCCGATTGGCTCAGTGACTTTGCGCGAGCGCCAAGCTGGAACAACGTGCACCGGACACTTACTGCGTTCGCAGGCGCTGGCGGTTACGAAGATGGCGAGGAGGCGTTCGCAGCTCTCGAAGTTTGCGCTGCCGGACACGGGTTATCCTCTCGGCGACTACCGTCACCGATCGTAGCTTGGGCGAAAGGTCACGCTGACGGCTCTAAGTTGCAGTTGCCGCTGGCCCGTGAGGCTGCGTCTCTCCTGCGAAACAAAAGCGAACTCCATGAGCTTTGGAGCGAGGGTGGCGATGCCAAGAACTGGCTTGCCACGGTCGACAATCTGATCACACGACTTAAATGAAATAATAGAGGCAATTTACATGGCCACCACCCCCACCACCAACAACATCGGCCGCGTCGTGCAGGTCATCGGCGCGGTTGTCGACGTGCAGTTCGATACCGAGCTGCCCGCCATCCTGAACGCGCTCGAAACCCGCGTCGGCGAGCTGCGGCTGGTGCTCGAGGTCGCGCAGCATCTCGGCGAGAATACCGTGCGGACGATTGCGATGGACGCGACCGACGGCCTCGTCCGCGGGCAGTCGGTGACCGACACTGGTTCGCAAATCCGCGTTCCCGTCGGCCCGATGACGCTCGGGCGCATTCTGAACGTCATCGGCGAGCCTATCGACGAGCGCGGGCCGGTTAATGCCGAGATCACCATGCCGATCCACGCCGAGGCCCCGCTGTTCATCGATCAGTCGACCGACAGCAGCATCCTCGTCACCGGCATCAAGGTCATCGACCTGATCGCGCCCTATGCCAAGGGCGGCAAGATCGGGCTGTTCGGCGGCGCCGGCGTCGGCAAGACCGTGCTGATCCAGGAACTGATCAACAACATCGCCAAGGGTCACGGCGGCACCAGCGTCTTCGCCGGCGTCGGCGAGCGGACGCGCGAGGGCAACGATTTGTACCACGAGTTCCTCGAGGCCGGCGTCATCGCCAAGGATGCCGACGGCAACGCCATCAGCGCCGGATCGAAAGTCGCGCTGGTCTACGGCCAGATGAACGAGCCGCCGGGCGCGCGTGCCCGCGTCGCGCTGTCGGGGCTGACCAACGCCGAATATTTCCGCGATGTGGAAGGCCAGGACGTGCTGTTCTTCGTCGACAACATCTTCCGCTTCACGCAAGCCGGTTCGGAAGTGTCGGCGCTGCTCGGGCGCATCCCGTCGGCGGTCGGCTATCAGCCGACGCTGGCGACCGACATGGGCCAGCTGCAGGAGCGCATCACGTCGACCAACAAGGGCTCGATCACCTCGATCCAGGCGATCTACGTCCCCGCCGACGACCTGACCGACCCGGCTCCGGCGACCTCATTCGCGCACTTGGACGCGACGACGACGCTCTCCCGCTCGATCGCCGAGCTCGGCATCTATCCCGCCGTCGATCCGCTCGACTCGACCAGCCGCGTCCTCGAACCGCGCACTGTCGGCGAGGAGCATTACGCCGTCGCGCGGTCGGTCCAGGAGGTGCTGCAGAAGTACAAGTCGCTGCAGGACATCATCGCCATTCTCGGCATGGACGAGCTGTCCGAGGACGACAAACTGGTCGTCAGCCGCGCCCGCAAGGTCCAACGGTTTCTCAGCCAGCCGTTCCACGTCGCCGAAATCTTCACCGGCTCGCCGGGCGTGTTCGTCAATGTCGCCGACACGATCAAAGGCTTCAAGGGCATCGTCGCGGGCGAATACGACTATCTGCCAGAGGCGGCGTTCTACATGGTCGGCACGATCGAGGACGCGGTCGCCAAGGGCCAGCGGCTCGCGGCGGACGCGGCGTAAGTGGCCGACCTGCTTCACTTCGAACTCGTCTCGCCCGAGCGCCTGCTGCGGTCGGGGGAGGTCTACATGGTCGTCGTGCCGGGCACCGAGGGTGACTTCGGCGTGCTCGTCGGGCATGCGCCGTTGATGTCGACGATCCGCCCCGGCGCGATCATGGTCTATCCGGCGGGCATGAACGACGTTCCCGAGCGCATCTTCATCGACGGCGGTTTCGCCGAGGTTGGCGCGAACGGGCTGACGATCCTCGCCGAGAGCGCGACGCCGGTCGGCGAGATCGATGTCGAAGCAACCGCGGTGGCGCTCGCCGGAGCGCGCGAGGCGCTGCGTAGTGCCAGCGGCGAGCTTGCGGTCAAGACCGCCGCGGCACAGGTCGCACGCCTCGAGGCGATGCAGGCCGCGACGGTCAATTAGACATCTGCGCCAGTTGCTGTAGGATTCGGTTAATCGAGTTGCATCGTACCATTCCGGGGTGCGTAGCTGCTGAGTGCCGAGGGAAAGTGACCGGATGAGCGGGTGGACGCTGAACGAGATCGACTGGAGCGCGGTCGTGCCCGGCGCGGTCGACGCCGACCTGCTCGCGGTGGTCAAGACCGCGGCGCTGGTCGAGGCAAACGCCGCCGATTACGTCGCGTATCTCAGCGATGTGTTCGCCGGCGACGAGGCATTTCTCAGCGCCATCCGGACGTGGGGCGTCGAGGAGGAGCAGCATGGTGCGGCGCTCGGGCGCTGGGCCGAGCTGGCCGATCCGGCGTTCGACTTCGCCGCGGCATTGGCGGCGTTCCGCGCCGGGTTTCAGGTTCCGCAAGGCGTCTCGCAGTCGATCCGCGGTTCGCGTACCGGCGAGCTGGTCGCGCGGCAGGTGGTCGAGACGGGCACGTCGTCGTTTTATTCGGCGATCAAGGATGCGACCGACGAGCCGGTGCTCAAGGCAATCGCCGGGCACATTGCTGCCGACGAATTCATGCATTACCGGCTGTTCGCGCGGCATTTCGCGCGGTATCAGGCGAGCCACCCGCTGCCGCTCGCAACCCGGCTGCACGTTGCTGCGACGCGCTTCGCCGAGGCGGAAGACGATGAACTCGGCTGGGCGTGGTTTGCGGCGAACGTGCTGCCCAAAGCTCCCGAGGCGGTGTACCAGTCGCGCTATTCGAGCGAGTACGGTCGCCGCGCGCTGCAGCTGTACCGGCGGCCGCATATCGACAATGCGGTGCGGATGATGCTGCGCGCCGTCGCACTCCGCCCGAACGGGGCGCTGTTCAAACTCATGGCAGCGGCGATCTGGCGGATGCTGCGCTGGCGGGCAGCCTCGATGGCGAAGGCGGCTTAGGGCACTGCTTTACCAGGCCCTTCCAGAGGAGGAGCCAGAGCGGGATGAGCCTCGATTGAACGGATTGTCATCCGACCGAAGGCCAGGATGACAATCACGATCAACAAGAGACCTCTTGTCCGTCGCAAGCAGAGTCACCGCCGCCGCAAAATCACATACCACGCCCCTCCGCCCCCATGCCGCGGGTGCGCTGGCCTGAGCGCCGCGATGTAGGGGCGCAAATTGCTGTCCTGCAGCCAGTCGCGCAGGCTGGCGCGGATCACGCCGCGCGGGCGGTGGCCGGAATGATCGTCATTGTCGCCGGGCCGCGCGCCCTTGCCGGTAATCACCAGCAGCACGCGCATGCCGCTCAGCGCGGCGTCGGCAATGCAGGCGGTCAGCAGCGCATGCGCGCGGTCGCGGCTATAGCCGTGCAGGTCGAGCGTGAAGTCGGGATCGAGCCGCCCGGTGCGGACCTTGCGGTCCCAGCCGCCGTCGAGCGTCGCGGCATCGACCGCGATACGGTTGGCAGTCGCGGTGCGCTTCGGCGGGGATGGCGGATCGGGTGCGCGCTCGGCGAGTTTCGGCGGCGACGGCGCGGCGAGCGGCCGGGTCCGGCCCGGCAGCGGGCGGATCGACGCCGCCACTCGCGCCCACAGCGCCACTTCTTCAGCGCCGAGCCGGCGCATCGGGCTTCTCCAGCCGCGCTGCAGCGGCTTTCGGCAGCAGCAACGTCACCGTACCGGTCGCGGTGATGCCGCCCGCGACCGCGCCGGCGGCGTCCCCGGTGCCCCAGAACAGATCGAGCCGGTTGGCGCCCTTGATCGCGCCGCCGATGTCCTGCGCGATCATCATCTGCGTCACGGTTCCGACGTTCGCAACGCTGGTGTTCAGCCATAATGGCGCGCCGAGCGGGACGAAGCGCGGGTCGGCGGCAACGCTGACCTTCGCCGTCAGCGGGACGCCCAATGCCCCCGGCGGGCCGTCGCTCGTCGACAGCCCGGTCAGCTCGCGGAAGAATATCTTGCTGCGGTTCTCCTGCAGCAGCGCCGGCGCGTCGGCCGGATGAGCGCGCAGCCAGGCGATGATGCCGGCCATCGTTGCCTGCCCCGGCGCGAGCGCGCCGCGCTCGCGCAGCAGCTTGCCGATGCCGACGTACGGCTGCCCGTTCTGGCCGTCGTAACCGATACGGACGATGCCGCCATCGGTCAGCAGCAGGCGACCCGAACCCTGAATCTCAAGGAAGAATGCCGCATAGGGATCGGCGGCGAAGGCCAGCTCGAGGCGTTGCCCCACGAGCGCTCCGGCGTCGATCGCTGCACGGTCTGGATAGGGGGCGAGCGCCTTGCCGACGACTCTGCCCCACACGCGCTTACCCGCGAGCGCCGGATCGAAGCGGCGCAGGTCGACCTCGACGAGGTCGGGCGGACGGCGATAGAGCCGCACGGCATAGCCAGGCGTCGGCCGCCGCGAGGCTGCCAATTCAGGCTCATAATAGCCGGTGTCGAGCCCGCGGCCGTCGCCGACCTGCACAGCCACGAAGTTCGACGCGAAGAACGCGCCCGCGTCGGTTGCCTGGTTGGCAGCGGCGCAAGCGGCAGACCAGTCGCCGGCCTTCGTCAGCCCGCTGAGATCGTCGCGGCTGACCAACGCCGGACAACTTCGGCGATAGGCGGCAAGTGCAGCTGTCGAGCCGTGCTGCAGATCGGGCATCGCCACGACCTTCGCCCCGATACCAAGGGCGTCAGCAGATGCAGGTGGGATCTCGATCGAACCGACGATCGCAGGCGTCGTCTTCGACGGCGTCGCCGCCCGCATCGCGGATGGAAGCTCTGCGCTCCGATGTGCGGCACAGCCGGTGAGCACGCTCAGCGACATTATTACCGCTGCCCAGGAAGCCGGTGCCGCCCGAATAGCCGACACCCTCAAGCGCCGCGCTCGGTGCCTCACGCCTCCGCGTCGGTGGCGATCAGCAGCCACGCCGGGTCGGCCGAGCCGATGTGGCGACTGAAGGTCCAGACGTCGCGGTTCGCCGCCTCGGCGTTGCTCCCGGCAGCGATCCGCGCGTCGAAGTGCACGGTGACCTCGGCCATCTGGCCGATAAGTTGCGCGTGGGAAATCGTTGCGCTGTCGACGCTCGCGAGCCGGTTCGGCAATGCCGCACCGCCGCGCTGCTCGATCGCCCGCCGGAATTGATGCAACACCTCGTCCGAGACCAGTCCGTCCATTGCCGCCGCGTCGCCGCTCCAGAAGGCCTCGAGCACCATGCGGTACGCGGCCTGCGCACCGGTCAGGAACTTCGCCGGATCGAAGCCGGTATCGATGTCGGCAAGCTTCTGCAGGTCGGGCAACAGCGCCGCATCGGTGCCCATCGGCAGCGTCACCATCGTCCGCGGGCGCGTTTCGACGATCCCGGGACGCGCCACGACAACTTCGGGCTGGGCGGCGGCGAAGCGATCGGGAACCGGCTTTTCGTGGCCGGTGCGCTTGCCGAGCACGCTGACCAGGCGCAGGCCGATGAAGCCCGCCAGCATTGCCAGTAGCAAAATCTCGACCCAGGTACCGCTATCGGACATCATATCGCCTCAGACTTGACAGCGGACCTTAACAAACTGCATCGCGGCGGTCCATCCACGACACCCCCCCTGTGACAACACCGATTTTACACCGGATCTTCGAGATAGGCCGAATCCGGTCCCACGCAAGCTGTCGTCGGCGACTTGCGCGCAAACAACCCGGCTGCTAGCGCCACGTTGCATTATTCCAGCGTCAGAAAGCGAATTATATGGTCGACGAGACCTCCGGTCAGGATCTAGCCGAGCCACACGGTAACGGCATCGATCCGGCGGCGTTGAACGCGCCGCAGGTCGGCATCCTGACGCAATATATGAAGGACCTGTCGTTCGAGAACCCGAACGCGCCCGCCTCGCTGCAGAACGAGACCGCGCCGCGGATCGAGGTCAACATCAACGTCAACGCCAAGCGTGCCGGCGACGATGTGTATGAAGTCGAGATCAAGATCGAGGCACGCGCCTTCAACGACGACACCGCGGCCTTCGTCGTCGACCTGCTCTATGCCGGGCTGTTTGGGCTGCGCAACATCCCGGCCGAGGCGCTCGAACCGTTCCTGATCGTCGAGGCCCCGCGGCTGCTGTTCCCGTTCGCCCGGCGCATCATCGCCGATGCCACACGCGACGGCGGCTTCCCGCCGCTGATGCTCGAGCCGATCGATTTCGGTGCGCTGTATATGGCGCAGCAGCAGAACCAGGGCAGCAACCCGGCGGTGATGAATTAGGGCCAAGCGCGCGCCGGCAGCAGCTACCGTCACCCCCGCGGGCGGCGGGGGGCCCACACGTGGCGCAGCGGGGGGCGGGGGGGGGCCGGCGGGGCGGGGGGGGGGG
>JANOOK010000123.1:0-12233 GCA_031421275.1 Sphingomonadaceae bacterium
CCCATACACGTCAGAGTCTGGACGTGTATGGGCCCCCGCCTGCGCGAGGGTGACGATTCAGCTTGGGTGAAATCGACACTAAAATCGGCATGCGTCGATCGCGAAAGCACGCGGCCCGCCTTCACCGCGCGCGGCGTGTACAGACCGAGCGGGGTTAGCAGTATCATCAGGTGTGCTAACCTGTATGGCACGTTCTGTCAAGCCTGTCCTCTCCAGGATGGGAGAGGCGCACAGGCTCGACTTCATTCCACGCGGGCGTAATATGCCGCCATGACAACCGAACTTTCCGGCCCTGGCTGGCGCTGCCTGTGGCCGTTGGGCTGCGAGCTCGGCGAGGGCCCGATCTGGGACGCGGCGGCGCAGAAACTGTGGTTTGTCGACATTCAGGCTCCGGCAATTCACCGTTTCGATCCGGTCAGCGGTGAGCACCACAGCTGGATACCACCGTGGCGCATCGGCTCGATCGCGCTGCGCGCCAGCGGCGGGTTTATCGCCGGGACCGAATATGGCTTCGCCGCGATCGATCCCGAGCGCGGCGTCTACACGCTGCTCGACGATCCCGAGGCGGACCCGGCGTTTGCCCGCAATCGCTTCAACGACGGCAAGGTCGATCCGCACGGCATGTTCTGGGCGGGCACGATGGACGAAGACAAGCTGGCGCGACAGGGCTCGCTCTACCGGCTCGGCGCGGGGTTGGCATGGACCCGCAACGACACCGATTACCGGATCTCGAACGGCCCCGCGTTCAGCCCGGACGGGCACACGCTATACCACAACGACACGCTCGACCGGATCACCTTCGCGTTCGACGTCGCTGCCGACGGCAGCCTGACCGACAAGCGTATCCTCGTCGCGTGGCCGGAGGGTGTCGGCAATCCCGACGGGCTGACGAGCGATGCCGAGGGCTATCTCTGGCAGACTTTCTGGGGCGGCAGTTGCGTCCGGCGCGTGTCACCCGCGGGCGTCGTCGTCGCCGAGCACCGGTTGCCGGTCACCAACGTCACCAGCTGCGCCTTCGGCGGTGCCGGGCTCGAGCGGTTGTTCGTCACCACCGCGCGGCTGGAACTCGACGCCGACGCCCGCGCCGCGCAACCGTTGGCAGGCGGGCTGTTCGAGATATTTCCGGGAGTGATCGGATGTCCGGGTGGCGTGTTTGCGGGGTAGAAGTCGCTAATTCTCCTTACCGGCCGGCAACGAGGCCATCTTGGACGCCCGGAACTGCGCCGCTTCGTCGCGCCTCCGCTTCGCCCAGTTGCCGTCATACTCGCTCGGCCGAACGACCGGAACCGTCAGGCAGACGCTCTGCGTCGGCAGCACCGTGCGCCAATCGTTGATCAGCTGCTTATAGGCGCGCCCGACCGGACGGATGTTACGATCGAGGTCGTATAACCCGAGCGGATTAACAACACCGGCATCGTTCTTCAACGCGCTATCCCAGTCGACCTGATCGGTCAGCGAGTACCAGGTGAAGCCAACCATCGGCATACCCTCGTTGCGCAGCTTGAGCAGGCAGCCCCATTGCTTCCACAGCCAGTCGACCGAAAGTTGCCCATCACCGTAGTCTGCCAGATTGGTCTCGGTGTACATCGTCGGCAGCTTGTATCGATCGTAATACTGCCGAGTGATCCCGTCGTAACCGAAGACCTCGCCACTGGCGCGAGTGTTGCCATCGGCCGAGACCCGGTGTTCATTGGTCAGGTAGTAGTCGTTCCCCATGATGCAGTATTGCTTCAGGCGCATCGTCATGAAGAACGTGTATTCCTCACGCGTCATGCCATTGTCCATGACGTACTGATACATCTCGCTGTCGATACGGCGACCGTAATTCAGATCGAGGCTGAGGAAACGCAGCGAGTTGAGCATCTCGGCGGGCGCAATCGCCTTGGGCTCGTCGGCATGGAAGTATTCGGATGCCTCGGACTGGATGAAGATCGCGTCGGCACGGACATCGAGGATCGCCTCCATCGCCAGCACGTTCGCCTTGACGATGTATTTGAGCGCGTTGACGAAGGCGAGGTCGGTCGTCAGTTGCTCGTTCCACCAACCGTAGCGCGCCGAAAACAGCGCGCAAATATACATTTCGTTGATCGGCGTATACAGTTGCACCCACGGAAATCGCGTCGCGAACGCCGTCGCATAACGCGCAAACAGCTTCGGGAAATCGGGGTTCTGGAAGTTGCCGACCCAGTCGGGGACGCCGAAATGACAAAGGTCGACGATCGGCACGATATCGCGGCGCTGGATGTCGGCGAAGGTCGCGTCGGCGAACGACCAGTCGTATTTGCCGTCGCCGAGCCAGGTCGTGTGGATCGGCGCCCCGTAGCGCAGATAGTGGATGCCCAGATCCTGGACGGCGTCGAAATCGGCCTGCCAGTGCTCATAGTGACCGCATTTCGCCATCTCGTCGATGCGCTTGCCGCCGACCGTCGGATACGAATTCTCGATTCCGGTCGCGAACATGAAACTCGTCATGGAGCCCTCGGCGTTCTGGTTGAGCGCCGTGTCGCGGGACGATAGCGCCCGACGGCCTTAGGCAGTCAGCCCTTGCCCATCAAGGCCAGAACTTCCTTGCGCGAACGGTCGTCGTCGCGGAACACGCCCATCATCCGGCTAGTGGTCATCGTCACGCCCGCGGTCAGCACGCCGCGCGCACTCATGCAGCTGTGCGTCGCGTCGAGGACCACGGCGACACCGCGCGGATCGAGGTGCAGCTGGATGCAATCGGCGACTTCGGCGGTCAGTCGTTCCTGCACCTGCAGCCGCCGCGCATAACCGTGCAGCACCCGCGCCAGCTTCGAGATGCCGACGACGCGGTCGCGCGGCAGATAGGCGATGTGCGCATGGCCGATGATCGGTGCCATGTGATGCTCGCAGAACGACTGGAACGGGATGTCGCGCAGCAGCACGATCTCGTCATAGCCGCCGACCTCGCCGAAAGTGCGGCTCAGGTGGCTGCCCGGGTCGTCGAGATAGCCGCGGAAATATTCGCGGTAGGCGCGGGCAACCCGCGCCGGGGTGTCGTGCAGCCCCTCGCGATCGGGGTCGTCGCCGGCCCAGCGGATCAGTTCGCGGACCGCGGCCTCGGCGCGTTCCTGCGGGATCGGCGCGTGCGCGTGAACGTGCGGCGGCAGCTCGGCATCATTATCGTCGTCGTGCATCGAGCAACCTTGCCTGTCGCTGCGGCTTACGCGCCCTAATGCGCGAGGCGGCAGTTGCAGTGAAGGTCGACGCGTAACGAATGCGCCAGCAACGGCCAAGCGGTTTGTCGTGCTGGCGCTGTCTGTCGCAGCGCAGCGACGACCTTGCCCGCACCGACGTGAGGACTCACGCTATTTGGTATCGTCGGATCGCTTGTCGGTGGAGATGCCCGGCGCCGCTTTCTCGTTCTCTGCACCCTTCGCCTTACCGTTCAGGGCATTGGTGCCGTGGCTGTCCTGCGTGAAATTGGGCGCACCGCGGCGGCCCCCGGTCGCGCCGCCCGACTTGCCGTCATCGGCCCCGTGCGGTGGCTTGGCGGCCGACATGTCCTGATGGCTGCTGTCCTCGAACGCCGCCGGGTCAGTGGGATCGTCGATCACGTATCGGACTCGCGCGGCGCGTTGGGATTGGCCGGGCCGCTGTACTTCGGCTCGCTCTGGCCGCCTTGGGCGTCGCCGCCCTTCTCGTGCTCGTGCGGGTTCGGGTAGGCACCGCCCTCCGACTGCCCGTCACCGCCATCGCCAGCGGGACGCGCATCCACGTCGCCATAGCCCATCGGCGAGTGCTTGGTCTGTTCGGTCATGGCTGGCAATCCTGTCCTGAGGCGCTATCGTAACGTCAACGGTGCAGCCGCGTTCCAGTGCAGCTAGCGCGACATCTTGGGAGGACTGCATGGACGAGGTCACGCTCTACCCGGTGCCCGACGCAGCACAGGCGATGACGCGCACAACCGCGGCGCAGGCCGAAGCCGCACGGCAAGCTGCACACGACGACCCCGACAGCTACTGGCGCGAGCAGACCACGCGGCTCGACTGGATCACGCCACCGAGCAAGATGGGCAACTGGTCGTTCGATCCGGTCGATATCAAATGGTTCGAGGACGGCGTGCTCAACGTCAGCGCCAACTGCCTCGACCGGCATCTGGCCGAACACGGCGACGACATCGCTATCCTGTGGGAAGCCGACGACCCCGCGACGCCGTCGCGCCGGATCAGCTATCGCGCGCTCCACGAAGACACCTGCCGGATGGCGAACGTGCTCGTCGGATTGGGCGTCGAGAAGGGTGACCGGGTTACGCTATATCTGCCGATGATCCCCGAGGCGGCGGTTGCGATGCTTGCCTGCGCGCGCATCGGAGCGGTGCATTCGGTGGTGTTCGCCGGTTTCTCGCCCGATGCCATCGCCGGGCGCATATCCGACGCCGGCAGCCGCTTCGTCATCACCGCCGACGGCGGCAACCGCGCCGGCAAACCGCTCGCGCTCAAGGCCGCGGTCGACAAGGCCTGCGACATCGCCGGCGGCGTCGAGGCGGTGCTCGTCGTGCGTCATGCCGGCACGTCGGTCAACATGCACCCCGAGCGCGACAGCTGGTGGCACGAGCTCCGGAACACCGTGCCCGACGCCTGCACGCCCGAGCCGATGGCGGCCGAGGACCCGCTCTTTCTGCTCTACACCAGCGGCTCGACCGGCAAGCCCAAGGGCGTGCTGCACACCACGGCGGGTTACCTGCTGTGGGCGCAACTGACCTTCGAGGCGGTGTTCGACTATAAGCGTGGCGAGCTGTTCTGGTGCACCGCCGACGTCGGCTGGGTGACCGGCCACAGCTATATCGTCTATGGCCCACTCGCGGCAGGCGCGACGACGTTGATGTTCGAGGGCGTGCCGACTTACCCCGCGGTCGACCGCTTCTGGGCGACGATCGCCAAGCACAAGGTCAACATCTTCTACACCGCGCCCACCGCGCTGCGTTCGCTGATGCGCGACGGCGACGCGCCCGTGCTCAAGCACGATCTGTCGAGCCTGCGGCTGCTCGGTTCGGTCGGCGAGCCGATCAACCCCGAGGCCTGGCGCTGGTACCACCGCGTGGTCGGCAAGGACCGGCTGCCGATCGTCGACACCTGGTGGCAGACCGAAACGGGGGGCATCCTGATCTCCCCCCTGCCCGGCGCGACGGCGCTCAAGCCGGGCTCGGCGACGCTGCCGCTGCCCGGCGTCGAACCGGCGCTGGTCGATGCCGACGGCAAGTTCGTCGACGGTGCGGCCGAGGGCAATCTCGTCTTGCGCGCCAGCTGGCCCGGTCAGGCGCGGACGTTGTGGGGCGACCACGAGCGCTTCGTGCAAACCTATTTCAGCACTTACAAGGGTCTGTATTTCACCGGCGACGGAGCCCGGCGCGACGCGGACGGCTATTGGTGGATCACCGGGCGCGTCGACGACGTCATCAACGTCAGCGGCCACCGCATGGGCACCGCCGAGGTCGAGAGCGCGCTGGTCCAGCATCCCGACGTCGCCGAAGCCGCAGTCGTCGGCTTCCCGCACGACATCAAGGGCCAGGGCATCTACGCCTATGTGACGCTGAACGCCGGCATCGACTGCACCGACAAGCTGCTCATCGAGATGAAGTTCGCCGTGCGCGAACACATCGGGCCGATCGCGACGCCCGACCACCTCCAGATCGCCCCGGCGCTGCCCAAGACGCGGTCGGGCAAGATCATGCGGCGCATCCTGCGCAAGATCGCGGAGAATGATTTCGGTAGCCTGGGTGATACCTCGACGCTGGCGGACCCGAGCGTGGTGCAAAGCCTGATCAATGGGCGGCTGAACCGGTAGCGGCTCGTATCTCGCAGTCAGGTCGAAGCGCTCAACCCGCTCATCCCGAGCGAAGTCGAGGGACCTGCCCGGAAATTGTGCGTCCCTCGAATACGCTCGGGATGAGCGGGGGCGGTGCTTCGATTAAATCCGGTAGCGGCTATAGCAGCCCCAACCGCGCCGCCGCCGCGCGGGCGGCCGCGAAGCTCAGGTGGCCGATCTCGGCATGGTAGCCCGAGGCCGCATCCTGAAAGAAGTTGCCGCGGATCGGCTGGTTCTTGGCGTCGCCGCCGAGCCACGCGTCACCGAGCTTGCCGATGTCGTCGACTTCCTGCTGCGCCACCGCGTCCATGCCCAGGTTCTGCAGCCGTTCGAACAGATCGAGACCGCCCGATCGCAGCGGCGGCTGGTTCCACGCCGGACGCTGCCACTTGCCCGCGACGAAGTCACCGAGCACCAGCGGGCTCATCCGCACGATGCGGCCGTCGGTAACGGTCTCGGTCCCGGTCGGGGCGTGGCCGCCGGTCATGGTGTGCGCGAGGAAGCTGGCGAAATCGGGCGGATCGTCGACGACCGCCTCGGCCAGTGCGGCGACGTCGCCGATGGGGGTCAACTTCTTACGCTCGGGAGCGAGCTGGGCCGGGTCACCGCCCTGATGGCTCCAATTGTTCGACTTCAGGACCGAGCCGGTCCCGATACTCAGCGCCGCGATCTCGCTCGACGATACACTGGCCGAAATCGCTTCGGCGACGGCCGCGGCGACAGGATTGTTCAGCCCGGTCACGCCGCCGTCCCAAAATTGCATGTTGATCGGCATGCTGCTCACGTCAGGGTATGCCAGGTCGACCATGAACTCCGCGGGGCGGTCGAAATAGAGCACGGGGGCCGTCGTCGACGCGTGAACCGCGCTGGCGATGGTCATGTTGCGGATCGTCGGAAAGCGCGTCGGATCAGGCGAGCGGAAGAAGAAAGCGCGCGACCGGACATAGTCGAACGCGACGATGACGACCTTGGTCACCTGGCCACCGGCATGCGGCAGGCTGGCGAGCGGCAGGCTGCCGAAAATCTTGTCGAGCGCCTTTTGCTTGGCGGGGGTGCTGTACTTGGCACCGGCCTTGAAAATCCGAAAAAAGGCCGCGCTCAACAATGGCGACGGCCGATACAGTGAGCCGCGCAGCTTCGCTTCGGTGAAGTGCCGTTCGATCTCGACCGGCATCAGGTCGAGCAACAGTCCGCCCAGAACAATACTTCCGCCCGAATTCGCGAAGGCATAATCGAACCGCGACAGGATGCGATGACCGCTCTCGCCCGGATATAGCGCCGCCAGCGCGCGCGCCTGCAGCAGCGCCCAGGTGCCGCCACCGTCGAGCGACAGAATATTGACCATCGACCTTGCCCCCTCGCCGACAGTGCTGGAGAACGTGTCAGCCAACTCCAGCACTGCACCGCCGTTGCTGGCGTAGCGGCTTAACAGATTTCAGAGGTGCTCGCGATGTGCGACGGATCCCGGCCGGTGCTGGCATGGCGCGGAAAATATATCGAGGTAAGCCGATCGGGCAGCTGGGAGTATGTCGGACGCGTCGCCGGCATCGACGCTGCCGTGATCCTCGCGCTGACCGACGCTCGCGAGATCGTGCTGGTCGAGCAGCACCGCGTGCCGCTCGGGCGGCGCACGATCGAACTGCCAGCTGGGCTGATCGGCGACGAGACCAGCGGCGAGGCTCCGGCGCTGGCAGCGGCGCGCGAGCTGTACGAGGAGACCGGCTTCACCGCCGCCGATTGGCGGGACTGCGGCGAGTTCGCGACGTCGCCCGGCATGTCGAGCGAGATGTTTCGGCTGTTCAAGGCGACGCGGCTGACCAGGACGGGCCGCGGCGGCGGGGTCGAGAACGAAGACATCGTGGTCCACGTCGTCGAACTTGCCGGGCTTGCCGAATGGCTTGAGAGCAGGCGCGCGGCGGGGCTGGTGATCGACTGCCGCTTAGTCGCTGCGCTCGGGCTGGTGCCCTAACCGCTCTTCATCAAGGCGCGAGAGGACCAGAACGCAACATCTCGCCGGCAAGCGATGACGCGCTGCCGACCGTCGTTTCGCCTTACACCCGCTTCGTCACCGCGATCGCGACGCGGCAGCCGGCGCGGATCACGGCGCTCATCAGCCCGAACCCCGGCGTGTCGCCGACATGCTCGGCGGCCGTGTCGCGATGCTCGACCTCGTCGGCCTGGAAGTC
Source organism: Sphingomonadaceae bacterium (assembly GCA_031421275.1). Lineage (GTDB taxonomy): Bacteria > Pseudomonadota > Alphaproteobacteria > Sphingomonadales > Sphingomonadaceae > Polymorphobacter_B. Next base: position 8,016 of record JANOOK010000123.1, read on the forward strand.
GGCGATGTACGCGGCGAGCTCGGGATCCTCGTCGGGCGTGGCGTCGAGTATGGCGCGTTGCGCCGCATAATGTCTGTCGATCTCGGTCTCGACCGCGACGGTGCACGCCATCGCCGCCTTCGGGCCGAGCAGCGCGGTCGCCGCGCCGAGTGCGAAGCCGGCAACATGCCATATCGGATGCAGCACCGTCGGGCGGACGCGGCGCTCGACGATGAGCCGGTCGAAGGTGGCGAGGTGGCGGGCTTCCTGCGCCTGCATCTCGGCGACCGCACCGCTGATCGCGCTCCGGTTGCCCATCACCGCGAGCTGGCCGGCGTAAATGCGCGCCGCGCCATATTCACCGGCGTGATCGACCCGGATCATCTGCTCGACGGTCTCGACACGGTCGCCGGGCAGGCGACGGTGCGGCACCGGGCTCAGCGCGTCGGGACTGGACGCATCGCCCGCGAAGTGGTGCCCGGCATCCCGCGGCGCGTCGTAATCAGCCACAGACTTACTCCACCGATCAGCGTTGACAGCAGCGCGTTGTAGCCCGCCATCGAAACGCCGAACAGCGTCCACGCCGCCGCATCGCAGCGGATCAGCGGCGTCGCCAGCACCATCGCGGTGATGTCGGCGATGCTGCCCCCGATCGGTGCGGCGGTGCAGGCCGGCGGTCCGGCCCACAGATGCCATTCGACACCGGCGTGGAAGGCCCCGAGGCCCGCGCCGACGAGCAGGCTGACCGCGGCGACCGCGAGCAGCCGCCGGTCGAAGCGCAACAGCCACGCCAGCAGCGCGAGACCGAGCGCGGCGACATGCGGCCAGCGCTGCCACAGGCACATCTCGCACGGCGCGAGATGGCCGAGGTACTGGAACGCCAGCGCGCCGCCGAGTAGCGCTCCCGAACCGGCGAGGAGCATCGCGGTCGCGATACGGCGCGACTGGCGGCTGTCGGCATCGCGACTGAAAAGTTCAGAGCGCATAACGCACCAATACCGCTGTACCGAACAGCGCGGCAAGGACGATCAGCACCCGGTGCGAGTGCAGCTCGATATAGCGCGCCGCCGTCGCGCCGAAACGCTGCAAGACCAGCGCGACGAGCAGATAGCGCGCGCCGCGGCCGACGACGGCAGCTCCGATCGCACCGGCCAGCCCGAGCCTGAGGCTGCCCGCCGCAACACCCGCGGGCATCGGCGCGAGCAGGTAGAACACCGGCCAGAGCAGCGCGTTGCCGCGCACCTGCTGGCTAAAGTGATCGAACTCGGCCTGCTTGCCGAGAAAATGCAGGATCGGTGTCGCGACCGGATGGAACAACGTCGCGCCGACCAGGTACGCGACCACGCCGCCGATGGTCGAGGCGACGGTGCCGATCAGCGCGTAGCGCAGCGCACGATTGGGCCGGGCGAGCGACATCGGCAACTGCAGCAACTCGGGCGGCAGTGTGAAGATCGACCCGTCGATGAACGAGACAAGCGCCAGCCAGCGCTGGGCATCGGGCCGCCCGGCAAGCACCAGCAGTCGGTCATAGATTTGGCGGAGCAAGGCGGTGATCCCGAGACAGCGGCGGACGCGGTGCTGTAGCGGGGGAACCTCGTAGGGGGAAGCCTGCCCCGCCCCGGTCGGGGAGGGGCAGGACGTCCTTACTTGTTCTCGCGCAGCAGCGGCGTTTCGGCGAGATGCTCGGCGAGGAACCAGACCTGCGGCTCGTTGGTGCGGATGACTTCGCTGACCAGCAGGTCGTTGGTGCCGTCGTCGCCCTGCTCGTCGGCGGCATCGGCAGCCTCGTGGGACTGGCGCAGGATGATCTCATGCGCTTCGAGCAGCCGCGCCAGCTGGGTCGGCACATCCTCGCGGCCCTTCGCCGGGCGCGCGATCTGCGTCATCTCGGCGACGTCATGCGCCATCGCGATACTGATACCGCCGAGCGCCATGATGCGCTCGGCGATCGTGTCGACGAGCTCGGCCTGCTCTTCGTAATGCTTATCGAGCAGCAGGTGCAGCTGATAGAAAGTAGCACCCGACATCTGCCAGTGATGCTTCTTGTACATGTCGCGGATCGTCATCGTATCGGCGAGCAGCTGGTTCAGCGCCTTGACGCTCGACGAACGCGCGTTGTCGTTCAGTGTCAGCGGCAGCTTCTTCAGTGTTCCGAACGGCTGGATCTCCTTGTAATCGACCTTGTATTGCGGCTGGGCCGCATCGACGGCTTTGGCATGGGTGGCCATGGATCGTTCCTGTCATGCTGGTGGAAGCTGGAGTCGGAACGACAGGCTAGGACGCAAGTTCCGTTGGCGGCAGCAAAGCGGAGAGCCCGAGCCGCGCGCCGACATCGGCGGTCGAGGTCCCGCGTGGGATCAGCAGCGTCTCGCCGGGCCGGTCGCCGGCGACGACGACCACCGCACCCTTGGGGCAGATGTCGAGGCAGCCGGTTTCGACCAGCCGGACGCTGGCGCGCTTGCCCTTGCCGAGGTCGAAGTCGCGGCGCAGCGCCTTGGCGAGGCTGACATCGCCGTCCTTGCCGAAGCCGCCGCCAAGCTTCCTGCCGCACTTCCGGCAGATCGCCACCAGCGCCGTACTCCGGGCCGTCAGCGCGCGGATGCCGGCGGGCTTATCGTGCGTGCGCATCGCCAGCCGACGCCCGCGCCGGTCAGTGTGCCGTCGACTTGGCGTCGACCGACGCGGCCGACGCCACCGTCATCGGCGGGTTCGGATCGAGCCGCGCCAGTGTCTTCAGCGCGTAGTTCATCTGATAGTCGGTAACGCCTGCCTTCTTGAGCGACTCAGGCGTCGCGGTGAAGCGCGGGTCGGGCTTGTCATCGGCTTCGACCAGCTTGTTGTCGGCCTTGACGTCATTGATCAGGTGGCGGCGCAGGTCGGCCTCGCGCAGGTGCGGCAGGCGGTCCTTCAGCGCCGCGTCGCTGAGCTGCGGCACGACGACATCGGGCTCAATACCGGCTTCCTGGACCGAACGGCCCGACGGCGTGAAATAGCGCGCCGTCGTCAGCCGCAGCGCGGTGTCCTGACCGAGCGGGATCAGCGTCTGAACCGAGCCCTTGCCGAAGCTGCGCTGACCGATGACCAGGGCGCGGCGGTGATCCTGCAGCGCCCCGGCGACGATCTCCGCCGCCGACGCCGAGCCCTCGTCGATCAGCACGACGATCGGCTTGCCGCCGGTGAGGTCGCCGCCATGGGCGTAATAGCGCTGGATATCGGTCTTGGCGCGGCCGCGCTGCGACACGACCTCGCCGTGGTCGAGGAACGCTCCCGAGACTTCGATCGACTGGTCGAGCAGCCCGCCAGGGTTCGAGCGCAGGTCGACGACGAAACCGATCAGCTTGGGACCGAGTTGCTTCTCGATCGACGCGATGGCGGCGCGCGTCGCCGGGCCGGTCTGCTTGCTGAACGTCGAGATCCGGATGATCCCGGCGTCATCCTTGACTTCCCACTTGACCGGCTTGATCTGAATGACCTCGCGCCGCATCGCGAATTCGAGGGGCTTGATCGAGCCTTCGCGCACCACCGTCAGCTTGATGTCGGTGCCCGCGGCACCGCGCATCTTGTCGACCGCCTCGTTCAGCGAAACGCCGTACAGCAGCTCGCCGTTGATCCGCGTGATATAGTCTCCGGCCTTGATCCCGGCGCGCGCCGCAGGGGTGTCGTCGGTCGGCGCGACGACCTTGACCGCGCCGTCCTCGGTGCTGACTGTCAGCCCGAGCCCGCCATATTCGCCGTCGGTGGTCTGGCGCATCTGGGCGAAATCGCGCGCGTCCATATAGCTCGAATGCGGGTCGAGACTGGCGAGCATGCCGTTGATCGCGCCCTCGATGAGCTTCTTGTCGTCGACCTTGTCGACATAGTCGACGCGGACGCGCTCGAACACGTCCATCAGCGCGTCGAGCTGCTTGTAGGTGTCGGTCTCCGCCGCCGCCTGCACGATCGCCGGCGCGGGGATCAGCACCAGCAGGCCGAGCGCAGCTGCAAACTTCAGACGCTTCGAAACCATCGCGACCAGCCTTTTTCCGTACCGTGCTTCGCTCGTTCGCAGAGCTACCTGACCATCAATATAGAGAACCACGCGAGCGCCGCCAGCCCCGCGATCGACAACACCGGCCATGCAATACCGGAACTGCCGCTATTGCAGCACGTTGCGACGGCGTAATCTAACCGGAGATGAACGATGCCAATGGTCAAGACGCGTGACGGCACCGAACTGTACGTCAAGGGCTGGGGCAGCGG